>OMJA01000110.1 GCA_900299245.1 Nitrospiraceae bacterium | reverse complement strand
TCGATGAAGTTCGGCGGCATCTATCGTGAAGTGCAGCGGCAGGGGGATCAGTTTCTCCTGACTTACGACCGGAAATGGTACGAAGTCTGGAAGCGGTCGGAGAATCCCTTCCCCGCCGACGAGCCAATCTATTGCTTCACCGCCGTCTTCGCGCCGGTCGCGCTGGACACGACGGTCTATCACCATTGGTATTTCCGTTCGAACAGCAGCAAGCCCTTCACCCATGCCGACAGGATTCCCATCAAGATTTCAGGCGGCCGTGAGGGCGGCTATCGCGCCTATACTTTCAAGCAGCGGCTCGATCCCGGCGACTGGCGCGTGGACGTCGAAACGGAAGACGGCCGCATCGTCGGGCGCGTCTCGGTCCAGGTCGAGCAACGGAACGAGCAACCGACCGCGCTGAAGACGCTATCGTACTGATGAAACGCCTGAGTGGACTCAAGTTGCTGGAAGAACGGGAAGGGGAAGGCCGGCAGGCCGAGAAGGGCGATCGAGTCGTCTACAACACCAGAATTTTTCTGAACCAGGGCGACGAAGTCCCGCTCAACGACATTCAGGCCAAGCAGATTCCAAAGGAGATGATCCGGGTCGTTGCCGGCGTTACGTTCATCGACCACACGATCGTACTCGGCCAGCGTCAGGCCATCGCCGGGATCGAGCATGCGCTACTCGGCATGAAAGCCGGCGGCTATCGAAAAGTCCGCATCAGCCCCCACTTGGCTTATCGAGACAAAGGCATTCCGGATCTGATTCCCGCCGATGCGGTATTGGTGGTGGAACTGTGGATGCGAGAAGTGGGGGGGTGATTTGAGTATAGTCAACGCTTTTCTGGCAGCGTTATCTGGAGGCAAGGTGATGGGCAAGGGAAAGAAAATTCCTCTCAGAAACAAGAATCATACTGATTGGTGGGTATTCACTGAGGTTGCACAGTGGGTCTCCAATCGCCAGAAGAAGCTTACCCCGAACAGCCGTTGTCTGGTGTGGGAGAATACACGACTGATATGCGCAAGTAATCGAGATCAAGCGTATCGAAAGGCACTAAAGTTTGGTCGGCTGGGAAATCTTTCAAAGACAAAAGGTGGAGAGTGGAGGTTCTCCGGAATTTCTATGTTAATGCCTGTGTATGAAGAGATCGAAGATGGTGCTGAGATTTTGTGGGTCGACCACGGCGCATTGCCGATAAAAGCCGTTAAGAAGTTGGTGAAAGCGAAGAGTCAGCTCAGTGTTTTTGATGATAGGGGAAAGAAATAAGATATGTTAAGAAAGTACATATGAGAATGCTTGTATCATGAAGCAATTAACGCTCTGTCCCTCCAGCCCCAATTGTGTCTCCACCCAAGCCACGGACGAAGGCCATGCCATCGCGCCGTTTCGGTACCGCAAGTCGCGGGCTGAGGCGAAGGAGTCGCTCAAGGCCGTTGTTCAGGCCATGCCGCGCACCAGGCTCGTCGAGGAAGACGAGGCCTGCCTGCACTACGAATTCACCAGCCTGCTGCTGCGTTTTGTCGATGATGTCGAGTTTCTCTTCGATGACGAGAGCAAGACCATTCACTTCCGCTCTGCTTCACGGACCGGCTACGGCGACTTCGGCGTCAACCGGAAGCGGATGGAAGAGATCCGGTCCCTCCTCGGCGACAGGCTCTAGCGCTATTCGGTAATTTTCTTGGGCGTCGTCATGCCTCTTGCTATGCTTCCAGCGTAGGAGGGCCGATGCTATGGGTTTCAAACGAAAAAGGTCGCGCGTCGAGGTGAGCCGTGCTGGCCGCTTGCAGCGAGGGTCGCTGTCGGTGCCGTGCAAAGTGCTGGATGTCAGTGAGACCGGCGTCAAGATCGAGAGCCGCCTCTTCGTGAAGAACGGGGATGCGCTCCAGTTGGTGATCGAGCTGGATAACGGGCGGACGTTGAATTGCGGTCTCCAGGTCGTCCATGTGCGGTCCCCGAAGTTCGGCGCGACGATCACCGCGATCAGTTTGGAGGATCGTGAGCGGCTGGCTCATATTCTCGATGACCACGTGCAGAATAGTTTTTCCCGCCGCTAGGGGTTGATCGCTACAGTTTGCGGCAAGCGCCTGCGGGGGTGAGTTCCGCTTCGGACAATTCCAGCTTCGAGAGATACGCCCAGCCCATCAGATAGCCCAGGTGCCGGTAGGCTTCGAATTCCTCCAGTGCATACCACTGAAATACCGTACTCGTCTGCGGAAACTCCTTCCCCTCCGGCGCCTCGACGATCTTCGTCACCTTCTTGATGGCCAGATGCGCCCGTTCGCGGGCCAGGTCGTCGCTGATCATCGCGAGGAGCCGGTTGCCGTCCAGATGGGTCGGGTTCGTGGGAGGACTGGCCAGCGGTGCTTCGGCCAGCGGGCGGCCGCTTTCCGGATCGGCGCTGACGAAGATTTTCCCAGGCGCAGCCAATGACGGGTTCTTTTTGAAGAGCGTCGAGTTGTAGGCATAGGGCTTCAGGTAGTGAAGGACGGTCGGGGTGCCGTCAGGGCGCTTGACCCAGAAGCGACGGTACCAGACGATCTCGTGTTCCTCCGGAATCTCGCCGCACCATTCGACGCCTTCGCCGAAGTAGCTCTTCATCCGCTTCTGTAAATTATGCAGGTAGTCGTATTGCCAGGTGGTGTCCAGGGTAGCATCGCCGACAATAATGTGGCTGACCTGGCGGCGTAAGAGGGTCTGGACGCCCAGGTTGTCATAGAACGAGCCGTCGGTGATCTCGATCCACCGGCTTTTCGTATCCGGCCAGATCCGCTGAATGGTCATCATCAGGAAATAATCCCAGACGGTGGTGACGGGGGTATTGAACCGGCGGGCATAGTTCCAGGTCTGATATTCGTTGTTGATATTGAACGGGGCGGTGCCGAACCGGAACAGCAGGCGGGCCACGTCGTTCCGGTACCATTCCTCGAGCAGGCTATCCAGGTCTAATCCCGCGCCCGAGGCAGTCATGGCCTGGGAGAGGCGCACGCAGGAGTCCGCCCGGATCCGTTCCGGTCTCGGCTTGTGGCAGGTGCCTTCGGTCGGATCCTCCACCACGACTTTTTTCGGGTTGAACCAGGCCGGCTTGCCGTCCTCGGTCTGGGCTTCGACCACGGGCAGCCCGAATCCGGCGCTCTGGATGTAGCCCAGGCCGTCGGAGCCGGTGTAGTCGCGGGTGAACTCGAAGTTGTAGTTGTCCCGGTAGGGACGGTTCGATTCGCCGTCATAGGCTCTGGGACGGCCCCGGTTGACCAGGTTGCCGTTGATGATCAGGTAGGGCGCATCGGCGTCCTTCCGGTTCAGCCGGACCAGCGGAGTCTCATGCTTCCCGCGCAGGTAGGTCAGCTGGATCCGGTCTTCATAGGGCGTGAACAGATGCAGCTCGTTCCCGATTTCCGGCGGCGTTTTGATGTGCAGGACCAGATCCCAGAGGTAATAGGGAAGCAGCCGCCAGGCATAGCCCCACATGAGCTTCGGCCCTTCCCAGAACCCGCCCTCCTTAATAAAGCCGGAATGGTGCCGCAGATGGGCGATGAAGTCCTGATGGGGATCGAGGAGTTTCCCCTGGTCCATCGTCTGGACCAGGTTGCCGTAGGCGTCGTCCTGCTCCTGGCCCAAATGCGCGAGCATCCAGCCTGCAATGTAGGATCCTCCAGAGACGGTGCTCAGGTAGTCGATGCTCGGAAGGCGCTGCATATCGTGCAGCGATTGCAGCACCCCCAGGTGGAAAGTGGCGGAGCGGATGCCGCCGCCGGAGAACGCCAGGCCGGTGAGATGCGGGGGCACCTGCAAGACCATCGGGACATGGTCGGCGACGCCGTTGGATGCGCCGTTGGCCACGGTATTCCTGCGTTGCTCGATATAGGCGTACTCTTCCTGATAGTCCCGGACCAATGAGGCCGGTTGATATGTGAAGGCCCGCTGGCGAATCTCGTAGGTCTTGGTCGGAACGGTGTGGCAGGCGGAGAGGGCGGCCAGCAGGAGCAGGCCTGCGCCCGACAGGCTGAGATAGCGCGATGATTGCCGGAGGTCCGTCACAGCCGGCACTCTAGCGGAATCCCGGAAATGAAGGAAGAGGGGCGGGCCGGGAGCTGCTTAAGGTTTGCTGCGGAGAGACCGAGAGGGCTTTAGTGTTTGACCGGGGGGAGCTTCGGGCCCAGCCTGGTCGTATGCTGAAACACGCATTTCGGGCAGGTGTAGTGGACGAATTGGGCGCCGCCGACCAGGCGCTTCTTCATCGGTACCTTGCACCAGGTGCAGAGCCGGTCGGGAAGTGTGGCTGCT
>OMJA01000109.1 GCA_900299245.1 Nitrospiraceae bacterium | reverse complement strand
TTTCGCCGCGCATTTCTCCGGCTGCGTGAAATCCGCACCATCCTGGATGCTCAGCCCGGCCAATCTCCGTTTCTTAACATCGGCGAGGTCCAGTTGCTGATGGAACGACTGAACACCGCCACGATGCCCGTATAGGACCACCCCCATGCCAGGATTCAAACGTCATATTTTCGTCTGCACCAACCAGCGATCCGCCGATGATCCGCGTGGCAGCTGTTCAAAGCTGGGCTCGCAAACGTTGCACGACGTCTTCAAGCAGGAAACGAAACGGCTGGATTTGAAGAACACGGTCCGCGCCAACAAAGCCGGCTGCCTGGACCGGTGCGCCGAAGGACCCAGCGTGGTGATTTACCCCGAAGGTGTCTGGTACACCGTCAAATCGGAAGCCGACGTCAAAGAGATCATGGAGCGCCACGTGATGAAGGGCGAAGTCGTCAGCAGACTGCTCATGCCCGACCATCCGGCGCCGGCGAAACTCCCACCGTTGTCCCAATAACACGATAGACGGGCAATATGGCTGTTGAAGAAAAGTGGAAAGCCAACCAGGAAAAGGTGGCCTTCACTAAACAATTTCCAGGACTCACCCTGGACTGGAAGGCCTGCGAGGGCAAAGCCGTTCAGGCAGTAGTCGCCTTAACGGGCAAACAGGGCGCCGCAGTGCTCGTCTTCACCGACGGTTCATTTACCATCGTGCCGCCCCTGGCGCCGGAGGCCTGGGAGTTTGGCCAGGCCCTCATCGATGCCCGCACTTACCTTGAACCCAAACACCCGGCAGCCTATCTGGAGTATGATCGGCTGGCCAAGCAGGACAAGGATGCGCTCCTGTCGGCCAGAGCGGACAAAATCATCGGGGCGATCGAGAATAATCTCGAACAGATCCCTGAGCTCAAAGACCGGTTGAAAGCCCTTGTGAAGGAGTGGAAGTGAGCAGTCTTCCCAATAAAAACATGTTTGAGATCTTCTCCCAAGGTCTCTTCGAAGGAGTCAAGCCTATGATGGTCATCCGCGATCACCTCGTCCGTCATCCGGACCGTTGCCTGCACAACGGCATCTGCATTCCCATCTGCCCGACCAGCGCCTGGCTCTCGACGCCGCCCTATAAATTCGATCCCTCCCGCTGCCTGGAAGGCTGCCGCCTCTGCCTGGACGCCTGTCCTTCACAAGCGATCTTCGCGGTGTTTAAAAAAGGCGAGAAGATTCTGGAGCCGCAGAAGAAGTAGACACCCGCTTAGGCAATCTGCTTCCTCAGCCTGCCCCAATAGGCCGTTCCGACATAGCCGCAGGCGCCGGTGAAGGTCGTCAGGGCCAGGATTTGATAGACCCTGCTGCGCGGGATTTTCACTTTCACGGCGGGATTCAGCAGCTCAGGCGACTGCAGGACCAGCTTGAGCGATTCGCCGGCCGACAGGATCGGCCACATGCATGACAGCCTCAAGCGCATTTCACGGCGCGGGATCGCCATCGTATACATCCACCCCTGATCGAGATGCTCCGTAGCCATGCGGACCAGCCTGCTCAGGACAGGCCGGAATCGTGGCAGATTGCGCTGATCCAGCAGGTCGCGCGGCGTAAGGCCCACGTCATCCAGCATGCTCTCCGGAATGTAGCAGCGCCCCTTCTGGAGGTCATGCGCGATATCTTTCACAATGTTCGTGAGCTGCAAGCCTTTCCCGAACCGTATCCCCACATCCGACATATGCCGCACATCCCAGGATGCCAGCGACGTGCGATGGGCGCACATGAGATCGGTCCAGAACTCGCCCACACAGCCGGCCACGTAATACGTGTACTGATCCAGATCGTCGACCGTCTTCAATGCCGTCAGATCTTCGACTGACTGCCCGGGAAAGCAGCTGAGATCCATCTCCATTCCCTGTGTCAGCGTTGTCATAAGCCGCTGCACCCGACGCCGGTCTTCCGGCGAACAGTCCAGGTACAGCCGGAAACAATCTTCCAACCGTTCGAGAAGCACGCGTTCGGATGAATCCTGCTGGAGCGGGCCCACCGCCCGCTGAATTTCGTGGATCTGCGACCAGGAGATCCGGTCGCTCACAAACTGCGCCTTCAACTGACCGAGAAAGTCGAGCCGCCGCGGCCGATCGATCAGATCCGTATCGGCGATCGTATCGGCTGCACGGGCAAAGAGGTAGCCCAGCCCGACCTGATCCCGTACATCCGCCGGCACGACGGCTAACGTAGTATAGAACAGACGGGACACTTGCTTGAGCAGGTCGCGAAGGAGCTCGGGCTTGGAGGGATTCGTATTCGTGGAAGAACCTCTACTTTACTTCGAACGTCCCTTCCATCCCCTTGTCGCGATGACTGGGCATGGGCCAAAGACGTTTATCGCAATAGATCGGAAATGTGCCGGCCTGGACCGGAGTAAACTTGACGACGACGGTTTTCCCCGCCGAGACGTCCTGCTCGACCGAGAGTTCCTTGATGATGAAATTGTGCGGCGCGATCGTCGTCACACTCGTCAGCGTCAACTCCACCGGCTTCCCAGCTTCGACAATTACATGTTTCGGCGTATAGGCATAGCTGTCGAGCGTGATCGTGGCGCGTTGAACCCCGTCGGATCCCAGAGGAACCACATACGGCGGAGTTATGTCCGCCGCCTGAACGACGGCGATCTGCAAGGCCATCAGCAACCCGACCGAACCGATCACGCCGGAGATTCCCATCCGCACCCCCATGATGAGATTCTTCTAACAGGATCGCGACGAGGGGGTCAACTTTCCCCCGCAGTTTCAGAAGCTTTCAGCGTCTTGACCTTTGCCGATCAGGCCTTATATTCAACCACATGATCCGCAATACCCGTGACTGCATTTCAAACGCGCGGTTTGTGTATAATCATGGCAACGTAATCACTCGCCCCGTACCGGCGGCGGGTTTCTGTCCCAAGGAGGATATCGATGAAGTGGCTTAAGGGCATCGGGCTCTTCTTAATTGCAAATTTCTTAATCTATCTCACGCTCTCATTTACGGCCAATCTGCTGGTCAATAGCGTGCTTCCGGCATTCGGTATCGATGTGCGCGGAGTATTCAGTCAGCAACTGCTCGTCTGGTCGCTCGTGATCGGCTTCGGCGGCGCGTTTATCAGTTTGGCCTTCTCCAAGCAGATGGCTCGCGCCATGCTCGACTGCGAGCAGATCACCCAACCCCGGTCACACGCCGAGCAGGTGATCTATGGATCGGTCCAGGAAATCGCGCAACGGCTGGGAATTACGATGCCGGAAGTCTGGGTCTACAACTCACCGGACCCCAACGCGTTTGCCACCGGTCCGACTAAAAACAACTCGATGGTGGCCGTCTCCACCGGCCTGTTGCAGAACTTGAAAGAAGATGAGGTCAAAGCCGTCCTCGCCCATGAGATGGGACACGTCTATAACGGCGATATGTTCACGACCACGGTGCTTGCCGGACTCATGAACACCTTTGTGCATTACATCAGCAATTTCCTTTCCAGTATCGTCGGACAACCTTCCGGACAGGACCGGGAAGAAGGCAGCTCTGCGGGCAACCCGATTCTGGCCCTGGTGGTCTACATCGTCTTGCAGGTGGTGCTCTCATTCCTCGCCATGATCGTCGTGAGTTGGCATTCGCGCCGGCGCGAATTTGCCGCCGACGCATTCTCCGCCAAAGTCTACGGGAAAGAGTCGATGATCGGCGCGTTACGCGGTATCGACCGGTGGGTCAGCCGAACCCAATTTCAACCCAGCGGCCAGGATGCTCTGGCTACGATGAAGATTTCCGGCAACACATCGGGATTCATGCATCTTCTCGCCACGCACCCGCCGATCGAAGAACGTGTGGCGGCACTGGAGCAACTCTAAAATGAAGGAGTCCGCTATGAACACATTCATCGGTGCAGCATCGTTGATGACACTCATGAGCGGACTCCTCCTGGCGATACCGACTGTGCAGGCTGAACAGGAAGGATTACTGATGGCGGCGAAGGCAACCAGCTTCTACGACTTCACGATGGACGATATCGACGGAAAACCGGTCAACCTCGGCCAGTACAAAGGCAAAGCCCTCCTCGTCGTCAACACCGCCAGCTTCTGCGGCAATACCCCGCAATATACGGACCTTGAATCCATGTACGAGCAATATCATGAGAAGGGGTTTGAGATTCTGGCGTTTCCCGCCAACAACTTCGGCCAGCAGGAACCCGGCACCAATGCCGAGATCAAAGGCTTCTGCCTGACGAAGTACAGCGTCAGCTTTCCCCTCTTCAGCAAGATCAGCGTAAAGGGGGAGGACAAACATCCGCTCTATCAATATCTGACTGAGAAGAGCCCGTTCCCCGGCGAAGTCGAATGGAATTTCCAGAAGTACCTGGTCGATCGGCACGGCAATATTGTGGCGCGCTTCCCGCACCGTATGAAACCGTCATCGCCGGAGATCATTAAAGAAGTAGAGCGGGTACTTGCTGCCAAATAGCCGCCTCACGCCCTGCGGTAGAAAATGATGTGCTGCCGATATTCCTGGATCGCCGCCCCGAGAGAGGCCTTTCCCAATGGAATGTTCGCGTCCAGTGTATCTTCGATAGTGGCATCATCGATCTCGACGTCGTAGCGGTCCTGAATATTAGTCCGCACCGGTCCCCCCAGCGTGATGTCGCGCGGCATGAAAATTTCTTTCCACACCTCTTTTTCAACCAGGCAAACATCCCGAAAACGCTCATACAGCAACGTCAGCTTTTCTTCGTCCGTCACCTTCACACGTTCTCCCATCGTCACCTTCACTCCTTCTCGACTTGCAACCGACTCATGTATGGATTGATACGGATCAACGCACCGGCAAAGGAGGGGGTGGCATCGTGTCGGCAATCGTAAACCGTAACGTTCCCACCTGATTGACCGCATGAAACGACTGCTGGCCATGAGGAGCAATATAGAGCTTGATCACGTAGCTCCCCGCCGGCCAGCGTTCTCCCGGCCGCTTCAATTCAAGAAATCCGTAGCGTTCATAGCCGGGCAACTCCAGGATATCCTGCCCGAACGGCTTGGCCGGCAGCTGCCCGCCTTCTCCTTCGAGAAACCACTGCGCGCCGAACTGCGTGGGATCCTCCAGAGGCGCCGATTCAAAGACGACGTAGACCGCCGCCGCATCCGGAGAAAATACTGAGGTGGGATCCACCGGCTTCAAGCGGGGATCCTGCGTATACCAGCCCTTTCTGCCGAAAGTATCCCACTCGACTTCGTAGCCTTTGGCCAGCTTGATCCAGGTAAACAACGACTGCGGAATCCCCGCCTTCTGTTCATCGAATGAAGGACTCTGCGTCGAGCCGATCTCCGTCGTCTCCTGCTCCTTCTGCGGCATCAGATCCTTGCCGTACGCGGGAGCACCCCAGAGGACCAGCGCCAAAACACTGTACGCCACAGAAGGCGACACAGCAGGCACGCGCGATCCTTGAGTCCAGACTATACCCCGTAGGCTTTTCATCATCGTCCTCAGGCTCATGGTATCGGGAGACCGCAACGGGGGTCAACCGCTGCTTCGTTTCGACCGATGAAGGAACGCATTGTTCACATCCTGTGATACAGTGCGGCAGCCGCAATCACCGCCGGTTAATGCAACCAGATGAACGTCGTAACGCCGCCTGAGCCCTCATCCGATTCAGAACGAGCCGCCTCCGCACAAGAGTCAGGACGGCGGTTCGGACTGCGCGACGGCATCTTTCAAGCCGCCACCCAGGGAACCGGAGAACAATATCTTTCGGCGTTCGCCCTCATGCTCCACGCCACCCCGTTTCAATTGAGCCTGCTCTCCGCACTTCCTCAGTTGCTCGGCACCTGGGCTCAATTTGTCTCCGTCAAGGTCGCGCACTGGTTTCCGCACCGTAAATCCCACGTGCGCTGGGGAATCATCGGACAATCCATCGCCTGGATTCCGATTCTTGCGCTTCCGCTCCTCTTCCCCCAGTGGGGCCCCTGGCTGATCGTCGCCGGAGCGGCACTGTATTTCGGCTCGACCCATTTTGCCTCCCCTGCCTGGACGAGTCTGATCACCGATCTGCTCAGCGCCAACGAGCGGGGGGCCTATTTCGCGAGACGTTCCCAGCTCATGGCCATCACCGGATTTATCGCTCTCAGCCTTGGCGGAGTCCTGCTCAGCCTCGCTCAGGAATACGGGCGCCTCTGGCTGGGCTTCGCATTGCTCTTTCTCATCGCCGGAATAGCACGAGGCTTCTCCGTCTATTCGCTGGCCGCCGTCACGGACCTTCCGATTCAACACGAAGAACCGGCGAGCCGTGGATTTCTGGCGTTTCTCAGCACCGGCACGTCGAAGGATTTCCGCCGCTTCCTCCTCTTTTCAGGGCTTATGCATCTCGCCGTACTGATCTCAGGTCCGTTCTTTGTGATCTATATGCTGCAGGACCTGCACCTCTCCTACTGGGCCTACGGCACATGGTCGGCCGCGGCGATCGTCGGACAGTTCGTCACGCTGCCGGGCTGGGGACAGTTCAGCGACCGATTCGGCAACAAAGCCTTGCTTACGTTCACCAGCCTACTGGTGGCAGTGCTCCCCATGCTGTATCTGGCCAGTACGGCTTGGCCGTTTCTCGTTCTGATCAATTTTTCTGGCGGAGTGGTGTGGGCGGGCTTATCGCTCGGCCTGAGCAACTACGTGTTCGACGCCGTGAAACCGGCGGATCGGGCAAAAGCCGTCGCCGTGGCCAGCACCGTGAATGCGATCGGCTGGGCCATGGGCACGTTACTCGGCAGCTGGCTCATCAGCACCGTGCCCGGGCAATTGGAACTCGGGGCCCTTCGCATCGCACCCGTATCCAATCTTCCGTTCATTTTTTTCATCTCAGGACTATTGCGGCTGACGCTTTCCCTCTCCCTGCTCCGCTCATTTCATGAGCCGCGTCGGGTCGAACAGCGAACTTCCGCGCGTTTGCTACTGGAGCTTCCGCTGATTAAACCCCTGGCCCGATTCGCCCTGCGACGACCGGACATCCCGAATCGCTAGCGCGGCATCGCGGGATCGGACGAACGTCCCTGCTCTTCCTGCTTCAATTTTTCAAATGCCTTGTCGGCATGCCCACGCACCTGCTCCGGAGTCACCGTAGAGGTCGGCTTCGGCGCATCACTGGCACAACCGCTGATGCCGAAAATCAGGCCTGCCATCAGACTTCCGATGCTCGCCATTTGCACTCGACTCTTCATACCCCCTCCCTTTCTTCCAACCGGTACGATCAGCCCGATCGCCGGACATTGCAGACTGCCCATCATACGCCTCCGTCTGATTCCCCGCCACGACAGTCCCTTTCGTTGACTCGCTCACAGGGGCGGAGTATTCTCACTTTACAATATTGATCACCACGAATGATTGAGGGAAGCCATGTCCTTACGGGACCGTTTAAGCGAAGATTTGAAACTGGCGATGAAATCGAGAGACCAGCTGCGGATGGACGTCATCCGGATGGTCAAAGCCGCCATCACGAATAAAGAGATGGAGTTGAAGAAAGATCTGGACGACGCGGAAATGAGCAAGATCATGACGACCTTGATCAAGCAACGCCGCGAGTCCGTCGAACAGTACGAAAAGGCCCAGCGCCCTGAGCTGGCCGCAAAAGAACGCCAGGAAATCACCATCATCGAAGGCTACCTGCCACAGGCATTATCTCCGCAAGAACTTGCAGCAGTCGTCGAGAGCGTGATCGCTGAGTCGGGAGTACGCTCCCTCAAAGAAATGGGCGTCGTCATGAAGGCCGTCATGGCCCGCCTGGCCGGGCAGCCGGTCGACGGAAAGCTCATCAGCGAACTCGTCCGGGCTAAACTCCAATAGACCGCTTCACAGATCCATCCACACCCGCCGCCGGCGTTTGCTATACTTAGGAAAATCTCATAGGGGCGATAGCCCCCACTCCAGTTTTCACGCAATGTTCCGTAAAGAAAGAATACGATGGCTATTCTCATTGTCGACGATTCCCCGGACCAGCACCTCCTGCTGCGGGCATTGCTGACCAAAGCGGGCTACGGAGATATCCTTGCGGCGGAATCCGCCAACGCCGCTTTTACGCTACTCAATCTCCACGGATCGGACCTGTCCGCACCGATCGACCTCATCCTCATGGATGTCCTGATGCCGGAACTGGACGGCGTCTCGGCCTGCCGTCAGATCAAGAGCACCGCTCATCTCCGGGACATTCCGGTCATCATGGTAACCGCAAAGAACGACCTCAGTAATCTGAAAGACGCCTTTGCGGCAGGCGCAATGGACTACATCAACAAACCGGTCAACAGCGTCGAACTGCTTGCCCGTGTCTCCTCCGCCCTCGCCCTCAAGCACGAGATGGATTGCAGAAAAGAACGGGAGAGCGAATTACGGCGCAGTAACGACGAGCTGCAGCGGGCGCTGAAAGAAGTCAAAGTGCTCCGGGGATTGATCCCGATTTGCGCATCCTGCAAAAAAATCCGCAACGACGGAGGCTTCTGGCAGCAGCTGGAAGAATATCTCTGCGACCATTCCGAAGCCGAATTCAGCCATGGGCTCTGCCAGCCCTGTGTCAAAAAGCTTTATCCTGGTGTTTACCCTGACTAGCTGCTACGCTTCCTCCAGCATCTTACTGCGAGCACTGCAAACACATGGCTATTCTCATCGTCGATGACTCTCCGGATGATCGGTTGCTGTTGCAATCGATCCTCTCCGCTGCCGGATACGAACAGATTCTGGTCGCGGATTCGGCTGCCCACGCCTTCAAATTGATCGGACTGGACAGCGGCAAACAAGCGACGGCCAGGGTCGATCTGATTCTTATGGATATACTGATGCCCGCCATGAGCGGCATCGAAGCCTGCCGCCAGATCAAAGCCAACGACCGGTTCCGCGACACTCCGATCATCATGGTGACCGTGAAAACCGATCCCGTGGAACTGCAGCTGGCCTTCGCCGCCGGAGCCATGGACTACGTCGCCAAGCCGGTCAACAAGATCGAACTGCTGACCCGCGTGCGGTCGGTGCTCCGGCTGGTTCATGAGATCGACCGCCGACGGGCCCGCGAACAGGAACTGCTCGAAGTCATGCGGCAGCTGCAGGAAGCCAACCAGATGCTGCTCCGCCTCTCCTGCCTCGACGGCCTGACCGGCATTACGAACCGGCGCCAGTTCGACGACTTTCTGGACCAGGAATGGCGGCGCGCAGTCCGCGAGTCCACGCCGGTGTCGCTCATCATGTTCGACATCGATCGGTTCAAAACCTACAACGACAGCAAAGGCCACACAGCGGGCGATG
>OMJA01000108.1 GCA_900299245.1 Nitrospiraceae bacterium | reverse complement strand
GGCCGCCGGGCCGCGATCTGGTACGGAATCGATTTTCCGCTGGCCCGTTCGAACGCCCGCACGATTTCCAGGACGCTGTACCCGTTTCCCGTCCCCAGATTGACCGTCAGACAGTCCGTCATAGCATGAGACCGTTCCAGCGCTTGCAGCGCCTTGAGGTGTCCCAGCGCCAGATCCACCACATGAATATAGTCCCGAACGCCCGTCCCGTCGGGCGTGGAATAGTCCCCGCCCCAGACGTTCAACTTGGCTAAACGCCCCACAGCCACCTGCGCAACAAACGGGAGCAAATTGTTCGGCACCCCCTGGGGATCCTCCCCGATCAACCCGCTGGCATGGGCGCCCACCGGATTGAAGTAACGCAAAATACAGAGCCGCCAGGACGCGTCGCTGCGCTGCAGATCGCGCAGCATATCCTCCACGATGAGCTTCGACCGGCCATAGGGATTGGTCGCGGACAACGGATGATCTTCCGTCAGCGGCAACCGCTGCGGATCGCCATAGACCGTCGCGGATGAACTGAACACCAACTGCTTGACCCCGCATTCACCCATTGCCTCCAACAGTCGCAAGGTGCCGGCCACGTTGTTGTCATAGTAGGACAGCGGCTGTTGCACCGATTCCCCCACTGCCTTGAGCCCGGCAAAGTGGATGACCGCCGTGGCCTTGCTGTGACGCAGCGCGGCGACCAGCGCGGCACGATCACGGCAGTCGCCCCGGATCAACGGAACCGGTTTCCCCGTGATCCGTTCGACGCGCGCCAGAGCTTCGGGGTGGCTGTTGCAAAAGTTGTCGAACACTGTCACCGCATAACCGGCCTGCAGCAACTCCACGCAAGCATGAGAACCGATATAACCCGCACCGCCAGTGACGAGAATCATGGAAACTACCTCCAATAAAACAACCGGCACGGGAGATCCTGTCCGGCTCAGATCTCATCTCTATGCCGGACCGCGTTCATCGGTTCCGGCAAACCCGGGATCATGCCTGTCATAGAGAACAATCTTTAGTGGCAGCTTATCAAACGGGGAGCCAGGGTCAAACGAAGGATTGCATCCTGCGTCCCCGCGCTCAGTGCCCCGACCGCATCGGATGATCTTCTTCGCCGCCATAGGCGCCGCGCGTCCCGGTGAATCTCTTTCCGCTGAACTGCCTCTCAATAAAAAAGGCCGGTACCGGGATCGATAGAAATCGAGGAGGCCCGCCTGAACCGCCCGCTGTGGTGTATTTCCCAATCCCGGTGTATCTTGAGCAATCGACTCTTATCCCAGAGGAAGATAATGGCCGGAACCTACGCTGCAATTCGACACAGACATTCGACATGTTCCCCGTTCCGGTATCGCTACGGAATCGCACTCCTCACCGCATGGCTCGCCGCTGCAAGCGGAGCGTTCGCGCAAGACGCCGCTCAGCTGTCACCGGAGCGCCTGGCCGAACAGGCCAAATCGGCCTGGGACAGCGGCGCGATCGCCGCGGCACTCGACACCCTCGACACAGGACTCCAAACACACCCGCAGGCACTCCTGCTCCACAAGTTGCGCGGAGATATTCTCGCCTCCGCACGCGGGCCGCAGGAAGCGGTCCTGGCGTACGAAACGGCCCTCGCCCAGCAGCCGGCGGCATTGGAAGTCCGGTGGGCCAAATGGAGCGTCTTGTTGCGCTGGGGGCAGGCAGCGGAATCTCTCGCCGAGTTGCAACGCATCGCGCAGGTCGACGTCCGGAATCCGCTCGTGCACCTGCGCCTCGCTCAGGAACTCCGCAAACTCGACCGCCTGGAGGAATCGCTCGAATCTTATCAGAGAGCCGTGGCGCTCGCGCCGGAACTGCTCGGCTGGAGGCTTGCGATGGCGCGGGCGCGTTTCGATATTCTGGACTATCGCGGTGCCGACGCCGATGTGCACTATGTCCTTAGTCATGCTCCCCCGGGCTCACCGCTGGAACTCCCCGCCAGGAATCAACTTGCCCAGCATTACGAATCGATGGAGCGAGGCCGGCGCTTCGTCCCGGAGCTGACCCCGGATGCAAGCGAACAACAGCTGAAAGAGTGGGCCGCGATCCGCGCTGATGCCTGGAAACTCTTTTCAACCGGACACTATCGGGAAGCCGAGCCGATCTACCGGCGGATCAGAACACTCAACCCCAGAGACACGCTGGCGACGCATCAACTCGGGATTACCCTCATGCAGCTTGGCCGGTGCAAGGAGGCGCTGGCGATATTCGGCAGCGTACTGAACATGAATCCCAGCGAAGACGACTATGCCGACACCGTCTTCAGGATGGGGCAGTGCCTCGTGGAACTGGAACAGTGGGAGGACGCCTTCGTGCATTTCCAAACGCTGTACGATACCGCCCTCGAGTTTGAGCAAAACAACAAGGACGTCCCGTTGCCGGCAGGCACGCGAGTGCTGTCCAAAGAGAAACTGGGCCGGTGGCTCGACAAGATCCGCCCGCATGTCCCTGAATTAGCCCAGATGAAAACATCGGGATCGGCAGAGGTTCCCGCTCCACCAGCCGAAAAATCCACGTCCACAGCGCTCTCAGAAGAAGCCCTGTTCGAAAAAGCCCTGGAACGGTTGAAACCGCAAAATACGTTAGACCCGCAAGCTACTCTCATGGGCCGCGATGCGGACTTCAGCTGGTTCCGCTTCGTCATTCCGGCGGGCAAAGTCATCCGCGACGATTTCCCGACCGGCGCGCATGAATTCATTCCCCTCAACCCGAACGACACTTTTCCGTCCACACAACCGGAGATCTACCTGGTATTCGGACTGGTCTCGGCCTCCTACGACGCCGTCCCGCTCACTGCGCAATGTTTTCTGGAAATCGCCGAGGTGCGAGGCGAAGCACAGCCCGTGACGCAGGATCAGGTCCTGATGGCCATGAATGACCAGTCCGGCTACTTTCGACTTCCTGCCCCAGGAACTGGATGGTCACCGGGTCTTTACCGCTGCGGCCTGTTTGCCGGCGAACGAACCTCCGCCTACACGCAGGCCGATGAAGTGCGCTTCAGGATCGTCGACCAGCGCCGGTTGTCGGAATAATCCCGATCAAATGAATTAAGAGAGGCGGTGCTACGCCGCAACGAGGGGATCGAGCTGGCCGCGGATCGTCATGGCCAGGGTGTGATATTGCTCCGAGAGGGTCAGGAAATGCCGCCGCCGGTTGTCTTCATCAGCCCGCTCGGCGCCCTGGCGATAGGTCCGCGCGGCGCTCTCGTACACCGACGCCAAGGACCAGCGAATCGGTATCTGGCGCGCGCGTCGCTTCGTGACAAAGTGGTGAAGGGGCTGACCGGCGATCGTGTCGAGCAGAGCTTGCGCACGATGCAGACTGGTATGGGCTCCCATCACCGCCTCATAGCCCTGCCGGGCGACGGCTTCCCGCTCAGCGCGATGCGTCCGGTAATATTCCGTGATCTCGACGATTTGATCGACGTTCCCCTTGTCATACAGAGCACAATGCACCCGTTCCTGGAATAAGTCGTTGAAACCGTTTCCGACACGCTCCGTCAGAAGCAGCGCGCCGCAGGCCATGGCCTGGAAGGTCCTGAAATTCACGTCGTTCGCCACGGATTGATTCAGCACCAGCATCGACCGGTTGAAGGTCTCTTGATACGGTCCGGACCGTACGACGACCGGATACCGCGCCTGCAGCCGCTGAATCAGGTCCACACGATCCGGATTTCTGGCGGCATTGAGGGTGCCGATAAACGACAGCGGAATGTCTCGCTCGAGTCCCTGATCCCGGTCGTTCGACCGGTGGCAGAACAGCGGCATCCAGGACACGTGC
>OMJA01000107.1 GCA_900299245.1 Nitrospiraceae bacterium | reverse complement strand
TCGAGATCGGCGATCCGAAGCAGCTCCACCGGAACACCGACCCGCCGACGGATCACATCGGCATTCTCGTACAGGACTTTCGCCACACCGGACCCGACGGTTCCAAATCCGATCAGACCGACCCCGATACGTGTTTTCATTCCTCCGAACCTTCGAGCTTCAACACCTTTTTGATCCCCCGAACCGCCTGCCTGGTTCGATGCTCATTCTCGACCAATCCAAACCGCACATACTCATCGCCCCCTTCGCCGAATCCGATCCCGGGGGAGACCGCCACTTTGGCCTCACGCAGCAAGAGCTTCGAAAATTCCAGCGACCCCATATGCCGATAGGCCTGCGGAATCTGCGCCCACACGAACATGGTCGCCAGGGGCTTGGGCACCTGCCAGCCGATCCGGTTCAAGCCGCCCACGAGCACATCGCGCCGTTTCTGATACCGCAGCACGGTTTCTTTCACACAGTCCTGAGGACCGTTCAGCGCGATCACACTGGCGATCTGGACCGGCTGAAAAATTCCATAGTCGAGATAGCTCTTGATCTTCGCCAGGGCGCCGACGACCTCCCGATTCCCGACACAAAATCCCACCCGCCAACCGGGCATATTGTAGGCCTTCGACAACGTGTAGAACTCGACGCCGATGTCCTTCGCGCCCGGCACCTGCAAAAAACTCGGTGCCTTGTACCCGTCGAACACCAGATCGGCATAGGCCAGGTCGTGAATCACGATGACGTTGTGCTCCTTGGCAAACGCGACGACCTTTTTAAAGAAGGAGATATCGACCACCGCGGTCGTAGGATTATGCGGAAAGTTGATGACCAGGATTTTCGGACGCGGCATCGTCTGCCGATAGACACGCTGCAAGTCCTCGAAGAAATCGCTGTCCTGACGCAGCTCAATCCCGCGCACCTCGCCCCCGGCGATGATGAAGCTGTACATATGGATCGGATAGGTCGGCGTCGGAGTCAGAACCACATCGCCGGGACCGATCATCGCCAGCGCCAGATGCGCCAGTCCCTCCTTGGAGCCGATCGTCACAATGGCTTCCGTCTCGGGATCCAAGTCGACATTGTAATTCCGCTTATACCAGCCGCAAATCGCATGACGCAGCTTGGTGATGCCGCGCGAAGCCGAGTAGCGATGGTTCTTGCCTTTACGGGCCGCCTCGATCAACTTGTCGACGATGTGGGGCGGTGTCGGTTGATCGGGATTGCCCATCCCGAAGTCGATGACATCTTCTCCCCGTTGTCGAGCTTCCAACTTGAGGCTCTGCACCTGAGCGAATACATATGGCGGGAGTCGCTTTAACCGATAAAACCCATCGCCCAAACCCATGACAGTCCTCTACCTCTTAAATTCTGGTCTTCTTCAAGCTGCTCCTCAGTGAAGAGAGGAATGAACAGGCTTAAGGAAAGGCCTATTCTAATGGAGGGCTCCCGTCGAGTCAATTTACCTTGTGATTCTGTGGGGTTCCGTTTCAGCGATCAGTCTCAGGCTGACGGGAGGCCGTCAGGACCGTCCCGACCTCTCAACCTTGCTCCCTCCTGCGCCTTCTGCTAATAATGCGCTGGGTTTTCCCCGTCGTGTAGTCCTTTCCTGTAGGTCTCCCTTGGGCTGGAGGTGCCATGGCCAGGCTGGGCGTAAATATCGACCATGTCGCAACGCTTCGCCAGGCCCGGGGCGGGACCGACCCGGATCCGTTGGCGGCCGCCGTCCTCGTTGAACTTGCCGGGGCCGATGGCTTGGTCGTGCATTTACGCGAGGATCGCCGCCATATCCAGGATCGGGACCTGACATTGTTGCGGGAGATCATCCGCACCAAACTCGATCTGGAAATGGCCGCCGATGAGGCGATGGTCAAAATCGCCCTCACCGTGAAACCTGACCTCGTCACACTGGTGCCGGAAAAGCGACAGGAACTGACGACGGAAGGCGGGCTGGATGTGGCAGGATTGAAAGAGCGCATGCAGACGACCATCTCTATGCTGCACGATGCCGGAATTCCCGTCAGTCTCTTCATCGAGCCGGATCTCACCCAAATCAAAGCCGCGCACAAGGTTGCGGCGGACTTCGTCGAACTCCACACAGGGCGCTACGCCAACGCCACCCGGTCGAAAGAAGCCGATGCGGAATTCGAAGCCATCACTCAGGCGGCCAAACTCGCCTACAAGCTCGGCATGGGAGTCAATGCCGGACATGGCCTGAATTATCGCAATGTCGCCCGGCTGACGCATATTCCGGAAATCGTGGAGTACAACATCGGACACAGTATTATCGCGCGCGCCGTCCTCGTCGGCCTCGACCAGGCAGTCAAAGAGATGAAAGTATTACTCGGCTGACCTGCCTTTCGACGCCATTCACTCGTATACGAACCGTCGGCCATCTCATGACGCCACACGCAGTCAACCCGCCTTCCGAGCTGCTCCATCCGCCGACACGTCGCGATACGGTGATGAAAGGGCATGCGCTGCCATGAACGTGATTGTGTCCGCCGCACAAATGCAGGTACTTGATCGTCGAACAATCGAAGAGGCCGGTGTGCCCGGCACCACATTGATGGAGCGGGCAGGAGCCGGGGTGGTCGCGTGTCTCCAACGACAGCTGGGCCAGCTGCGCGGGAAAACCGTCACCATACTCTGCGGTAAAGGCAATAATGGCGGCGACGGATTCGTGGTCGCACGTCTGCTGCACAAGCAACGGGCCAAGGTACAGGTACTCACCTTAGCACCGGCCACGGCACTGAGCCGTGACGCCGCAACGATGTATCGCCGACTGGTCAGGGCCGCCGGCAAAGCGGTCCTGAAACCATTTTCCTCTGCGATGCAGGTGCAGACACTGCTTGAAAAGAGTGATGTCATTATCGACGCCTTGCTGGGAACCGGTCTGGCCAGCTCCGTCACAGATCGATATGCGGACGCCATCGAGTGCATCAATCAGGCACAGAGGTTGACCCTGGCCGTGGATCTTCCCTCGGGCATTCACGCCGACAGCGGCGCGGTCTTGGGCCGGGCGGTGAAGGCCGACCTGACCGTGACGTTCGGACTGCCGAAGCTGGGCCTGTTCCAGAATCAGGGCATCGATCACGCCGGTCGTGTCGAAATCGTCGATATCGGAATTCCACAAAACTATGTCGATGCCATGGAAAGCCGGATCCACCTGATATCTGATTCGTTCGTTCACAGCGTCCTGCCTCCGCGCCGGCTTTCCGGCCACAAAGGCACCTTCGGCCATGCCGGCATCATCGCCGGATCGGTCGGCAAGACCGGGGCGGCCGCGATGGCGGCACAGGCTGCCCTGCGAACGGGTGCCGGGCTTGTGACCGTTGCCACTCCTGCGAGCGTCAACGATGTCCTGGAAGCCAAACTTCTGGAAGTCATGACGATCCCGATGCCCGAGACGAAAGACCGCACATTGTCCCGTGCAGCACTGGATCGCCTGAAAGACTTCATCGCCACGAGATCGGCGGTTGCGGTCGGGCCGGGGCTCTCCCCCCATCCCTAAAACGCCGGGGTGGGCCAAAAGCCTTTTTTGCCACTGGGTCGACCCAGCGGCCCCCCTGCCCCTGCGGTGGACGCGCCGGGGGATCGCGCCTCCCCCCTTTCTGAGATTGGGAGAGGACACGTCTGCACTCCCCTCAC
>OMJA01000106.1 GCA_900299245.1 Nitrospiraceae bacterium | reverse complement strand
GCAATGTGGGCCCGCTCGGCGTCGGATTTTTCCGGAAACGACAGGGCCAGATTGCGTAGGACGAGGTCGCGGCGTTTGGTGATGACATGCGAGACGCCCAGACTGAGCTGCTCCCCGAGTCCAATGGCCCACGGACGCGGCAGGACATGAAACAGCAGATCAGCGAACCGGACAAGGGCATACTCAACGGCATGTTTCATCGTACGCGCGTACCTACTCCCTGCGGGATGGCCGGTAAAGTGGGTCGATTGACCGGAGGCCAAGAATAGGCGAGTCAACGGGCTTCCGCAATCGTAAAGATCGCAGACCGTATTGAAGTGGTAGAGAAACAGCAGAGGGAAGAGGTAGACTGACCACCGTGACTCTTTAGGTAGGGAATCTCCAATATGAAGTATTCCGCTCCATCACCCATATTCGTTCGATTCGCCGTACTGGCAGTTGTCTCTGTCTGGATCATGGTGTCCGGCTGCAAGCAGGAAGCCGGATCGGCTCCGGCTCAACCAATGGCTCAGGTTGAAGTCATCACGGTCACGACGCAAACCGTTCCGGATGAGCCGGAATTCATCGGCCAGGCGGAAGCCTCGCGACCGGTCGAGATCCGTTCCCAGGTCACGGGGTTGCTCAAGGCCGTGCTGTATCCGGAAGGGCGGGACGTCAAGAAGGGCGACCGGCTGTATCAGATCGATCCGGTGCCGTTCCAGGCGGCCGTCGCCAGCGCGAAAGCCAAGATTGCCCAGGCCGAAGCCAAGCTGGTGCAGGCCAAGCAGGATCTGGAGCGGGTGAAGCCGCTGCTCGCCGAGCAGGCTGTGAGTCAGAAGGACGTCGATGATGCCGTGGCGCAGGAACTCTCGGCGAAAGCCGCGCTCCAGGGCGCCAAGGCGGATCTCATCAAGGCCCAATTTGATTTGGACAATACCCTTATTACAGCCCCCATCAGTGGCTTGATCGAACGGAGCCGTTACTACGAGGGACGCCTCGTCTCGGCGCAAACCGATCTGCTGACGGTGGTGCATCAGGTCGATCCGATGTTCGTCGTGGTCAATGTACCGGAGAGCTTTATCTTGAAGCGCCGGCGCGACATCGAGTCGAAGAAAATTCACCATCCGGGTGTCTATCAATTGCGTGGCCGGCTCACGATGATGGATGACACGACCTACCCCCATGAAGGGGTGCTGGATCTGCTCGAGCCGGGATTGCGAAGCGAGACCGGTTCCCGCCAGACCCGTATTACCTTCCCCAATCCGGATCGCAACCTACTGCCGGGCCAGTTTGTGAAAGTGCGTTTTACGGGAGACACGAAGACGGATGCCGTTCTGATTCCGCAACGTGCGGTGCTGCAGGGGCTGCAAGGGCCGTTCGTCTACGTGGTCGGCCCCGACGAGAAGGTGCAGATCCGCGACGTCGTCGCCTCGACGTGGAAGGGCGACCAATGGATGATCGACGGCGGATTGAACGCCGGGGATCGGGTCGTGGTCAACGGCCTGATGATGATCGGTCCCGGGGCGCCCGTGAAGGCGGTTCCGTGGAAAGCGACGACTGCGCCGGCAACGGATCCGGTTCCCCCCACTCAGAAGCAAGGATAGATTGTGACGTCGCACGTCTTTATCGACCGGCCGATTCTCGCGTCGGTGGTCTCCATCATCATTGTCGTGATGGGCCTCCTCGCCCTGCAGTTTCTGCCGGTCGCGCAATTTCCTGAAATCACCCCTCCGGTCGTCCAGATCGACGCCGACTATCCTGGCGCCAGCGCGGAAGTCGCCGCCGAAGCGGCGGCCCGGCCGATCGAAGTGACGCTCCCCGGCATCGACAATCTGCTCTATTTCGAGTCGACCAGCAGCAATGACGGCCATGTGACCATCAAGCTGACGTTTGAGATCGGGACGGATCCCGACATCGCCCAGGTGCAGACGCAGAACCGGGAGAAGCTGGCGGAGCCGCAGCTGCCGACGGAAGTGATCCGTCAGGGCGTCTCCGTCAAAAAGATGTCGCCCGATCTCGTGGCGGTCATCGTGTTGAAGTCCACCGATCCCCGCCACGACGCGGTGTTTCTCTCCAATTATGCGACGCTGCGCGTGGTCGACGACCTCAAGCGGGTCAAAGGTGTGGGCGATGCGCTGGTCTTCGGCCAGCAGAATTACAGCATGCGGGTCATTCTCAATCCGCCGCAGATGGCGAAACTGGGCCTGATCCCGAGCGACATCGCCGCGATCATCCGCGAACAGAACCGCGATTATCCGGCCGGAACCATCGGGCGGGAGCCGGCACCGAAGGGCACGGAGCTGACGATCCCCATCATTTCAAAGGGCCGGCTGACCGACGTGAAGGATTTCGAGGAATTGATCGTGCGGGCCATGCCGGACGGCTCGACGGTGCGGCTCAAGGACGTCGCCCGCATCGAGCTGGGCGCGCAGTCCTATTCGCTGGAAGGCCGCTGGAACAGCACCCCGACGACGTTCATCCTCACGTTTCTCTCGCCGGGAGCCAACGCGCTGGACACGGTCCGGCGGACGCGCGCGCAGATGGACGAGTTGACCAAGAACTTCCCGGCGGGCGTGTCCTACGACATTCCCTACGACACGACGAGGTTCATCGAGGTCTCAATCAAGGAAGTGGTCAAGACGCTGGCTGAGGCCATGGTCCTGGTCGTGCTGGTGGTCTATGTGTTTCTCCAGAGCTGGCGCGCCACGATTATTCCGACCGTCGCCGTGCCGGTGTCGTTGATCGGCACCTTTATCGGGCTCTATGCTCTGGGTTTCTCCATCAATACGATCACGCTTTTCGGGATGGTCCTGGCCATCGGCATCGTGGTGGACGACGCGATCGTCGTGGTCGAAAACGTCGAGCGCCATATGCGCGAAGACCGCGTCTCGGCGAAGGTGGCAGCCAAGCGGGCGATGAGCGAGGTCACCTCCCCGATCATTGCGATCGTGCTGGTGCTGGTCTCTGTCTTTGTGCCGGTCGGCTTTGTCGGTGGCATCACCGGCGCGCTCTACAAACAGTTCGCCGCGACGATCGCCATCTCGGTCACCGTGTCGGGGTTTGTGGCGCTGACGCTAAGTCCGGCTTTGTGTGCCATGGTGCTCCTCCCGCAGCATGAAGCGCGCGGCGGATTCTGGGCTTTCTTCGATCGCAACTTCGGTCGCACGCAGCACGGATTTTCACGGATCGTGGGATCGTTCCTGGCGAGACCGGTCCTGGTGATGCTGCTCTTCGGCATCTTGCTGGTGGTGTCGACGGGGCTGTTCAAGGCATTGCCGAAAAGCTTTCTTCCGGAAGAAGACCAGGGG
>OMJA01000105.1 GCA_900299245.1 Nitrospiraceae bacterium | reverse complement strand
GCCGGAGAAGAAGGCCGCCGAGGAACCGAAGCCGGGCGACGAGGACATGCCTCCCGAAATCAAGTCCGACAAGGGCAAGGAAAACTGGCGCACATGGAAGCAGAAGTATTCCAAGCTCGAAACGGACTACTCGGAATCGCAGAAGAAAATTACCGAGTACGAGGCGAAGCTGAAGGCGGAGGTTGATCGCCTGACTGGCGAGATGTCCCGCCGCGTCGATCCGACCGAATACGAGGCGCTGAAAAAGGAGCGCGACGAGGTTCAGTTCAAGCTGCGCCTGAAGGACGTTCAGGAAGACCCGTCTTGGCAATCGCAGATCGTCAAGCCGATGTCGGACGCGCTCGAACTGGCCCGGCAGAACTGCCCGCGTGAAAACCGGGTTCAGCTTGAACGGTTGCTTACTCAGGCGCCGTCTGACGAACGAACAGACGCAATCGAGGAGCTGGTTTCTGGATTGAGCCCGCTCAAGCAGACCAACATCGCACGCGCCATGAACGAGGTGGACGCCGTGATGAAGAAGCGCGAGTCGCTTCTCGCCGACTCCAAGGGGCTTGTTCAGCGATACGAAGAATTCCAGAAGCGCACCGCCGAGGAATCAAAGCTGTCCGCACGGCGCGAACTTGAGACGGAGGCTGATGCCGTTCTGAACGCCGCCATCAAGTCCGGCTTCGGAATCTTCAAGGACAGCCCAGAGAACGTGACGCTGGCCCGCCAGTACGCCACGTCGGACCTATCCGCCCGCGACCGGGCGCACATCGCGGCGTGGGCTGTGCAAGGCCAGAAGCTCACGCCATTGCTTCAAGAGGCTGCCGCTGAAATAGAGAAGCTGAAGGGGCAGATTGCGAAGATGACGGCTACAGCTCCTCGCGGCGGCTCCGCTGCGGCTGCGCCACAAACAGGCAAGCCGGCCAGTTTTCGGGAGGCAGTGCTGGGCTACACCGACCCGGCATAGCGCACCATGGCTGGCGCGAGGGTCTCTCGCCTTGCGCCAGCCTTTTCTGTTGACGTTACGCCACACAGAGAGTCTTCTTCCGCCAGAGGTAATCGCCGGATTCCTCATCCGGCAAAAACTGGCTTAACGCTTCATTTGCCAGAAGCAGCAAGCGTCAGGAGTGACTGGCACGATGCCAACTCACAAGACCTGTCGCAATTACTGACTGTTTCTGGCTTATGGCATGTGGCAATCCGCTCGACGCGTTTCGCGCAGCAACCGAATACCTCGGACCCGACCTCTACAAACTCGCCTCCTTCAAGGGGGTGATGATTAACCTGATTGATCGTGGCGTTTTCGCTCCCAACACGGGCCTGACGCACTCGACCTTCACGATTGCAAATCAGGAACCCACCACGGTTGATCGCCCTGGAACTGCTGTTACTCTTGTAAACGGTTCCAATTCAGGATCTTGCGCGTATGACTTCACGCAGGTAAACTGGGGTTACACTGAGAAGACCCATTCTCCCGTAAAGCTCCAGTGGAAGGGGCCTTTGGTCTGCAAAGACGACCAATACTTCAACTTCTCGCCGGACCGCTTCCTGAACGAGTACGTCACGAAGCTGGGTGAGTACGTCGAGAACGATCTGGAGCATCACCTCCAGTATTACTACATGCGGCGCGTTCCGATCTACGTGTGCCGCACAGACTTCGATACCGAGGTTGCCCCTGTTGGCGATTCCGCAACCACGTTTACGGCCCCTCAGGCGACTTCCGAGCTTACCCAGCAGATGCTGGATACTCTCAGTGTCGAGCTGATTCAAAACCGCTCGCTCATGGTGGATCAGAACGGGTTCATCACGCTCGGCGACGAAGGCCCCCTGTGGTCGCTTGCAATCGGCCAGCAGGCTTCCCAGCTTATCGCACAGAACAACAGCGAGTTCCGCGACGACATTCGCTGGGCGCAGTCTGGAGCCGGAAACCAGTCCGAGCTGATGAAGCGTCTCGGTGCAAATCGCACGATCAAGAACTTCCGCCACGTTCCTTGGCTCCTGCCGCCACGCTTCACGTACAGCGGCGGCGCCTACACCCGCGTGCCCGAGTTCATCACGGACACGTCCGTTTCCAAAGGTTCCGGCACGAAGATCAACCCCGCGTGGGCAAGCCCCGCCGCAGCTCCTTACGAGGGCGCTCTCGTCCTGTCCCCGTGGGTGATGACCAGCGAAATCGTCAGCCCGAAGGCTACCGTTGGCCCCGTTTCCTTCAACCCGTCGAACTACATGGGCGACTGGCAGTGGGTGACTGGACCGCAGGCCGTTGCGGCCGCGTCCGGCGATGCGTGCTACGACCCGCTTGGGAAGTTCGGCCGCCACTTCGCGGAGTACATCCACGCGCTCAAGCCGGGCGCCAACCCGTTGTCTGGCGCAATGATTATCTACAAGCGTTGCGCCGCTTCCTACGACCTCGTTCAGTGTACCTGAGCTGAGTTTCTAACGGGGCCTTCGGTGTGATAGCCGGAGGCCCTTTTTGCCATGGCTTCAAATCGCCAGGATACCAAGTACGAGGTGTGGGCCAAGATTCTAGTGGAGGTGAATACATGGGCCACTCGTCAAGGGATTGCTGTAAACGGGCCACTTTGGCTGTCCGAGCACAGCATTCCGAACCGCAGGGACACGCTAATTGACAAGATGCAGAAGACGCTTGCCGCGCTGCACGCAATCGCAGGATAACTATGTCATCGCCAACATTTTTCTCAGACGGACACACGCCAAACAAGACCGACCCGCAATGGGTGATCTTGCAAAAAATCCTAGGCGCACTCTACGACATCAATGGAGGCGGATCTGGCGGAGGTCCGTTTGTTGAGATTGCTGGAGACACCATGACTGGGCGGTTGGTGTCTCCAAACGTC
>OMJA01000104.1 GCA_900299245.1 Nitrospiraceae bacterium | reverse complement strand
TTCAATTGAATCATCTGAAGACCCATCCGCTCGTGGCCGCGCGCCTTCGGAGCAAGTCTCTGGAACTCCACGGCTGGGTCTACTCCATCGAGACCGGCGACGTGTGGACCTATGATTTTGCGCAGGACGCGTTCCGCTCGCTGGTTCCGCCGACCGGTAAGGCCCGTCGCAAGCCGAAATGAGAGCAGGATTGACACACGACCATGCGGGCTCTTGAACAACTGGCCTTCGACAACACCTACGCCCGTCTGCCAGAATCCTTTCACGCCAAGCTGAACCCCACGCCGTTTTCCTCGGCTCCGTATCTGATCAGCTTCAATCGTGCGGCGGCGGAACTGATCGACCTGGATCCGGCGGAAGCGGCGCGTCCTGAATTCGCGGGGGTGTTCGGCGGGAGTCTGCTCGTGCCGGGGATGGAACCTCTGGCGATGCTCTATTCCGGCCATCAATTCGGCACCTATGTCCCGCGGCTCGGCGACGGCCGCGCGATCCTCCTGGGCGAAGTGCGGAACAACCGGGGGGAAAAATGGGATCTCCAGCTCAAAGGCGCGGGGATGACCCCGTTTTCGCGCGACGGCGACGGCCGTGCCGTGCTGCGCTCCACGATCCGCGAATATCTGTGCAGCGAAGCCATGCACGGCCTCGGCATTCCGACGACCCGCGCGCTCTGCCTCGTCGGCAGCGATCACCAGGTCTATCGGGAACAGGTGGAGACCGGCGCCATCGTGCTGCGCATGGCGCCCTCGCATGTTCGCTTCGGCTCGTTCGAAGTATTCTACTACCGGAAGCAGCACGAACAGCTGACAGTTTTGGCCGACTATGTGATCGCGCAGCATTTCCCTCACCTGAACGGGGAATCGGACAAATACGCCCGGTTCTTTGCCGAGGTGGTCGCGCGCACGGCGACGCTGATCGCTCACTGGCAGGCGGTCGGCTGGGCGCATGGCGTCATGAATACCGACAATATGTCGATACTCGGGATCACGCTCGACTACGGGCCGTTCGGTTTCATCGACGACTACGATCCCGGCTTCATCTGCAACCACTCCGACTACAACGGCCGCTATGCGTTCAACCAGCAGCCCTACATCGGTCTCTGGAATCTGAGCTGTCTGGCGCAGGCGCTGCTGCCGCTCGCATCGAAAGAAGAGCTGAAAGCGGCCCTGGACTCCTACACGCCGCTCTGCGAGCGCCGGTATATGGAGCTGATGCAGGCCAAGGTCGGATTGATAGAGGAACATGAAGAGGATGCGGCGTTGATTCAGGATCTGCTGGGGCTCATGCAGCAGAGCCGCGCCGATTACACGAACTGCTTCCGGGCCCTGGGCGCGTTTTCATCGGCGGAGGGCTCTCTGAACGAACCGCTCCGCGATTGCTTTCTGGACCGCGCGGCATTCGATGCCTGGGCGGGGCGCTATGCCGCGCGCTTGCGCGGAGAGCAAAGCCGCGATGAGGAACGGCGAATCCGGATGAACCGGGTCAATCCCAAATACGTGCTGCGGAACTATCTCGCCCAGACCGCGATCGAGAAGGCGCAACAGAAAGACTATTCGGAAGTCGATCGCTTGCTGGCCCTGCTTCAGGATCCGTACAGCGATCAACCGGGCATGGACGCCTATGCAGCGGCCCCTCCGAACTGGGGGAAGCACCTGTCGGTCAGCTGCAGCTCTTAGCAGGCTGTTGAGAAAGTCCGCCAGCGTCGTTCTCGCGGCGTTCAGAGGCTCACCGTATGGCAGAGAGTACGCTTTGCCTCTTCTCTTGCTGCGGCCTTGCTGGACGAACTTTCTGAACAGCCTGCGACGGATTCTCAGTAAACGCCGCCTTAGCGGCTTGTAGCATCCAACCTTGCAGGTTCCCTCATTGTTTGTTGTACAGTGGCTCAATTGACCGGTCTTGAGGAGTTCGACCTATGGCGAAATCCGGCGGTGATTCGAAACTGGCGGTGGCCGGCGCGCTGACGCTCGTCCTGGCCATTGCCGGTGTGCTGTTGGTGAAGGAGCCGTTGCGCAGTTCGCGGCCGGTCGGCACCGGGCTGGACATGAAGCAGAGCACGGGCGAGCAGCTGGTCCGCGCGCGTCTGTGGGAAGATCCGGTGGCGGCGGTCGAACGGGCGATCCGGGAAAAGGGAGCGCCCCAGGGGGCGTCCGGAGCATCCTCCCTGGCCCGGCGGCTCAGCACGCTCCGGGAGACGATCGCCGGGCGGGTGGCGGGCGGGCAGCGCCTCGCCGTGCTGCTGACGACGACGAGCGGGGGGCCCTATGTGGAAAGCACCGAATCGCGCCTCCGCGATCGGTACGCCATCGGCACCGCTCTCGGCGCGGCCTGTTATGTGCCGGAAGATGAGACCCATTTATCTTTTGTCGATTGGGAATCGCAAGGATCCGTGCGCGGGCTGCCCTATGAATGGTACCGGCTGAGGAAGACCCGCAACTGCGGCGAGCCCGGATCGCGCGCGGACAGCGTTCTGGTGATCTGGCTCCCCGACGAAGCGTTGAGCCGCGGATTCCTGGCCACCTTGACCTCGCTGTCCCAGGGACTGGCCTGTCAGGACGCAGGCAGGGGCGAGTGCCTCTTCACCGACGACAAGCGCAAGCTCGTGCGGCTGAATCCCGCCATTCAACAGGCGGTCACGTTCAAAATCATCGGCCCCCGCAGTTCCTCGGCCTATCGCGCGCTGCTGGACGAGGCGGGGTCTCTGTACGGAAATCCGCACGAGGGGCTCGGCGTGTGGCCGAACGCCGACGGGTCGATCGAGCTGTATTCGCCCTGGGCCAGCGCGATGAAGGGGCTCCTGGCCTACGGGCTCAAAGCGGAGTCGGGCAAAGGCGCGGCCTGTGCGAGGTATGACGATTGCGAACACGAGTTTTATCGCCGGCTGGCCGACGCGAACATCCGGCTGGTCTACGATGTCGGCTCGGATGATCGGCGGTTCGAATCGCTGATCGCCGAATTGGAACGGCGGCAGGTCCGGCTCGGCTGGGATGCCGTGATTCTCATCGGCGAATGGGATTCGTTTTACGGACGGGCCCTGCCGATCGAGTTCCGCGCCGCCGCCTGCGCCAAAGTGGCGACCTTCTCGGAAGAGGATCTGAAACAGATCCAGGTGCCTGCGGACGTCAAGCGCTGGTGTCCGACTATTCCGCAGGCTGTCGATCTGCAGATTCAGCGGCCTGCCGACTACGAGTCGCTCACGCTCAACGTCTTTCGCTACAGCTATCTGGGTGGCCTGGACGGAGAAGTGCCGGGCGACGACGCGGCGCGCGCCGCCCGGGCCGCGAAGACGGGGGCTGCATCGCCGTCTGCCGAAGCGGGGCGGGACCGTCCGGAGGGCACCAGCCAGCTCGACTATGTGCGCGCGCTGGTCGCGCGCATCCACGACGAAGGCGAAGGCGCGAGGGCGATCGGGATCATGGGAACGGATCCCTACGACGCCCTCCTCATCATCAAGGCGCTCCGTCCGTTTTTTCCGCACGCGATCTTTTTTACGCTGGATCTGGATGCGCGCCATCTCCATCCGAGCGAGTACAAGTCGACACGTAATATGGTCATCGCGTCGCCCTTCGGGCTGCAGCTGGAAGGGGGGCTCCAGCGCGACGTCCCGCCGTTCCGGAGCAGCTATCAGACCTCCGCGTACTTTGCCACGCTGCAGGCGGTGGGGCATGTCACCTGCGAATCCAGGGGCCATCAGCCACAGAGCGGACCCTGCACAGCGGCATACCACGCGGCGCTCACGCCGGACGATCGTCTCTACGATGCGGGGCCTCATCCGAGGATTTTTGAAGTGGGCCGGAACGGAGCGGTGGATCTGAGCGTGGTCGAGCGGGAGGGCGTGCGGACGATCCATCCCCTGCGGCCGGACCTCGCGCATGACGAACAGTACGCGCAGCTGAAGCAGGGCGTGGAATTCGATAATACGGCCGTCGCGGCCAGCCTGGTCGTCGCGCTGTTGATCGGCACGATCGTGGCCTGGAGCAATCAGCGGCTCTGGCTCTGGGTCTCGCGCAATCCGAAGCTGTTGTCAGTGCTGGGGATCTTGCTCCTGGCATCCTTCACGGTGTTCCTGATCTCCGGCGGCGCGACGATGCTGCTCGCAGGTCATGACGAAGGAGAGCCGTTTTCCTGGACCGACGGCGTCAGTATCTGGCCGAGCGAGCTGTTGCGCTTTCTCGTGGTGGTCCTCTGCCTCATCCTGATGGCGAAAGGCATGCGCGATCTGACGAAGAACAGCGAGCTGATCGGCCAGGATTTCCTGTTTCAGGATGAGTCTGCCGGCATACGATTTTCACCCGGGACCTTCTGGCTCAACCTCAAGCGGGTCTCTCATCCCGCCGCGACGATGACGGCGACGACGGTGGATCAGGCCTGGTCCTGGTATCGCGAGGCCGGCAAGCCCGCCCAGCGGGCGGCTCGCACGCTCCTGCTGTTCCTGCTCTACCTCGCGGTCATGTGGCCGCTGGAACACTGGGTGCTCGACGAGGAGATGATCCACCCCTGCCGGGGGCACCTGAGCTGCACCGTCGACTGGGCCCTGACGCTCGTGAGCGTCGGGCTGGTGGTGCTGCTCAACCTGGCTGTTTTCGATGCGGTGATGTTGTGCCGCCGCTGGATCGGATGGGTGACTGCCTCGACCGGCGGCTGGTCCGACCGGGTGCAGGAAGAGTATCTCCGCGACTATGGCCTGGGCGAGGCGCAGAAAGCGGAATTCGCAAAGCTGAAATATCTGGCGGTGGTGGATCTGATCGGGCAACGGACCGAAGTCGTGAACCGCCTGATCCGCTATCCCTTCATCGCGCTGTTGATCATGATCGCCGGCCGCAACGACTATTTCGATATCTGGAACTACCCCGTGCTGCTCCTCTTCTCCTGGGCGTTGAACGTGCTGCTGGCCCTGCTGGCGGCGTACCTCCTGTACCAGGCGGCGAGCAAGGCGAAGGCCGCCATGCTGACCGGGCTGAGCCGGCAGATGGTCCAGGCCCTGGGGGTCGGGCAGGATCGCGATGTGCGGATGAAGCAGGTCCAGTTCATCATCGACGAGGTCGAAGCGAATGAACAGGGAGCCTTCGTCCCGCTGTACCAGCAGCCGGTGATCGAGTCCTCGCTCTATGGTCTGGTGGCGCTGCTTCAATATCTGTACGTCCGGTAACGAGAGGCTTATGCGACAGGAATTAGTGGGCGGGTTGAAGATACGTGTGTCCGGCGGTATCGACGGGCACGGCGGCGGGACCGGTCCGGTCGTGGTGCTGTTGCACGGGTTCGGTGCGCCGGGCGATGACCTTGTCCCGCTGGCCGACGTGCTGAACGTGCCGGCCGGCACAAGGTTTCTGTTTCCGGAGGGGCCGCTCTCGTTGAGCTTCGGGCCGGGGGATGCGCGGGCCTGGTGGCTGATCGACATGGCGCGAATCGCCCAGGATCGGGCCGCCGGACGGGTGCGCGACCTGTCGCAGGACATTCCGAAGGGTCTGGCCCCCATGCGGGAGCAGATGCTGAACGTCTTGAAGGAGATCGAGCAGAAATTCGGCGCCGATCCGAAGAAGACCGTGCTCGGCGGATTCTCGCAAGGCGCCATGCTCTCCTGCGATCTGATGCTCCATACCGACCGGCCTTATGCCGGTCTGGTCCAACTCTCCGGAACGTTGCTGGCCCAGCCGGTGTGGGGGCCGCTTCTGCCGAAACGGAAACATCTGCCGGTCTTTCAGAGCCACGGGGTACAGGATGAGATTCTGCCCTACGTCGGGGCGGAACGACTCCGCGACGCACTCAGCCAGGCCGGTCTTTCCGTTGAATGGCACAACTTCCGCGGCGGGCACGAGATCCCGAGAGTGGTGATGCAACGGCTGGGGATGTTCATCACCAAGACGGTCACACAGACATGAGCGGTCTGTACTCGTTTGAACTCGCAGGCCTTGACGGCAAGCTGATCCGCGGCGATTGCGCGACGGGGAAGGATCGTCAGGTTCTGTTCATCACCGGCTTTCTCTCCAAGCGCTGGGGGAACAAGAGCAAGGCCTTGGCGCAATGGTGCGAGGAACAGGGTTGGGGGTTCTGCTGTTACGATGTGCGTGGGTTCGGCGAGTCGGAGGGGCGATTCACGGACTACACTCTGTCCGATTGGCTGGCCGATGCGCGGGCAGTTTTGGATCTCCTGAAGCACGGGCCACCCTTCACGATAGTGGGAAACTCGCTCGGGAGCTGGATCGCGTGGTTCATGGCGCAGGAATTCGACGTGGTCGACCGTCTCGTGCTCATCGCCCCGGCGTTCAATATGATGGGGGTGCGGGCGAAGCAGATTGCGCCGGAGCGGCGGTGGGTCTGGGAGAGCACCGGCTGGATGCCCTGGGATGATGATCCGTTGCATAAAGACTGGCCGCTGGCGTGGAAATGGGTCGAGGAAAGCGAAGTCTATTGGCAAAGGACATTCGACCGGCTCAGGCCGGTGCGGACGACGATCCTGCACGGACTACAGGACACGGCCATTTCACCGGAGGGCAGTCGGCAGTTCGCTGAAGAGCTCCGGCAGCGGGCGTCGGCCTTTCCTCTCGAGCTCCGGCTGATTCCCGGGGATCACCGGTTGAGCGGTCCTGAGCACATGGAATTACTGCATCGCCTCGTCGTCGAATAGGAGCGGAATCACATGCTGACGTTGATTCATAAAGAATGCGGCGGTCCGGCGCTCGACGAGTCACCCGTCGGCGAAGTCTGCGCGATCCCCGTCAACCAGTTCCCCTTTCCCTGCTTCACCTGCCTGGAAGAAATCGTGGATGAATCGGAAGTGCGCTTTTCACAAGAGACGGGTTTCTGAACGGGCCCTCCCGATCTGATTCGATCATGGCGCCGGCAAAGGCGGTGGGAGTTGAGTTGTGCGGGAATGAGCCGGTCTGTTAAGTTGTTCGGCTCAGGAACGTGAATTACTAGCGGAGGATTCCAAGGATCATGGCCACGACCAACGACAAACAAGTCATTTTCTCCCTCGTCAATGTCGGTAAGGTGTTTCCGCCAAAAAAGCAGGTGCTGCGCGAGATCTATCTCGGCTTCTACTACGGCGCGAAGATCGGCGTGCTCGGTTTGAACGGATCGGGCAAAAGCTCGCTGCTCAAGATCATTGCCGGCGTGGATCCCAATTACACCGGCGAAATCACCCGCTCGAAAGGCTACAGCATCGGCTTGCTCGAGCAGGAGCCGCAGCTCGATCCGAACAAGACGGTCAAAGAAGTGGTTGAAGAGGGCAAGAAGGAACTGGTCGCGCTGCTCAAGGAATATGAAGACGTCAGCAACCAGATCGGGTCGGCCGATCCCGATACGATGGAGAAGTTGATCGACAGGCAGGGGCAGATTCAGGAAAAGATCGAGGCGGCCAACGGCTGGGAGCTGGAAAACGAACTTGAGATCGCCATGGACGCGCTCCGCTGTCCGCCGGCTGATGCGAAGGTCGGGGTCCTTTCCGGCGGTGAAAAGCGCCGCGTGGCGCTCTGCCGTCTCATGATCCAGGAGCCCGATATTTTGTTACTCGACGAGCCGACGAACCACCTTGATGCCGAATCCGTGCAATGGCTGGAGCAGCATCTCCAGCAATACAAAGGCACGGTCATCGCGGTGACTCACGATCGGTACTTCCTCGACAACGTGGCTGGCTGGATTCTGGAACTCGATCGCGGCCACGGGATTCCGTTCCAGGGGAATTACACCTCCTGGCTGGAGCAGAAGAAGGACCGGCTGGAGAAAGAGGAAAAAGCCGAATCGAAGCGGCAGAAAACCCTGGAGCACGAGCTGGAATGGATCCGCATGTCGCCCAAGGCTCGGCAGTCCAAGGGCAAGGCGCGCTTGAACCGGTATGAGGAACTCGTCAATCAGAAGCAGGACCAGGTGGCCGCCGATCTGGAAATCTACATTCCGCCGGGACCGCGCCTGGGCGATGTGGTCATCGAAGCCAACGGCATCAGCAAGGCCTTCGGCGACAAGGTGCTCTATGAGAATGTGAACTTCAGCCTGCCCAAGGGCGGCATCGTCGGCGTGATCGGCCCGAACGGCGCCGGCAAGACGACCATGTTCAAAATGATTCTCGGGTAGGAGAAGCCGGATTCCGGCACGATCCGGATCGGCGAAACCGTGAAGCTCGGCTACGTGGATCAGGACCGCAGCCTCGACGGCAACAAGACCGTATATGAGGTCATTTCCGAGGGCCAGGACACGATCAAGCTCGGCAAAGTCGACGTGAACGCGCGGGGCTATTGTTCGCGATTCAACTTCGCCGGGACCGATCAGCAGAAGAAAGTGAAGGAGCTGTCCGGCGGCGAGCGCAATCGCGTGCATCTGGCCCGCATGCTGAAAGAAGGGGCCAACCTCATCATCCTCGACGAGCCGACCAACGATCTCGATGTGAACACGCTGCGCGCGCTCGAAGAAGGGTTGGAGAGTTTCGCCGGCTGCGCGGTCGTCAGCAGTCACGACCGGTGGTTCCTCGATCGTCTGGCGACGCATATCCTGGCCTTCGAAGGCGACAGCAAGGTGGTGTGGTTCGAAGGCAACTACAGCGACTATGAAGCGGACCGCAAGCGCCGGCTGGGCAAAGAAGCCGATCAGCCGCACCGGATCCGATATCGCAAATTGACGCGCAATTAATCCCGGCGCCCATCCGGACGGCCGGGGAGTCCGTATTGCTAGCAGGATGGTTCGCGCTACGCACAATCATAGGATCGTGAGGCCGGCGGGGCGATGAATGCCCCGTCGGCCATGCTCAGTTTTCTCCTCCTGGGGCTGGCGGGCTGTATGTCGGCTGCGCCAAGCCCTTCCGCACCGGTTGTTCCCGTACCTACCCGCGCCAATCAAACACTCGATCAGGAAGCCCGGCGCGACGGGCGATTCATCGGCCTGGCCATTTCCGGCGGGGGGAGCCGGGCCGCCGTGTTCGGCGGGGCGATCTTGCGGGAGTTGCACGGGCTTGGATTGTTGCAACAGGTCGACGTGCTCTCCGCCGTGTCGGGCGGAGCGCTGCCGGCGGCCTACTATGCGCTCGACGGCTATCGCACGGTCGACTTCACGAACGGCTTTCTGGAACGGATGGGGCATGACTTTCAGCAGGACGTGCTGGGTCGTTGGCTTTCGCCGGGGACCTTGCTCAAGCGCTGGTTCGGAGACGCGACAAAGTCCGACACCGTCGTGCAGGTCCTCGACGAGCAGCTCTATCACGGCGCGACGTACGCCGATCTGAATCCCTCCCGGCCCAAATTGCTGCTGAATGCGACCAATGCCCTCACCGGCGATCCCTTCGTGATCTCGGACGAAGGCTTTTCCACACTGGCCCCGTCGCTGTCGGCGTTCAGCGTGTCCCGTGCCGTCTATATGTCAGCGGCCTATCCCGGCGTCTTCGATCCGGTCACACTGCCGTCATCGGAACCGGCATTGCGTCAGGCGGTGCTGGCCTATGACGGCGGCCCTTCCGACAATCTTGGCATCAAGACACTGGTGAATCTGCTGGCCAAGGCGGACCAGGACGCCGCCCTGACCGCCCAATTTCCCGGGGGCTGTGTGATCATCGCGGTCGATGCCACACCCCGGATCGCCGGCGATACGGCCCAGCCTCTGTCGGCATCGACCGTCCTGTTGAAAAACCATCGGCGCGAGGTGCTGGAGCGTGTCGGGATTGTCGAAGAACGGCAGGACCGGGCCATGTTCGGGACGTTTACGGTGAACGGGAGCCAGACTGTCTGCACGTTCTGGCATCTCGCCCTGCGGCAATTGCCGGAAGACGATCCCCTCGGCGCCAAGGTCACCAGGATTAAGACCAGCCTCGGATTGGAACAGGCCGATCAGGAGGCTTTGATCCGCGCCGCCCGTCGGCTTATTGAACAGAGTCTCAGCACCCTTCGAGCGGAGCGGGTCGGCCCGGTCTTCTTGCGTGATCTCGGGGGCGGGACTGTTTCGCATCGGTGAACGATGATGCCGCCACGTCAGGTCGTCGTGATCGGGAGCACGGGATATTTGGGTTCCCGACTCATTCCGAAATTGATCGAACGCGGTCATGCCGTGACGGCGGTGGTGCGATCCGGGTCCCGGGCGCGCGAGCTGACGGGCTGCCGGATCGTCCATGCCGATCCGCTCGATGCGGCGAGTCTGACGCCGCATATGCAGGTCGGCGATACGGTCGTGCAACTCGTAGGCGTGCCGAAGCCGGCTCCGTGGAAAGGTCCGCAATTCAGGGCCGTCGATCTGGTGGCCGGCCTCGCCTCGATCGATGCCGCGCGGGCGGCGCAGGTCGGTCACTTCGTCTATGTCAGCGTCGCCCGGCCGGCGCCGATTATGAAAGACTACCTTGCGGTCCGTCGCGAGTGCGAAGAGCGGCTGGAAGCCTCCGGCCTGTGCGCGACAATTCTCCGACCCTGGTATATCCTGGGCCCTGGCCACTGGTGGCCTCTGGCGCTGCAACCGGTGTATCGGCTCATGGAACGATTTCCTGCGACGCATGACGCGGCGGTCCGCCTCGGTCTCGTCACCCTTCACGAGATGTTGACGGCGCTTGTCTGGGCGATCGAGCACCCGCCGGCCTCCCGCTGTGTGATCGAGGTGCCTGAGATCCGGCGATTGGGAGGTCTTTCTTGAAACCGCTTGTCTGGATTACCGGCGCGGGAGGTCTCGTCGGAAGCTATCTGGTGCGGACCGCCGAGCGGTGGGCGCCCGGCCTGAAGGTCCGCGGGCTGACCAGGCAGGACATCGATCTCACGGATGAGTCAGCTGTTCGCCGCTTCTGGCGAGAGGATCAGCCGGCGCTGGTGATCCACTGTGCCGCCATCAGCCGCCCCGCAGTCTGTGAGCAGGATCCCGGGTTGGCCAGGAACGTGAACGTCGATGCCACGGCTCTTCTCGCCTCGCTTGCGGGCGACCGGCCCCTGCTCTTCTTTTCGAGCGATCAGGTGTTCGACGGCCGGCAGGGCCGGTATGTCGAAACAGATGCCATCAATCCGATCAATTACTATGGGGAGACCAAAGCGGCGGCGGAGGAGATTGTCCTGAGCAATTCCCGGCACACCGTGATTCGTCTGGCCCTGACAGCCGGCACCTCGCTCACCGGTGACCGGAGTTTCGTGGAAGACATGCGGCGAAGCGCCGCAAGGGAACACCGCCTCACGCTGTTTACCGATGAGTTTCGCAGTCCGGTGCCGGCCGGGGTCGTCGCGCGGGCAATCTGGGAGTTGATCGCGCAGAAGCCGTCCGGTCTCTATCATCTCGGAGGGGCGGAACGGCTGACGCGCATGGAGATCGGCGAGGCACTGGCGATGAGGTATCCCGAGCTGGCGTCGCGCCTTCAACCGGGCTCCGTGGCCGACTATCACGGGCCGCCACGGCCGCCGGATCTGTCGATGCGTTGCGACAAGCTTCAGCGGCTCCTCTCGTTTCCGATTCCCGGATTCCGTTCATGGGTGATGAATCGTACGACCGCCGGTACCGATGAGTGGGATTTTCCGCTGATCTCGTCCGGTCTCGTGGTGTGAGGTCTCGATGTCGTCAGATCCACTGACCCTGCTGCTTTGGGCCTGGATCGCCATGGCAGGCTGGATGGCCCTGTTGTGGCTGGTCGAGCGTGCACGGCGCAATGCCTCGCTTGCGGATGTCGGATGGTGTGTCGGGCTAGTTGTTGTCGTTGCCGGCTACGCCTGGTCCGCGACCGGCGAGTTCGAACGGAAGCTGCTGCTGGTCGGCATGGCCGCGGTCTACGGTCTGCGTCTGGGCGGATACATACTCTTCAACCGGGTGATCGGCAGGACCGAAGATCCGCGGTATCGGCGATTGCGGCAGGTGTGGCGATTGGAGCAGCCGCTGTCGATGTTCCTCTATTTTCAAGTGCAGGCCGCCGCCGTCGTGCTCTTCTCCCTTCCCTTTCTTGCCGTCACGCAGAATCCGCGTCCGCCGTTCGGCTTGTGGGAATTGGCCGGCGTGCTCGTGTGGCTGACCGGCATTCTCGGGGAGTCGTTCGCCGACCGGCAGTTGGCCCGGTTTCGCGCGAAGCCCTGGAACCATGACCGGGTCTGCCGGGAAGGACTCTGGTTGTTCTCACGCCATCCGAATTACTTTTTCGAATGGATTCACTGGTGGGCCTATGTGGTGATGGCGATCGGCAGCCCCGGCTGGCTCCTGACCTGGATCGGTCCGCTGGTGATGGGCGTGTCTCTGACGAGAGTCACCGGCATTCCCTGGGCGGAGGAACAGGCGCTCAGGACACGCGGCGACGACTATCGCCGCTATCAAGCCGTGACGAACGCCTTCCTCCCCTGGTGGCCGAAAACGGGTCAGTCTTCCTCTGCGCCGTTCAAAAACTGATCGAGCCGGCTCTTGGCCGCCTCATCCATCTGTGCGACCTTCCATCCGGCCGTCTGGCCGTCCGACCAGCAGACGGTCGCTCTATTCACGATCATGTATTTGTAGACTTCGCGGTCCGGCAGCGCGAGGTACACCGTCGTTTCCGTTCCGGGAGGAAGGGGATGTTTGGTGCTGGCGCGCCAGCCGGTTTCCGAGAGGTCCCAGAGCTTCCCCTGTTCGAGAGTCCCGTTCCAGAAGTAGAGAAATGTGCATTGGGTGGGGACGCGGTCCGCATTGCGCACACTATACGTCTTGACCATGAATGCCTCCTCGCCAAATAAACACCCGCTGTCGACTGTGTGCTGAGTGTACACGCAGCCCGGTGATTCGGCGTGCCTCGAAAGGGGGGGTATGGTGGCCTCAGAAGAGGGGACTTCCTATCGGCCGGTATTGAGCTGCGCCAGGCGGGCACGGGCGATTTCGGCCTGTTTGCTGGAGGGATAGAGACGGATCACGTCGTCGTAGAGCTGTTTGGCATGCGGGAGGTTCATCTGCCGCTCTTCGAACTCGGCGGTCTCCAGCAGTTCTTTGGCCTGATCGCCGGAGCATCCCAGTAACAGACTGGCGTACAGGATACAGAGCAGGAAGCGTGTCACGGTCATCGTCGTCCTTTCGTGTCGCACCTTCTGGAGTGGCGGTGTCTGTGGCTCTCCGGCCGGACGGTTACTCCACGGGATCGATACCGTACCGCGGGGCGGCGATATCTTCGCTGTGGCAGTGGGGGCAGCGACCGGGTCTGGTGAGCCGCCGACGGTCGCGGAAGACAAACTCGCAATCCTGGCAGCGGGACGGCTCCAGGATGAAGCAGCGGGTCTTGTCGTGCGCGACGGATTTCACGACGTGTTCCAGATGATCCTCGACCTGCCGCTCGGGAATGCCGAGCATCTGGGCCAGCTGATGGGTCGCCAGACGGGTGCCGGTCAACAATTCGATCATGCGCTGGCGGGGAGTCCGTGCGGGAGTGAGCATGGCCGCATCGTAATCCAGCGGCGGCGGAAAGCCAAGCCGGGAGCCTCGAGAGCCCCCGCCTTGCACCGCGGCCGATTGTTTGACAGGATGAAGACATGCCGACACCCACCTGGCAGGATTTTGCCGACCTCGCAGTCAAACGGCTGGCGGCCTCCGGCGCCGAGTACGGCGACATCCGCATCGTGCATAGCTCGACACAAAGTATCAGAGGGGAAGATCGCCGGATCTCGTCGATTCGCGATCTCGACGACATCGGATTCGGCATCCGTGTGCTCTTTCACGGGGGATGGGGCTTCGCGGCCAGTTCGATTCTCTCTCTTGAAGAGGTTCCGCGAGTTGCGGACCTGGCGGTCGAGATTGCCAAAGCGTCCGCATCCATCGCGATCGAAAAGGTTGTGCTCGCTGGAGAGCCGGTTCATCACGATCGGGTCGTGACACCGGTCCGGATCGATCCGTTCACGGTTCCGCTCACGCAGAAGACCGGGCTTCTTCTTGCGACGATGGAGTCGCTGCAGGCGCAGCCCGGAGTCGTCAGAAGCAGCGCCGAACTCTGGGCGCGCCGGGACCGCAAATTCTTTGCCTCCACGGAAGGGACCCGACTGGAATTGGATCTCCTCGCATCGAGCGGAGAGTGTACGGCGACGGCGCTCCACGACGGGCGATTCGCGAGCCGGTCTTTCAATACGCCGCAACTGCGGCGCGGCTATGAATTGATCGAAGAAGCCGACTTCCCAGGGCAAGCGTCACGGGTTGCGGGCGAGGCGGTCGAGAAGGTGCGAGCCCCGGCCGTCGAAGCGGGGCCGTACGATCTGGTGCTGGATCCGGAACATCTCTCGTTGACCATGCATGAATCCTGCGGCCATCCGAGCGAGCTGGATCGGGCGCTCGGCTACGAGGCGAATTACGCCGGGACCAGTTTTCTGACGACGGATACGCTGGGTCGGTTCCGGTACGGGTCGTCCCACGTGAACCTGGTGGCGGACAACACCGAGCCGGAAACTCTGGCGGCGACGGGGTACGATGACGACGGCGTGGCCTGCCAGAAATGGGACATCGTGCGCGACGGGCTGTTCGTCGGGTACTGCACGAACCGGGAAGTCGCGCCGAAAATCGGCGCGGCGCGCTCGCGCGGCTCAAACCGCGCCGACAGCTGGGGGACGGTCCCGATCGTGCGCATCGCCAATATCGGGCTGGAGCCGGGCGGGGCGACCCTCGATCAGCTGCTCGCGGATGTGAAGCGCGGGATCTATATCGAAGGCCACGGCTCCTACAGCATCGATCAGCGGCGCTATAATTTTCAGTTTGGCGGAGATGCATTCTGGCTGATCGAACACGGCCGGCGGACGCACATGTTGCGCGACGTGATCTACCACGGCATCACGCCGGAATTCTGGAACAGTTGCGACGGAGTGGCCGACCGGTCGCATCGCCGGCGCTATGGGTTCATTACCTGCGGCAAGGGCCAGCCGGGCCAGTCCGGCTGGATGACTCACGCCGCGTCGCATGCCCGTTTCCGCAACATCCGGGTGATTCGTGGCGAGAGACGATCATGACCGGCACCGGCGCCAAACCCTGGCCGAAGATGACGACCCGCGAAGAGTTTCAGTTTATCGCCGAACTGGTCCTCAAATGTTCGACGGCGGACCATACCCAGATCACATTGCATGACCAGGACGGCGGGACGACGCGCTTCGCTAACAACCAGGTGATCCAGAACGTCAACACGCGCCGCGGGGGGGTGAGCGTTTCGGTGGCGTTCGGCGCCAGGCAGGGCACGGCGACGACGACGGATTTCACGGCCGGTTCGCTACGCGAAACGGTCAAACGGGCCGAGGCGATTGCGCGCGTGTCTCCCGAAGATCCGGAATATCTGCCGCCGGAGGGACCGCAGGCCTATGCGGCCTGTCCTGCGTCGCGCAGCGAGACGCTCAAAGCCGGGCCGGCCGTGCGGCTGGAATATGCGAACGAAGCAATCGGTCAATGCCGCATGGAAAACATGTCGGCTGCGGGGATTGTCTCCTCTTCCCGCGCGTCGGTCGGCGTGGCGGCCGGAACGGGACTGCTCGCCTTCGAAGAGCGGACCGAGGCGCGGTTCAGCATTACCGTGCAGGCCGGCGACGCGACCGGCTGGGCCTCGGCCGCGCACCGCTCCATCGACCGGTTGAAAGTGCAGGAACGCACGCTGTCGGCGATCCACAAGGCCAGGCTCGTGACCGAGCCGCAGGAACTGCCTGCCGGCCGCTATCGGGTGATCCTCGAACCGGCGGCGGTGGCCGGCCTGTGGTCGTGGATCATCTGGACGCTGGATGCCAAATCGTACCTGAAAGGCACGAGCCCCTTTGCCGGGAAGCTCAAGAAGCGGATTCTTGATGCGCGACTCTCGCTGGAGAATGCTCCGGAGCATGCGGATCTGCTCGGCGTGGGGTTTACGGCCGAAGGGCTGCCGTCCACGGCGTCGCAATGGATTCATCACGGCGTACTGCAGCAACTGGCCTATGACCGGTTTACCGCCCGGTCCCAACAGATCGCGACGATTCCCACGCTCGAAGCGCCGCGTCTGTCGGTGGAAGGCGCGTCGGCAAGTTCGCTGCCCCAATTGATCAAATCGACCGACCGGGCAATCCTCGTGACGAACTTCTGGTATCTACGTACCGTGAATCCGACCGACCTGACCTTGACCGGCATGACGCGGGACGGGACGTTTCTGGTTGAGAAAGGGGAGATCGTTTCTGCGGTGAAGAACTTCCGCTTTCACGAAAGCCCTCTGCAGGCCTTTCAGCGGGTCGAAGCCTGGACTCCGCCGATGGAAGCCGTCACGTCGGAGACGGGAAAGTTGCTGGTGCCCGCAGTGGTCCTGCCGGAGTTCCATTTCTCCAGCGTCACGAGATTCTAGGCTCCAGACGCCCAGATTGTGATGCATGCTCCCGCTCCTTGTTTGGGAAAATGATTGACTCATCTTCCCGGTCGGAGTAGACAAGTACGTAGTGGTTCGGATGTCCGGTTCTGTCGAGGTTCGAGCCGCCCGTCAGTCGAAATCCCCCCGTCCGATCGTTGCAGCCGGTTCCACGGTGTATGACGGTCTGAACGGACATGTTGTCATCAGGAGGTTCCGTCATGTCCCGCCGTTATAGTGATGCCCCCATCAATCTCATCGCGCGCATTCCTACCCCGGAGCAGATATCCGCTGCCCGGCCGAAGCAACGGTCGTTCAGCCAGTTGCTGGTCGAGTCCGGCGCGACCTGCGTGCGGGGGATTGCCGAGCTTGTGGCTCAGTTTCAGCGGTTGGGTCGCTCGCTTGGTTCGTCGATCAGTGACCGGCCGGTCGGGAGTGCATTTCTCGTCCAGGCGGATGCAGCGGCGACAGGAGATGTTCGATCTTCCGAAGGTCTTGCCGGACAGGATTCTGCGGCTCAGCCGGTGTGCATGCCGGAGAAGGCGATGGAAGCCGCACCGGTCCGGATCTCGCTGCCGAAGAACCCAGCCGTCGAATCGGTCCCGCTCGAGGAAGTCATCGCCTTACGCTCGCAATTATTGGCCCATCAGCAGGAAGTGGCGCGTCTGTCCGCTCAGCTACAAGAATTGAAGTCGATGGTCGGGTCACAGCAGCAGGTACTGGTCTATTTGGGACAGGAACTGGAGGCTCAGCAGATGCCGGTCAGTTCGGCAGCCGCACAAGCCGCGCCGCCTGCAAAGAAAGCCCGAGTCGTGCGGGCCAAGTCCTCATCGAAAGCTCCGTCCGCCCTCCGAACCTCATCCTGCGAGCCGTCACTCAATTTGTAAATTATTCATGATGCGGATGTGTAAGGCCTTGCGCGGGGCGGATGCGTATGAAGGTCTTGAGGCCCGACCTGGTGCGGGTCTGCTGGGGAGGCGGTCAGGAGCGCGTGCCTTTCGGTTGCTCCCCGGCTCATGGCTCGACACGGTGGAACCATTCTGTAGATGAAAGTCGGCATGCAGGTTTTCTCCACAACAGTCATCACGACATCCTCTCGTCATCAACGGAGCGTCGCCGACGGCATGGCCCGTTCCGGCGGCGCGACCCGGCGGCTGCTGCAGGCCGTCTGTCTGTGCTTGGGCATGGTCCTGTCGCACGCGGTGGCCGGCGAGGCAGCCGACACCGTGCCGCTATTTACCAATCTCGGAACGCTTCATCATCCCATTACGACGACCTCGGAACGAGCGCAGCAGTATTTCGATCAGGGGTTGCGGCTGGTGTATGCCTTCAATCATGAAGAAGCGATCCGTGCGTTCGAAGAAGCCGCTCGCCTCGATCCGACCGCTGCGATGGCGTACTGGGGCATTGCACTGGCGTCAGGACCCAATATCAACGCGCCGATGGCGAAGGGCGATGAACGGCGGGCATGGGAGGCGTTGCTGAAAGCCAAGGCCCAGTCCAGCCACGTCAGTCCGGCGGAACAGCGGTTCATTGAAGCACTCGGCAAGCGATACAGCGCAAAGGGCGGCTCACGCACCGCTCTCGACAAGGCCTACGCGAATGCCATGCGAACGGTGTGGCAGCAATCGTCCAATGACGCGGATGCCGGGACATTGTTTGCCGAAGCGTTGATGGATCTGCGTCCGTGGGATTTCTGGACAGCGGACGGGCGTCCGCAGCCGGGAACCGAGGAAATTGTTTCTACGCTGGAAACCGTCCTCTCGCGTGTCCCTGATCATCCGGGCGCCTGTCACTATTATATTCATGCGGTGGAAGCTTCGTCTAAGCCGGAGCGGGCGTTGGACTGCGCTGACCGGTTGCCTGCGCTCGCGCCTGGTGCCGGACATCTGGTGCATATGCCGGCGCACATCTATATTCGACTGGGAAAGTATCACGAAGCCGCCGAGCGGAATGCGCACGCCGCACGGGTCGACAAGGAATATCTGGCGGGGCAGGCGCTGTCCGGTGAGTATGCCGACGGCTACTATACACACAACCTGCATTTTCTCTGGGTCTCGCTCATGATGGAAGGGCGGCATGTCGAAACGTTGAATGTCGCGCGCGAGTTGACGGGAACGATCACCGAGGGGGAAGCCAGGAAGAACAAGTGGAAGGAATTTTATCTTCCCGCGCCGCTGTTTTCCCTGATCCGCTTCGGTCAGTGGGATGAGCTGTTGCGCGAGCCGGTTCCGCCGAAAGGATTGCGGTTTCAAGAGGGGATATGGCGGCTGGGGCGCGGATTTGCCCTGGCGGCGACGGGCCGGATTCCCGGAGCCGAAGGCGAACATTTTGTCCTGGCCGCGCTCGCCAAGCAGTTCCGCCGCGAGCGAAGCCCGGAGGACAAGACCGAGCGCACGCTACTGAAAATCGCGGAGCGCATGCTGGCGGGAGAGATCGCGGCACGGCGGCAGAAATACGACGAGGCGATCAAAGTCCTGCGGGAAGGGGTGAAACTGGAGGAGTCACTGCCGTACACGGAGCCGCCGTATTGGCCCGTTCCGGTCCGACAGTACCTCGGCGCCGCACTATTGATGGCCGGCCAGCCCGGAGAGGCGGAGCAGGTGTATCGGGCGGATCTTCAGCGCAATCCGAACAACGGATGGAGCTTATTGGGGTTGACCCAAAGTCTGCGCGCCCAGCATAAAGGGAGCGACGCGGATGCCAGCGAGCAGCAATTCAAGTCGGCTTGGACCCATGCCGATGTCATTCTCGCGGCGTCGCGGTTTTGATCGAAACGGTCCGGAGCGGGAGGGGCGATGCGATTTATTGTTGGAGTGATGGGGCCGGCCAAGGCCAAGAAGAAAGATCTGGACAATGCCCGGTCGCTGGGAGAATTCATCGCACGGCGCGGGTGGGTCGTCCTGACCGGCGGACGCGATCTCGGCGTCATGGATGCCGCCTGCGAGGGAGCGAAGCGGGTCGGAGGCAGCCTGACCGTCGGGATATTGCCCACGGCGAAAGACCGGGTTTCGTGCCACGTCGATGTCCCGATCATTACGGAAATGGGCAGCGGCCGCAACAATATCAACGTGCTGACGAGTGATGTTGTGGTGGCGTGCGGCCTGAGCGGATCCGGCACCGTGTCCGAAGTGGCCCTGGCGGTAAAAGCCGGGAAGCCCGTGATTCTTGTCGATGCCTCTCCGGCCGATGTGGCGTTCTTCCGCAAGCTGGGCAAACGACTGGTCTCTGCCGCGAGCTCCCCTGAGGAAGCGATCGAACTCATCATGAAGCAGATGGGTGGCAGGAAGCGGCGGTCCTCTACGGAAGAACCGACGGAGTATGGCGATCTGGCCTTGTGAAGGGCGTTACTGAGCCGGAATTGTCGAACAGATCACGCTGGTCCGCAGTACGCCGCTGTTTAGACTGCGACGACTTTCTTTCACATCCTATCGAATCTTGATCCCGGTTACATGCCAGACAGAGTCTATCTGATCGGCATCCGGCGCCTCCGGTCATTCCCTTCCATATCTCAGGCGCACAACCGGCTGATGCTGCGAAGACTGTAATTCAGTGCAGGAGATTGGAACACGCATCACGTCACCATTCCGGAAGATCCATCGGATGCCCGGGGCCGTAGTAGACTGTAAGAAATCTGTGGCAGCTAAGACTGACCACCAAAGGAGGGTCTTTGCGATGACACGATCCGGCTTCGGCAAGACCGCATTGATAGGATTGTGCGTGATGATAGGCATGAGCCTGCTGCTGTTCCATCCGGAACGCTTGGGCGCCGCGGCTCCGGCCAAAGCGTATTTTGCCGGCGGCTGTTTCTGGTGCATGGAGGAGGCTTTTGAAAAGGTCGAGGGTGTGCTCTCGGCTGTTTCCGGTTACATGGACGGAACTCTGGCCAATCCGACGTATGAGCAGGTCTCGGCGGGCGGGACAGGACATGCGGAGTCCGTTGAGGTGATCTACGATCCGGCTAAAGTGAGTTACGACCAGCTTCTTGACGCCTTCTGGCGCAACATCGACCCGTTGACGCCGAATGCGCAATTCTGCGACCACGGGAATCAGTACCGTGCCGCGATATTTCCTTCGAGTCCTGAGGAGCAGAAGCTGGCGGAGGGTTCGAGGAAGCGGCTTGAGGAGTCGAAACGGTTTCACCGCCCGATCGTGACCCAGATCGTTCCGGCGTCGACCTTCTATCCGGCGGAAGAGTATCACCAGGATTTCTATAAAAAGAATCCGGTTCGCTACAAGTTCTACAAATTCAACTGCGGCCGCACGCAGCGGCTGGAGGAAGTGTGGGGGAAACCCTAGGCAATCACTCCCGTAAGCCCTGGTGCCAAAAAGTGGCCCGTTCCTGTCCAAAGTGGGCATCCTTGTCGTAGTCGCTACTGGAAGGTCTGATTGTCAGGTGCATACGGGATGCATCTCATTGCCAAGGCAATACGACATTGCCCCTGTTGTTTCTGAAATGCAAATGCAAAACGAAATGTAAGATGCTGCGTTTTGCCCTCTGCCGTGAAGGTCAAGGGTAGCTCCAAGAGCGCTTGTGCAAGAGTTGCGGTGGCGGTCAAAGCACAGTGGCGATACGTTCCCCAGCTAATGTCCGTCATCGTTCGAAAGTCTTTTGCTAACGAGGTTCGCACATCGGAGGGAGTTGTAAAGACTTCGTTGACATTCGTCCCGAGGGAGAGGAATGGTTGGTCCGAAGATAGAAGTGCAATACTGCCGTCGATATCTTGGCGTTGATAGCTGCGCAGAAACTGGTCGATTACCTGCCCAATCGTAATTTCATCTTGAATCATCGCGTATTCCTTCTAAATGAAACCAATGAGTCTGAGAGATCAACTGAAACGATCTACTCATATGATTACAAGACCGCTCGCGAGCAGGTCGCCTCCACACGAAGTGCCTAATACACCGTACCGCATCCAATCTGTAACTGCGACACAATCTCTCTGATGTCTTACCCACGTTCACGCAAGGCTATTTCCACACTCTCGTTATAGCGACTGGGTTTGCCGAGATTGCTACTATCACAACTCCCCCGCCCCAGTGTTCGCGGAGCCGCAGGAGAAATAAAGCAGGAAGGGCGTGCCAAGTATTGATAGCGTGAGGAGCGCTGATACGGTGAAGAGGAGATTACTTCTGACTCTTGATGAGTCGTGCTATACAATAGTGTGAAAATGCATAATTAATTAATGCTTTAAAAATTTGTATTTTTATGAATGAGTAACTAGTTGGTAACTGTTTTCTTCTCAGCCGTTATACCCTACACCGCCAAATCCCCCGCACGCACGCAGTTTCGTTCCAAAGTCGTTCTGCGTAGTAACCCCTCTCTTCTAGGTTCCTCTCTTACCTGGATCCCGTCTTGACTAGTTGGGAGTTTTTGTGCCATCTGCCATATTTGCCATCAGCTCTCAAACTGGATGGTTTCGGGCGCGGGTGGTTAGCCCCAGAGACTGCTGTGCGGACGGACCGTGCTGTAGTGGATCCGTCGACGTTCCGTTATAATCTGCGATTTATTAAGCGTGTTGAACGGCTCGCCGTTCAGAAGCTGCTCCAGCATCTTGCTATTAAAGGACTTGACTTAGCCGTTTCCTCACGGAGAGCCTGGTTCGATATAGAAGGGCGCGACATTGAAATGCTTCAGCCAGTGTCTGAGTGTAGTGCTCCCCTGAGATCAAGCCACCTGCGTTGATTGTTGGGCCCGGTATTGAACCGGGCTCCGATACCCGAGAGCCTGATGCGGCTGCTCGTGGTTGTACCAGTGTAGCCAGGCCCGAATGATCCGTCGCGCCTCCTCAAACGTCTGAAACGTCTGCTGCCACACACACTCCTCTTTGAGACTACGAAAGAACCGCTCGATGATTCCATTTTGTTCTGGCGTGTACGGCGTAATGAATTCCTGCTGCAGCCGATAGTCCCGACAGGCCTGTCGAAACCGCCGACTTTGGAAGATCAGCCCATTATTGCTCCGCAAGACCGGCGCCCCCACCGGCCGAAGGGTTCCAAGCCGGGCCAGACAGGCCGCTTCCACCGCCCGTTCGGCCTCCTTCGCACGACTCCGCAAGGCGAACTCATAGCCGATCACTTCCCGATCATGACAATCGATGACCGCTGCCAGATGTGCCCAGCCGTCTTGCCCAGACGGGATATGGGTCACATCCATCGCCCACCGTTCGTTGCTGCGACTGGCTCGACTGATCCAGCCTCGCACGCGCGGGCGTGGGGTGGAGATGCGTTAATGCACAAACCACCCCTTCTGCTTGAGCACGCGGTATACTGCTTTCCGATTGATGACGAGCCCGTCCTGGAATTGCAACAGCACCCACAGTCGTCGATACCCAAAGGTGGGGTAGTGCTGAATCCACTCGCGCAACCGCTCCGTCCACGGCGGGTTGGACATCCGACGTTGCGACTTGCTCTCTTCCGCCCGATACGGGCCGGCTCGGTTCACCCTGAGTACCTGGCAGCTTCGTCGTTCTGAGACACCCGACACGCAGCCTCTCACGCATCGGATGTCTTCCGGTCCAAAGGGTAGGGTTTCAACGCCTCCCGTAAGAGATCGTTGGCCAGCTCCAGGTCCCCGATCTTCTGCTTCAACTTCTTGATCTGCTCGTCTTTGAGGGCCTCTTCATCCCGGGGCCGACTCCGGAGCGCATTCTCGGCCCCCACAGAAACTTCTCGCGCCAGTCTTCGACCTCCGCGACCGTGAGCCCATGCGTCCGAGCCGCTTCGGCCGCCGAGGTCTCCCCCTTCAGGAGACTCACAACCAACGCCACCCGGCGTTTGGCCGTCCACCGTTCAATTGGCTCTGCTGAGTCTGTCGCCATCGCCACCTCCTCGGTCCATCCCCGGACCTTGTCTTAGAGGTGGTCTCAATTTCAAGGGGAGTAGGATATGAGCTTGATCACGAAAAAATCCGCTCGTTATCTGAACGGATATGCGTCGGTATCCCGCGACGGCGGAACAACTCGGCTAGGATCAAGAGGATGTCTTGCGAGTATATTCGTTTGGCCACCACTGAGGCCACACACTCCCGCGTGTACTCTTTGAGAAAATTCAAAACCCTAAACGGCCGGCCATCCTGTGTCCGATCCGCGACGATTTCATATGTTCACACATGGTTGAGCCCCTCAGTCCGTTTGCGCACGCAGGAACCATTGGCCAGCCACAGGCCCCCCGTTTCGGCTGCTTTTGCGGTATTTGGAGGCCTTCTTGCCACAAGATCGTATACACGCGATCTTTGCCCGTATCCCAGCAGATCCGTCACCGTCCTATGCCGTACCGCCCGTACTCCTTCGCGAGTGCGATGATCCGCGTACGCATCCTCTCCTGACTCGGATCCAGCCGTGGCCGACACCTATAGGTGGACTGGGACTGGCCGATCGCCCGACACTCGGAGACGTGGAGCATAGTCATCGTGTGTCCCACGGCCTCCCGCCGGCTGGCCTGGCTTAGAAGTTTCCCGAGGCGACTTCATTCAGGAGTGACAGGTCGAGGGCCTGATTGGCGACGATTCGCTTGAGCCGCAGATTCTCCTACTCCAAGGCTTTAAGGCTTTCAGGTGCTTCGCTTGATCGACGCGTAGCCCGCCGTATTATTTCTTCCTAGGGGTAGTACGTTTGCTCGGTGATCCCGAAATTCCGGCTGGCGTCGAGTACCGCCAGGCCTTGCCGGTTTCAAGCTCGACTGTCCACAGATGTTTAAGGATTTCCTCGGGTGTGTACCGTTTCCTGGGCATGGTGAAGACCTACCTGGTTGCGGTCCAGTCTAACATTCAGCCTGGACCAAATTTTCCCGGGCAGGTCGGTCTTGTGGGGCGAAACGAGGGAGCTAGGCGAAGACGGCCACTCGATCTCTGCACGCGAGTGGCCGCCTTGGCTGACCTATGTCGTCTTGTGCCCCATCGGGGGAAGATTCTGGG
>OMJA01000103.1 GCA_900299245.1 Nitrospiraceae bacterium | reverse complement strand
TGGGGGATGCTCAGCCATTCCCACTGGAATTCGTCCGGGACCTTCACGGCCTTGCCGAACTGCTGACGGAGTTCGCTCAGGTAGGCCTTTGCGAGCTGGTCACCCGTGGCTCCTTCTCCCACCATCTGGTGCGCGAGCTTTTCAAACCGGACGAAATAGGCCTGGCGCAACACCGTGGCGTACATGTCGTCGAGTTGGCCGATCAATAGTCCCTGGCGAACGGCTTTGTTTTTCTCCTGAGACATGAGTGCATCGGAGAGAATCCGTTCGCCGAAGACTGAGGCGGTTTCCGCAAGCGGAAGCGTCGAGTGGAACGTAAAGACGGAGTGGTCTTTGGCCATCATGCCGTGGACTGCATGCCCGAGTTCATGGGCCATGGTCGCGATGTCGCGGGCCTCCCCAGTGTAGTTCAGCATGACATAGGGCGTCATCCCGGGGACGACGCTGTAGCAGTAGGCGCCGCCGAGTTTCCCTGAGCGGGTCGGGCCGTCGATGTGCCGGTCCGTGAACACCTGCTCCGCCAGGTCCGCCAGGCGGGGTGAGAATCCTCGATAGGCGTCCAGCACCATCTTTGCCGCATCCGCATACTTGTATTTTTTCGCTTCCGTGCGATGGGGCGCATAGAGATGATAGCGGCTCATCGGCGTGATCTTGCAAATCTTCGCTTTGAGCTTGAAGTAGGTTTGAAAGATATCGGCGTTGTTGGCGCAGGCCGACAGCAACACGTCGACGGCCTGGTCGGGTACATCATTGCCGAGGTTGCGCGTTGCAATGGGGGAGCCGAAGTGGCGCAGGCCGAGGTTTTCCGACTTCCAGTCATTCACGAGCGTTTTGTAGATTTCGCCGAGCAGGTCGCGCTGGTCGGAAAATACCCGATAGAGTTCCTGATAGGCTGCCTGCCGCACGGAAGCTTTCTGGCTGCGGACATACGCCATCACCCCTTCGCGGTTCATCGTCTTCTTTTTCCCGCCGATCGTCAGCGTGAAGGTGAAGCCATTGGTGACGATGTCGTAGAGCGTATGGATCGCGCTGCGTCCCGTCACATTTTTCAGGTTGACGATTTTTTCTTCGGGCTCCGACAACGTGTGAGGCTTGAATCGCCGGATGGTTTCCAGGTGATACCGCAGATCGCCGGCATCGGCCATGAGGCGGGCGGCATTGACGTCATCGACTCCCTGCCACCAGAGTTCAAAAAACAACAGGCGGTTGCTGAGGGCGGTCAGCCGTTCCTCGACCTGCGTCTTAAACGAGCGGGCGGCGGCGTCTGTGGTATTTTCTGAAAACCAGAGATAGGCGAAGGCGCCCAATCGGGATGAGCCTTCTGCGATGGCCTCGCTGCACCTGAGCAACGCGAGCAGATCCTGGCCGGGCATTGTCGGCGATAGCCCGGGACGGGCGGCTTCGATCTGCACCACCTTCGCTTCCAACTCGGCCAGGAGCGCATCGAGCTGGCGCGCCGGATTCTTGACGAGATGGGTCAGGTCCCATTTATCCGAAAATGTCTTGGGTTTGGGTTGGCGCGAGGAGGAAGCGGTTCGAGTTGAGGATCTGCCGGCCATGGTCTTCTCCTTCGTAAGGTCCGTATGCGTGAATGACGATCATATCATTGGAGGCCGGTCGAGCGCGGAGAAAAAAGACCGCCGACGATCCGGTCCCCGCCGCGTTGACAGCGGTCCGACGGGATGTGAAAATCCCGATGGAAAGGAATCGAGCATGACCGATCAAGAACTCAATCGGGCGGTCCAGTATGTGACGGCCAGTACGTCCTATGCGCGGGAGATCGTGTCGGACATCATCCATACAGGTCTCGGGGAATTGTCGGCGGTCGCCTCACAGTCGACGCGGCAATTCGAACGGGCGACATTGCTGGAGTATGTGACGCAATGGGCCATCAAACGCACGGGACAACCCGAGCCACTGGTCCGCGAAGTGCTCGGCTGCGCCAGCCGGTGGCTGGACGAAGTCTATGAGGAAGTGGCGAATCGCCAGCCGGAGGCGCTGGGGCTGGCCTCCAATGATAATGACGATGAGGGGACGGAAGCGGTGTGAGGCATGGCACGGTTTCGGCCGCGAAAGACCTTCAAACTGGTCTCCCATCTTCGGGAAGGGCATCAGGCTCCGCTGCCGGCCTGGAAGCGGGAAGAACAGGGGCTGTCCCGCGACCTGGAAGAACGCTGCTCGACAGTCCATCAGCACTGCGGTGATGCCGCCAGCCACCTTCGTTTAGGGCGTCTCGTTCCTCGTTTGACCCATTATGATTGCGGCGTCAGAGAGTCAGCGCTGGCTGAATTGGAGCTGGCTGCGCAGCTGATCCGCGTCGGCGCCAGGGTGAACTTTCTGCCGGAGTCGCGGGCGCGTACGGCCGACTTGGAATGTTATCTGGGCCGGGAGCGGTTCTTTGTCGAAGCCACCGCGATGGTGGGCTCAGCCGAACGCCGTCAGTTGCCGGTGCGGGGCCTGGCTGAGATCGACGTGCAAGGCGACGAAGAGGATCGGGGCGTGATCCTGATCCACCGTATTCTCGCCCGCATCCGGCAGAAAGCCAAACAGTTGGCTGACTACTGCGATCCGGTGGTGCTCTGCATTTCCGTCCCGCGTGCGGATCTGCTGGGGGATAAGACGAGCCGACACGAAGAAATCTGGCTTGACCTCAAGGCCTTGGCCGGTTCCGTGACGGTGCTCCTGACGACATTGCGTCAACTGAGCGCGGTGATGATTGCCCTGTGGGACGTGGAGCCGTTGCCGTCGAAGGCGGGGACGAGACTGGCTAATGTCGATCTCGTCGAACGACCGAAGCGGCAACGAGGCTACCCGCGCGTCCGGATGTTCATCCGGAATCCCGCGGTGTGCTCCCCCCTTACGGACTCGCAGGAAGAGATCTTTCGGCAGGTGCTCTAAGAGGTCAGGCCGGCAGCGAGCTTTTCAGCATCTCTAAGGCTTTCGTCACCATGGCATCGCCATTCTTGGTAGAAACGGCAATGCCTTCATCGCAGATCGTGCGGCACTCGTCGAGGCGTCCCAGCTTGTGCAACGCTTGGGAGAGAATGTTGTAGGCCGCCGAGTAGGTGGGCTTGACGGTGACGCACTGCCGGAGCGCATTGACAGCCTCCTCATAACTGCCGTCGTCGAAGTAGTCCTTTCCCAGCCCGAACCACGCCACATCGTCATTCGGGTCGTTGGCCAGCAACTTCTTTAATCGTTCGATCCGCGGATTCGGCATCGTGTCCTCCCAGTGAAGTGGTTCGACGATAGCAGCGGCGGGCGCTCGTTGTCTATGCTGTTTCCTGCATGCTACGATTCTGCAGGACGCTGAAAATGTCTGTCAGCTTCGTTCTCGCGTCGCTCAACGCCTCAACGTACTGAGAAGTACGCCTCGGCATTTCGCTCGCTGCGGCCTTGCTGGGCAGCCATTTTGAGCGTCCTGTTGAGCCTGTAAGTAAGATGGAGTCGTTATGGGTAAGACGGGTCTTGTCTATCATCCAGCCTATCTCGAACACGACATGGGGATGGGCCATCCCGAGTCGCCGAACCGGTTGCGCGCGATCGTGCAGCAGCTGGAACAAAGCGGCACGATGGCGCAGCTGACCAGGATCGCGCCGCGCATGGCCGAAGATGAGTGGATCGCGAAGGTGCACACGGCGGCTTATCTTGCGTCGTTGAAACAGCATGCGCCGGCCAGCGGTCGGGTGTCGCTGGATCCCGATACGTCGATGTCTCCCGGTTCACTGACGGCTGCGTATCTCGCGGCGGGAGGCGCGCTGGCCGGGGTTGATGCCATCATGAACTGCGAAGTGGAGCATGTCTTTTGCGCGGTGCGGCCTCCGGGGCATCATGCCGAAGCCAATCGCGCGATGGGCTTTTGTTTACTAAACAATGTGGCCATCGCCGCGCGCTATGCTCAGAAAAAACACGGGCTCTCCCGCGTGCTGATCGTCGATTGGGACGTGCATCACGGCAACGGGACGCAGCACAGCTTTGAAGACGATCCCTCCGTCCTCTTTTTCAGCACGCATCAATTTCCGCACTATCCGGGCACCGGCCGCGAGTCGGAGCATGGCCGCGGCGCAGGGGAAGGCTACACGATCAACGTGCCGATGGAAGCAGGAGAGGGCGACGACGAATATCGGGACGTCTTTCAGAAAGTGCTGGTGCCGGCGGCGGACGAGTTCAAACCGGAGTTGGTCATCATCTCCGCGGGATTCGACGCGCATAAAGATGATCCGCTTGCCAGTATGGGATTGACCGAGGCGGGCTATGCGGACTTGACCGGCATTGTGGCCGGCATTGCCCGGCGTCATGCGCAGGGGCGCATTCTCTCGTCCCTCGAAGGCGGGTATAACCTCACGGCCCTGGCGGCCTCAGTCGACGCCCATGTGCGCGGGCTGCTGGCCGCATGAGGCGGCTGGTGAAAATAGGGCTGGGCATCGTCGGTTTGGCCTCCGCGATCTACGTCTACTATACCGAGATCAAGCCGGTCGTGATTTTCGGTTTGCGCGATGAATATGCCCATGCAATCCCCTTTCAAAAGGTCCCCGAGGGGCTGACCAGCCTGAGCGCTGAATCCTGCGGCCAGTGCCATCGTGAAATCTATGAGGAGTGGAAGACGAGTATTCACTCGAAGGCCTATGAAGATCCCTTCTTTCAGGCTTACTGGAAGAAGGATAAGAACATCTGGGTCTGTCTGAACTGCCATACGCCGCTTGAGAATCAGCAGCCGACCCTGGTGAAGGAGATTCCGCGCGGCCGGGTGGAAAAGGCCGTGCAGGAACCCAATCCGCACTATGATCCCGCCTATCAAAAAGAATCGGTGACCTGTGCCGTGTGTCATGTGCGCGACGGAGTGATCTACGGGCCGTTCGAAGATTCCGCCGCGCCGCATCCCACCAAGTTCGATCCGAACTTCCGGACTACGCAGATCTGCCAGCGCTGCCACAATGTCGTGTCGGGGCCTGCGCAGTTCTACAATGTGGGGCCCTGCGGCACCTATGCCGAGTACGAAGGCAAATTCTTCATGCAGGAGCGGGGCTTCATCTGCCAGAGCTGTCACATGCCTGAGATCAACCGTCCCGTGGCCACAGCCAGCCCGATCCGGCATGGTCGCCGGCATCTGTGGCGAGGCGGGCACGATCCGGACATGATTCAGCGGGCGGTGGCGGTCGAGGTCAAGACGGATACGCCCCGGCCCAAACCGGGCGATGAAATCGCCTTTACGTTGAATCTGATCAATGCCGGCGCGGGGCACAAGATACCGACCGGCGATCCCGACCGGCACTTTACCATCGAGTTTTCCGTCGAGGACGCGCAGAACAACGTGCTGGACCAACAGAAATCGACGATGGGGCGCTGGATTCTCTGGCAGCCGGCCATTCTTGAACTGAACGACAACCGTCTCCTGCCGCTGGCCAGCCGGGAATACAGTTTTGCCTATCGCATCCCCCCCAAATCCGAGGGCTTGATTCTCAAGGCACGGGTGCAGTACCACATTCTCACGGATAAGCAGCATGAGATGCTCCGGACCAAGTACGGGCTGACAGGGAACGATCCCTACCGGTTCGTGATCTACGAACGGGAGTTTCCGCTTTCTGAGCAACTTGCGGCTGTGATGGAGCAGGAGAACCGCCGGCAGACCGCGCTCAGCCGTCTGCAAGAAGGAACGAGTTGCAAGGTGCAGGCTGCGAGTTGATTCGGCAGGAACAAAGGAACCACATGACACACCCATTATTGATGGATACGGAAACGTTGCAGGAACGGCTCGGACAGCCGGGATTGGTGATCGTGGATGTCCGGGGCAAGTCGGCCTATGAGTTCGGCGGCCACATCCCCGGCGCCGTTCATACAACCTGGCACGAATACAGCGATCCGAATGCGATCCCGAAAGGGCTCCTGAACCCCGATCTGGCGCAGATCGAGCGGCAGCTCTCGGCTCTGGGGATCAGCAACGACAGCGAAGTCGTCGTCTACTCCAATCCGTTCGATAACTGGGGCGACGAAGGGCGCATGTTCTGGATGCTGGAGTACCTCGGCCATCAGAATGTGAAGGTGCTCGACGGAGGCTGGGTCAAGTGGACGGCGGAGAAGCGTCCTTTCAGTCATGGCCGTGAGACGCCGAAACCCGGCACGTTCAAGGCCAAGCCGGTGAAGAGTGTCGCTATCACCAAAGATGAGCTCAAGCTCATCGTCCGGCAGCCCCATCCGCAAACGGCGGTGTTGGATGCCCGCAGCCTGGAGGAATTTCTGGGAAAGGAAGTGTCGGGAATTCCCCGCCCCGGCCATATCCCTTCGGCCATCCATGTCGCCTGGAATACGTTCCTCAATAAGGACGCGACGGTGAAAGATTTCGTCGCCATCAAGGATTCTCTGCAGGATAAAGGGATCCAGGAGACGCAGGAACTCGTCTGCTATTGCACCGGCGGCGTCCGGTCGGCGTGGCTCTATTTCATACTGAAACTGTTGGGTTACCAAAAGATCAGAAACTATCCGGGATCCTGGTGGGAGTGGAGCCGGGACTTCGCCTGTCCGGTTGAAAAAGACCTGCAAGGATTGCAGAAGATTCTGGGGTTCAACGAGTCGGCGCGACCTTCTTGACAGTCAAAAATGCGCTGTGTAAGGTGAATTTACGAGTGCGTATTATTTGAACTGATCCGTGCAATTCTATCAACCAGCAGGGAGGCCATAATGACAATGTCTATTCGCCGTGGAATGTTGGTGCTGGCGGCAGTGAGTGCGATGGTTGCCGGGCCGGCCATGTCCGGGCTTGCGCTGGCGGACAATAAGCATGTGGCGGAGGCCGTCGAGCATGCGAAAGAAGCCGCCGCTCACGGCAAGCAGGGCCATGCCGATGCCCTCGTGAAGCATGCCGAAGGCGCCCTCCACCATGCGGAAGCCGCGCAGAAGGATGTGAAGAATCCGCATCTGGACGAAGGCGTCAAGCATCTCAAGGAAGCCGTCGAGCACGGGAAAGCCGGTCATGCGGATGTGGCCACGCAGCATGCCGAAGGCGCGGTGACCCATCTCTCGGAAGTGAAGTAACGCGGTTCAGCACACAATGGGAGGCTGCCGTCCGGCAGCCCGGGTTTTTGAGCGGGCAGGGGACAATAACCCTGCCCGTTCTTGCTTGAAGGGGGAGTGGCGGCGTGCGCGTAGGATATTACCAGTATGAGCCGGAGTTCGGCGCAGTCGCGAAGAATCTGGAGGCGATTCGAGCCAGGCTGGAGCAGGCCGAAGCCGATCTCATGGTGCTGCCGGAGCTGTGCGCCTCAGGCTACCAGTTTGTGTCGGCTGAGGAGGCGCAGCGGCTGTCCGAGCCGGTACCGGACGGGCCGACGACGAAGATGCTGGTCGATATCGCCAGGCGCCGCCGGATGCATATCGTGGCAGGACTGCCGGAGCGGGCAGGGGCGAATTGTTACAACTCGGCGGTGGTCGTCGGACCGTCGGGCTTTCTCGGCTGCTATCGCAAGAGTCACCTGTTTTTTGAAGAGACGCTCTGCTTCACGCCGGGAGACACCGGCTTTCACGTCTGGGATATCGGGGCCGCCAGGATCGGGGTCATGATCTGTTTCGATTGGTATTTCCCGGAATCCGCGCGGACGCTGGCGCTCATGGGCGCCGACATTCTCTGTCATCCGTCCAATCTGGTCCTCCCGAATTGTCCGGACTCCATGCCGGTGCGTTGTCTGGAGAATCGTGTCTTTGCGGTGACGTGCAACCGTATCGGGACCGAGGCGCGCGGCGGCAAAGAAGCGCTCACCTTCATCGGCAACAGCGAGATCGTCGGTTCCCGTGGCGTCATTCTGCAGCGCGCGCCGCGCGACCGCGAAGAGCTGGCCGTGGTGGACATCGATCCCGCCGAAGCGCGGAACAAGTCCCTTACCCGCTATAACGATCTGCTCGGCGACCGCCGCCCCTCCCTCTACGGCAAGTAGTGCTTCTCCGTGAAACGCGGGGTTTCGCGCAGCGGCACTCTCAACGGAGGCTTGCGCCATGGACGCGAGCACGGTAGGATCTTGCAATGGATGTACAACTGGGCAAAGGCATTTTTCTTGTCGCCGCGCCCCAATTGCGCGATCCGAATTTCCGGCAGACCGTCGTGCTGCTCTGCGAACACGGCGAAGAGGGCGCGCTCGGTGTCGTGGTCAATCGACCGACCGCCATGTCCATCTCCGAGGCGCTTCCGCAAGTCCCCATCATGGAAGGGGCCAGTCACGTGCTCTACGCCGGAGGCCCCGTGCAGACGAATCACGTCATGCTCCTGTACCGGGTCGATCAGCTTCCGGAAAACTCCCACCATGTGTTTGACGGCGTGTGCCTCGGCGGCGATATGGGAGTGGTGGAGCGCATCCTGACCGGTCCGACGACCAAAGATTCGTTTCGCGCCTATCTCGGCTATTCAGGCTGGGGGCCGGGCCAGCTCGAGTCGGAGATGAAGACCGGCTCGTGGATTACCCTGCCCGCTGATTCCAAAATGGTGTTTGAAAAAGATCCCGCACAGGTGTGGCAGGAAATTCTGCTGTCTCTGGGGGATGCCTACAAACATTACGCGGATATGCCGTTCGACCCCTCGTGTAACTAGCAGGTTACTGAAAACGCCTGCCAACTTCGTTCTCGCCTCGAAAGCGTCCTCAACGTTCCCCACTTGGGAAACGAGCTGTCTTGGCAGCTCGGGATGGGCGGGTGAGGAACGCGACGCCTCCGGTGCTTTCATCGGCTGCGGCCTTGCTGGGCAGACGTTTTGAGCAACCTGCGCAGGCGCTTCTCCCATTGAAGCGCTCGGGTAGCAGTGTTAGGCTGCCTGCATGGGATGCCTTCCCCGTCCGCCTGTTGCAACCGGTCGAGTCATACGACTGATCAGTCTCTTCGTGGCGGCGCTGCTCTCTTCCCACTGCGGAGTCGGGTACACCATCTATAAATCGGAGTCGAAGCTGGATCGGCTGGCCGTGCCGATGACCAAGGCGCAGGTGCTCGACGAGATCGGCCGGCCCGATCGCGTCCTGCGGGACGACGGGCGGCTGCTGGTGTGGGAATATTCCCTGACGGCCCGCAAACAGTGGCTCTATGAGCTGGGACTCTGTCCGATCTCTGTCTGGATCGGCGGCTGTGTGATCTACCCCTTCACCAACATCGCGATGGAACGCCAGCGCGAATACCCTCAGCATGTCGTGCTGGTCAATGAAGAACTTTGTACCTGGGGCCCTCCGGCCGCGATTTTACAGCGGCGGCGATCCTGTGAAGTCGCGGGTGTGCCGCACGGGCGTCCCGGTGCCGGAACAGGGAGACCTGAACCGGTCGTGACCGGGCTGGGGCCGATCAATCGGGAGACCATCGACCGGTACCGGACGATGGCGGTCATGTTGTTCGAAGACGGGCCGAATGCGCCGGGTTCCGGCTCGCGCGTTGCCGGCATCGTCACCACATTATTGCTGGATCTCGATATGAACATGGTCGAGCGCGCAAAGCTTGATGAAGTGCTCAAAGAGCAGGTGATTCAACTCACCCACGCCGACGATGCCAACGTCTTGAAGGTCGGCAAGCTGGTCGGCGCTCACGCGATCATCGTCGGAGGTGTGCAGCAATGGGATCAGCGCTCCGAAGCACGGACGAACAGTGTGTCGCTCTCGCTCCGGATGATCGATGTGGAGACCGGCCAGCTGCTGTTCAACGGCGAAGGCCATCTGACCGATCAGACGACCGACGATCCGGAGAGTTCGGCCCGTGTCATCGTGCATCGCATTCTGGCGCGCTTCGGCTCGCAGACCGGCTTGCTCGGGTCCGGACGAATCGGTGTGAATTGGGAACTGCTCGAATCGGGCGGTTCCCGCTATTACACCGTCCGTGAACTGCGCAGCGGCCTCCCGGCCGAGAAGGCCGGGTTGCATGTCGGCGATCAGGTCGTCGGCTGCAACGGATCGTCGCTGGCAGGAGTGAAGTCGGAACGCGAAGCCAAGCGGCTCTGCCAGATCGAAGCAGGCCAATCGCTCAAGCTCGATATCCGTCGAGGCGGCTCCCCGCTGGAACTTGGCATCGTGGCGGAGCCACGGCCTGGGCTGTGAAGTTGTTATAGCAGTGGGGAGAGAAATTTCCCCGTGTGAGACGCTGTCGTTTTTGCGATCTGCTCCGGTCTCCCCTCCGCGATGATGTGACCGCCTGCGGCGCCGCCTTCTGGGCCGAGGTCGATCACCCAGTCGGCTGATTTGATCACGTCCAGATTATGCTCCACGACAACGAGGGTGTTGCCTGCGTTCACGAGTTTGTGGAGGACGGCGAGGAGCTTCTTCACGTCTTCGAAATGCAGGCCGGTGGTCGGTTCGTCCATAATGTACAGCAGATCTTTTGCCGATCCGTCTTTCAATTCCGCCGCGACTTTCAGCCGCTGGGCTTCGCCGCCGGAGAGCGTCGTGGCGGACTGGCCGAGGCGGAGGTAACCCAGACCGATGGAGGAGAGCAGATGGAGACGCTCCTGCAATTTCGGCGTGCCGGTGAAGAATTGCACGGCGTCATCCACGGTCATGCCCAGGACTTCTGAAATCGTCTTCCCGCGATAGCGGATCGCCAGCACCTCCGGCTTAAACCGCTTGCCGTTGCACCCCTCGCACGGCACGTACAGGTCTTCGAAGAAGTACATCTCCAGCTTTTCCACGCCTGCGCCTTCGCAACGCTCGCAGCGCCCGCCGGCGGTGTTGAACGAAAAGTGGCCGGGTGTCAGTCCTTTCCTGAGGGCGTCCCGTTCGGAGGCAAAGAGCTGGCGGATCTCGTCGAAGGCTTTCAGATACGTAATGGGATTGGAGCGGGGGGTGCGGCCGATGGGCTGTTGATCGATGAGCCGTACGCCTTTGAGATGCTCGATGCCTTTGATGGCTTTGAAGCGTCCCATGGGAAGCGAATCCACGCGAAAGGCCCGGGCCAGGGCGCGGTACAGCGTGTCTTCGACGAGCGTGCTTTTCCCTGATCCGGACACGCCGGTGACGCAGATGAGCATGCCGAGCGGCAGCCGGACGACGAGGTCTTTCAGGTTATGTTCAGTCGCTCCCGCGATCACCAGTACCTTGCCGTTGCCGGAGCGGCGGGATTTCGGGAGCGGAATCTGTTCGTCGCCTCGCAGGTAGCGGGCAGTCAGGGCGCGCTTGTCCCGGATGAAATCCTTGGTTGGGGCGGAACAGACGATCTCACCGCCCCGTTCGCCGGATTGCGGGCCGAGTTCGACGAGATAGTTCGCCGACTCGATCATGTGGCGATCGTGTTCCACGACGACGACCGTGTTGCCCACGGCGGCAAGTTCTTTGAGGATGCCGGCGAGCAGATCGGTGTCGCGGGCGTGGAGGCCGATCGTCGGTTCGTCGAGGACATAGAGGGTGCCGACCAGCCGGGCGCCGAGTTGATTGGCGAGGGAGACGCGCTGGGCTTCGCCGCCGGAGAGCGTTTTCGTCTGCCGCGCCAGCGTGAGATAGCCGAGGCCAACCCGCAGCAGAAATCCCAGCTTGGCTTTCAACTGCCGCAGGATGTCGGCGGCGATCTCCTGCTCGAACGGCCGCAGGGGCAGCGCGTCCAGCCAGGCGAGCAGCCCCGCGATCGTCTGTTCGGTGATCTCGTGAATGTCGGTGCCGGCGATCTTCACGAAACGGGCATCCGGCTTCAACCGGCTGCCGTGACAGGCCGGGCATTCCACCGGCGTGCGGTAGCGGCTGAGCAACACGCGCACGTGGAGCTTATACCGCTTGCCTTCCATGTATTCAAAAAAGTCGTTGATGCCGTCGAAGGAATCGTCGCCTTCCCACAGCAGCGTCTGGGTCGCTTTGGGAAGGCTGCGAAACGGAGCCGTTACGTCGACGCCTTTCCGTTTCATGGCCAACAGCATCTGCTTCTCCCACCAGTCTGTGCCGGGCTTGCTCCAGGGTTCGATCGCGCCTTCGGCGAGCGATTTGCCGTGGTCGGGAATGACGAGTTCCGGATCGTACCGGAGGACGTTGCCGAAGCCTTTGCATTCGGGACAGGCGCCGATCGGATGGTTGAAGGAAAAGAGAATCGGCCTCAGCGGTTCAAAGGTGCGGCCGCACCGCTGGCAGAGGAAGTTGGTGCTGAAGGAATGAACGCCGTGGCCGATTACGTCGACCGTACAGCGGCCTTCTCCCTCGCGGAATGCGGTCTCGATCGCTTCGACAAGGCGGGTGCGATTGTCCGCCCTGATGACGAGCCGGTCCAATACGACATGCAACGAGGGTGCTGTGTGGAGCGGGGGATGGGTGGTCTCAAGCAGATCGAGGATCTCATCGCCGGCTTTGAGGCGGGTGAACCCGCGGGTCAGGAGCGATTGCAGGAAGGCCGATTCCAACTTGGCGGTGGGAGCGGCCACAGCGAATAGGATCATGGCGCGCGCGTCGGGAAAGCGTTCGAGGAGATCGGTGGCCACTGTGTCAGGGTGGAATGAACGGGCTTCCTGCTGGCAATCTGGGCAGACCGGTTTGCCGATCTTGGCGAAGAGCAGCCGGAGCAGGTCCGCGATTTCCGTGGTGGTGCCGACGGTCGACCGGGCGGTGCGCACCTGATTCTTCTGTTCGATGGCGATTGCAGGACGCACGTTCAGAATGCGGTCCACGTCCGGGCGCGCCACTTTGTCGATGAACATGCGCGCGTACGTCGAGAGAGATTCCACATAGCGCCATTGCCCCTCGGCGAAGAGCGTGTCGAAGGCGAGCGATGATTTGCCTGAACCGGACAGGCCGGTGATGGCCGTGACCTGGTTGTGGGGAATCCGGAGCGAGACGTTCTTGAGATTATTCTGCCGCGCGCCCTCGACGATGAGGTCGGAAGATGGAGGTGTGGGCAGAGGGGTGATGTCCAAGCGAATCATTCCTTTCGGAGGATTGGCGATCCTATCAAGCGTAGTGGCGGGCTTCAACAGGGAACGGGGAAAGTCTTGGCGATCCCGTTCAGTAGTGAGAGGATAGCGGCATCCACCGGGAGGGCAGCATGATTCTGACGACGACACCGAGCATTGAAGGTAAGCGGGCGGTCAAATATTTGGGGCTCGTGAGCGGGGATGCCATTCTGGGGGCGAACATCTTTCGCGATTTCTTCGCGTCGATCAGGGATATCGTTGGCGGACGGTCCGCCTCGTATGAAGCCGAACTGCGGAAGGCCAAAGACATTGCCATCGGCGAAATGCGCGAGCAGGCCAGGAACCTCGGGGCGAATGCGATTGTCGGAATTGATATCGACTACGAAACCATCGGCGCCAGCAGCAGTATGTTGATGGTGAGTGCCAGCGGCACAGCTGTCGTGGTCGAATAGCAGGAGTCTGAAAATGACCGCCAGCTTCGTTCTCGCATCGTTCAGACCCTCAACGTACCCCAGAGGGTACGCCTCGGCCCTTCACTCGCTGCGGCCTTGCTGGACGGTCATTTTGAGCCTCCTGCGAGAGAAGGGTATTCTGGGGTGCATGAAGAGGTTGCGATGATGCTCCTGCCGAATGTTGAATATCTGAATCTCGGCCGTCAGATTGCGCGGCTGCTGGGCTCCAGCCTCGAAGGGGCTTCTGCGGATGCCCTTCGTGAACTTGCGCTGGCCTACGATCCTTCTGCCAACGATGCCCGGATCAGCGCCGAGGTCTTTCTCTTTCACAAATTCCTGCTGATGCAGGCCTGTGTCGGCGTCTTTCCCGAGTCGCATGTGGAACATGTGGTCGGCGGGTTCTTCGCCGCCCTGAATGAGAAGATGAGCGGCTTGGAACTGGGTTCGGACCGGCAGCAGGCGATGGAGCGGATGTGGCAGCTCCGCGCCGGGCAATTCGAGCAGCCGTTCTCACATGATCGCGCTCAGTTTCTGGATGCCGGCCCGGATGCCTCCCACTGGAAACAGACCATCTCGCGCTTTTGTCAGAATGTGAAAGAGATCGCCAATCCGCCCGATATCTGGGCCGGCACCAATAGCCCTTCCCAGGAAGCCAGCCGCACCGTCACTCATGCGCTGAACCTGATGATCTCGACCCTCAATGAGATGAACCGGCTGCATTTCAGTGGGGCGGTGTAATTAAAGTGCGACAGATAAGACCAGCCGCTAGAGAGCCTCTAGCTTGTAATCAGTCGTATGTAGACTGGTGGGCAGATGATTGAAGAAGTTCTTCCCTTTCTAGCTTCTGCCGTCTGGTGGGGTCTTTGGGCTGCAGTGTTTCTCCCACTATCGCGTACGTATGTTGGATTACTCCTCCACATTGGGGAGTTCGCTTGGCCATGGAGATACGTGTGTGGCGCAGCTGTGTGGATCATGTTCTCGTTGCTTCTTACGGTTCCGCTTGTGGGGGGATTAGCGTTGGCATGAGGTATAGGCCGGAATTTCGAGAACTGCCCCTGCTAATCTGGTATTGCTGTTGCTCGGTTGTTGCTCTCATTCCGTTTCATAATCGCAGTAAGAATGAGCTTCCGCGTCTTCGAGCTAAAGGGATGTTTTTAGACTGGCATTGATGGTGTCTTCCTCTTTGATTTCTAGTACCTCTGCATGTGCTATCGCTCTCTTCCGGTAGATGGTAGATCTGGTTCAGTCAGCACTCTTTAATTTCCATCCCAGCTCGTTCTCATCGGCGAATTTCCATGGATCTCTCTCCCTATCTCTCTCGAATCAACTACTCAGGCGATCGCTCTACTTCGCATGACACGCTACGCGCGCTTCATCTCGCCCACGTCCTGGCTGTGCCGTTCGAGAATCTGGACGGCTATCGGGGCGTGCCGGTGTCGCTGGAGCCTGCCGATCTGTTTGCCAAAATCGTGACGGCGCGACGCGGCGGGTATTGTTTCGAGTTGAATGGTCTCTTTAGTCTGCTCCTGGAAGCCATGGGGTTTGAGGTCACGCGGCTGATCGCGCGGGTGCGCTACGGGGCGAAGCCGCCCTATCCGCGAAGCCATCAGGTCCTAGTGGTTACAGTCAGCGGCGAGCCCTGGCTGGTTGATGTCGGCTTTGGCGGCAACGGCCTTTTGGAACCGATGCCGCTGGAGGCGGGAGCGGAGGTCACGCAGCACTCGGAGGCATTCAAACTGCTGCCGGCGGATGGTGGCGAATATTTGCTCCAATGCCGCGTGCACGGCGAATGGGAGAGCCTCTATTCCTTCACGACGGATCCCTGTCAGCCGATCGACTACAAGTATCCGAACTACTTCCATTCGCATTCGCCCGACTCGATTTTCATGCAGCGCCGCATCTGCACCATCCCGACGACCGAAGGGCGGAAGATTCTCGTCGACCGCACGCTAAGTGTGCGACGACAGGGCAAGACGGAGAAGTCTGCCGTGGAGAGCGAGGCGGACTACGCCCGGCTGTTGCGCGATCACTTCGGTATCGTCCTCTGATCGTCCCTAGCGGAGGATCAGCCGGACCACGCCCACGCAGCTCATGTATAGCGCGAGGGAGCCGATCATCGCGGGCCAGAAGCCGAAACGCGGGACGCCGACGATCATGGAGACGACATAGACCGTCCAGGGCGGCACGAACCAGAGGAGATTTTTCGCGTAGCTGACGATCGCGTCGTTGCCGCCGTTCAGATAGATCAGGATAAAGGTGGCCCCGGTGATCGCGGGGAACGTGCTGGCAAAGGCCGCGAGGAACGAGCGGCCCTGTGCGCCGAGGTAGGTCGAGACACTGACGATGGTGCCGCCTAAGAGAAAATAGAGTACATACTTGCCCAGGTCGTTCACGGACTATCCTCCTCCGGTTCCTTGAAATGCGTCCATCGCTTCCTGCTCCAGCGCGTCGCCCTGACCGGTATACCGTGGCGAGAAGTGAAACACAACGAGGTGCCGCACTCCGGCCTTGCGCGCCATGAGACCGGCCTGTCTCGCCGTGAGGTGATAGCGGTCGCGGGCTTTCTCTGCGTCGCAGTCCAGGTAGGGGGCTTCGCAGTAGAAGACATCGGCTCCCTGCGCAAGGGCGAGAATTTTCGCTTCGTTCTCCTCGTCGTAGCGGGCGTCGACGACGTAGGCGATCTTTTGTCCCCGCGAGATGGTCAGAAACTGTTCCCGTACATTTCCTAGCACAAATTCCCGCTCTTCTCGGCGATGCTCATGGAAGAGCGTGGCCGTAAATCGAAAGTCGTCCGGTTTACCCTGCCAGATATGTTGTTTCACGTCTTTGAGCCAGGCTCCGACCGGCAAGCCCGCCTCATGCAGTTTCTGTTTGTTGACGTTGATGTGGAACTGCTCTTCCAGGCCATAGGCGAAGGACGGGATCCGGTGATTCAGCGCCACGGCCTTCACCGTGAACATCGGATCGTCGAGGACCGTGAAGAGGGACCCGTCGCCATGAGGCCGGGCCGGACGATCCGGCTGTGCCGAAAGGAGAAAGCCGTCGCCTGCGTGGAAGACGGCGTGTCTGACGGTAAGGGGGTGGATCTAATGGACCTCAATGCTGAGCGGGTAGCCGTCAACGAGATTCCAGGTGTAGCCCCGCAGTTTGCCCTGCACGTTGTCGATGAGGCCGGGCGGGCCGAAGAGGCGAAGGGTCTTCCCTCGCCCCAGGGCAACACGCAGCACCGCGTCGAATCCGATGAAGTGGTCCATGTGCGTGTGGGAAATGAATATGTCGGTGGCTCGCAGGAGTCGGGTGGGCTCGAGTGCGTCGTTCTGGCCGAGATCGAAGAGCAGGGCTCGCCTCGACCAGCGGATTTCCACATAGACGCCGGGGTCGCCGAAGACATCGTTGACGAGATAGCTGGAAAACGAGGGATTCATCGATCACCGGGTCCGATGGACCGGCTCCATTTTTACAGCAGTGCCGCCCGCACTGCACTATACATCACCATGACTTCGACGGCGTGCGCGACGATGGGGATCGAGAGGTTGTTAGTTCTGAGTCTGATCGCTCCCCACACAGGACCATCCCAGATCCCGATCCAGTGCAGGTGTTGAAAGGTCGTGACCATGAAGGGGTCAAACGAGAACGTCAGGGCGCTCAGGAACAGGGCGAGAGGTGACGGATACAGGGTGAGGGAGCGGCCGAAGACTCGGGATTCCAATGAGGCAAGGCGTCCCAGGAGAAACCCCCGGAAGTTGATTTCGACAACGACGGCAATACAGAGGATGAACCAGGGCAGCATGATCGCCAGAGGGATGCGGGCGTGCGGCGTGTTCTTGAGAAACGCGATGTCGAAACCCATGGCAGGCAGCGCATAGAGAATCAGGAGGGTATTGAGTCCGCCGAGTCCGAGGCCGGTCACGAGCCCCCACCGGAGGCCGGACTGCAATCCGTTCGGGCACAGCCCGAGGAGCGGAAGCAGCGGGCGGTTGTGCGTCGCCCACAAGCCGAGGGCGAGGTAGGCCAGCAGTTGCGGGGCGAATTGGACGAGCGTGTGTTCCTGCCACGAGGCGGGGAGCAGGTAGAACGAGAAGGTGGCGGCGACCGGGAGCAGCGCCAGCGCCGGTCTCCGTTCGCTGGCCTGAACCGTGGTCGCGAGTCCGCTCGGTTCAGGCGTCGGCATCGAGAGTTATTGGAGTTGCAGGTTGTATCGATCCAGCGTGGTGGCTTTGTGCCGCGCCAGGTTGGAGAGCGACTTGTTGTAATCCACGGTGGCGCGCAGCTCGTTGCCCTGCGCGGTGGCCAGGTCGCGCTGGAAGTCGAGCACGAAGCGGGTGGTGCTCAAACCGACTCTCAGCCGCTCCTGCTCGGCTTGCAATTGCTTCTCGGCCATAATGCGGGCGGAGCGGGTGGTTTCGATCCGCTTGAAATCGGTTTGCACGCGGCGGACGGCTTCCCGCACGCCCACGATAATTTGCTGGCGGACACTCACCAGCGAAGCTTCGGCATTTTTAAATTCGAGTTCGCGCTTGTTGTATGTGCTGACTGCCGAGCGATTTCCGAGCGGGTAGCTCAGAACGAGTCCCGCGCCATAATTGTAAAAGTCGCCGCCGAAGTTTTTATTGACGGAATCGCCGTAGTCTTTGCCCAGTCCGGCCATGCCCATCGTGCCCTGGAAGGAGAGGGTGGGGAGCAACTGGTTGCGGGCAAATTGTTTATTGAGTTCACCTGACTCGAGGTTTTTCTTGGCCTGGACGATTTCCGGGCGCTGTTCGATGGCGGTGTCGATGGCTTCCTGCAGGCTGAGCGGTTCAAGGACGACGACCGGCGCATCGGTGGGTGTCAGGCGCACGTCCTGCCGCAGGTCTTCTTCGCCGGGATTGAGCAGCCGGCGCAATTGATCTTCCTGGTCGCGGATGGATTTTTCCGCAACCAGCACCTGTTCCACTCGCGAGGCGACGGCGGCTTCGGCCTGCAGCACATCCACGATGGACATGACGCCGGCTTTCGTCTTGGCCCGGTTTGTCGCCAGCAATTCTTCCGCCGCCTTGAGGGCCGCCTGGGCGACTTTCAGGTTTTCGTTCGCGAAGACCAGTTCCCAGTAGGTTTGTTCGACGGTGGCGAGGACGGTGAGGACGCGATCGCGGAAGACGTGCTGCTCGACAGTGGCGTTATTTTGCGCCACCTTGATGAAGGTCTTGGTGATATCGATGCCCGCGTTGCGCAGCAAGGGCTGGGTCAGCGTGAGGGCCAGTCCGCCGGTGTAAGCCGGATTGAACAGGAATCCGGTGGCGACGTTCTGATTGACGTTGGTGCGGGCGGGGCTGTAGTTCAAATCGACGTTCCCGCCGGTGATCAGATTTTGCGTGGCGTCGACGGTGACGGAACTGTTGCGCTGGTCGAACGTTTGGATCTCTGTGAGAGAGCCGCCGGTGCCGCCGAACACCGGGCGATTGAGCGGGGAGACCTGCCGGTTGTATTGGCCGTTCACACTGAGGGTCGGATCGAACTTCGCCTGCTCGACAGTGATATCGAAGATGCGGCTTTCTTTCGTCTGGCGGCTGATGGAGATATCCAGATTGCTCTGCAAGGCCCGCACGGCGGCGTCGGAAAGAGAAATGGTTTCGCGTCGCTCCGCCGGGGCGGCCGACTTGGCAGGACCCTGGCTCCAGCAGGGGGCGGCCGTCAGGAGCAGGAACGCCAGGACAAGACTGTGTCGCCATCCGGGCGAGAGAAAAAGATGGGCGCTCATGGATCCTCCTTGATCGACAGGCCGAATGGGCTCATATTATACTGGTCATATGGAGATTGTCATGACTCAACTCCCCCGACAGGTCAGGAACAGCATGCAACATGTGCTCACGGTTGCACTCATCACGGCAGCCGCGACGGCGGGAGTGGTGCTGCTTCAGAGTGGGGCAGCCCTGGCGCAATCGGTGTCGGGGGTGCGGTCGTTCGATGGCGGCGTGGGGCCGCTGTTCAATCTGACCGGTCCGGCGAATCTGTATCTCGACGGTCAGGGGACGCAGGGATATTTGTATACGCCCGGCGGGGATATGGAGACCTACAGTTTTCGGAACCCCACAACCGGACAGGCCTGGAGCGGCGCCGTGATGACCTTCGGTCCGCAACTCTCGATCGGTCTGATCCAGGGGGCTAACCAGGGCGGATCACCGCTGGTCTTGCCCGGTCCTCCCAGACAAACCAGTCCTCTGCCGTCGATCTCTTCGACGCTTCTCGACGAAATTCCCTAGCGTCCCGCCGAGTACAGTTACGGTTCATTCGCCAGTTGCCACGCCAGTGACAGGACGTAGCGCGCGGCGGCGTGGAGGATCTCCGGACTGACGGTATCGGCCGTATCGGTCGGCTGATGATAGTGAGGATGGATGCCTCCGCTGACGACGGTAATGGTCGGCACGCCCGCTTCTTTAAACGGGACATGGTCGCCTCCGGGGAAGAATCCGTAGATATCGAGAGTCGATGCGAGACCTGCCGGCTCTCCTGCCGCCTGGGCCACACGCTTGTCGAGTCCGGTGACCCCGACCGTCAATCGTCCGTTTCCAATTCCGGCATGGTCGATGTTGATCATGGCCCTGGTTGAAGACAGGGGCGCAACTGGCCGGCTGACGTACAGACGCGATCCCAGCAGATCCCGTTCTTCTCCGCTAAAGGAGACGAAGAGGATGGTGCGTTGCGGGCGTATCCCGGATTTGGCGAGTGCGCGGGCGACTTCCAGCATGACCGCGGTGCCGGACGCGTTGTCGTCGGCACCGGGGAACAGCAGGCCCGCCGGGCGGCCGAAGTGATCGCGATGGGCGCCGATGAGAATAGTGTCCGGACCAGATCCGGGAATGAATCCCAGTACGTTCGTCAGCAGCCCTTCCCGGATGGTGGTGTTCCAGTCGAGCGAGACGTATTGGTCGGTTGCCTGCGATCGGCTTGACGGGTCTTTGTTGAGTTGCTCCTGGAGAAGACGCAGACGATCCGTGTTGGCGCCGTCCGATCCGGCGAGGATCTGCTCTGCGAGCGCCGTGCTGATCCAGGCTCCGGGGATGGCCTGGTCCGGAGGCAGTTGGCCATAGAAGGCGCTAGGTTTTCCTGTCACGCCGCGTTTGGCTTCATAGGAATTGAGCACCGGCCCTGTGGCGGTCAGATAGGCAAGGGCGCCATGATCTCGCGCGAACCGGACTTTATCCGCATGGCTGACCGGCCGCTGGTAATGGTCGGGCTTGCCGCGCAGGAACAGGACGATTCTGTTCGTCACATCCACGCCCGCGTAGTCGTTGATGCCGTGCACCGGATCGACGATACCGTAGCCGACGAACACGATTTGGCCCCGGACCTCCGCGGAGGGGGAATCAAACAGGGGAAGATAGTCGGCACTGATGTGCGCCGTCGCGAGTTGATCGGCCGTTCCAAGGCGGACAAGCGGATCGGTTTCAAAGAGCGTTGCGGGGACGATCGCCGCCATGATCCCCAGGGTGCGCCCTTCATCGCCGCTGATGGATGGACTCGCCAGCGGGCCATTGAACAGGGGCGGGAACCCTAGGCCTGCCGCGCGGAGTTCCTCCCAGACCCAGAGCCCGGATTGCAGATCGCTCGGGGTTGCGGCCTGACGGCCGTTGTAGGTGGATGCGCTCAGCGTCCGAATATCGGCCAGCATTCGCTCCGGTGAGAGCGTGGCGAGGGCCGACTGAAGATCTGTGTCGTTTGCCTGGGACGATTCAGCGTTGGCCGGGCCCGGCGACAATACGATGAGGCACAGGGCCATACGGCAGATTGAAAGAAATGCTATGGTCAGATTGCTCGACATCCCGACCTCCAACACCCGCGGCATTCCGGCGATGATAGCACAGGGGCCCGGACGGGTTGCAGAGCGGGTGTGAGCCAGGTACTATTCGCCACGGAGAATGTCACACGAAACATCATGACCCAGTCCGATTCGTTTCCCAATCGTCTCATCACTGAATCCAGCCCCTATCTCAGGCAGCATGCGCTGAATCCTGTCGACTGGTACGCCTGGGGACCGGAGGCGTTGGCCAAGGCCAAGGCTGAAGACAAACCGATCCTCCTGTCGATCGGCTATTCGGCCTGTCACTGGTGTCATGTGATGTCTCACGAGTGTTTTGAGAATCGTGAGATTGCGGCGGTGCTCAACCAACATTTTGTCAGCGTCAAGGTGGATCGGGAAGAGCGTCCCGACCTCGATGATATTTACCAGAAGGCCGCGCAAGTATTTCTGGGGCGGGGCGGCGGCTGGCCGCTGACGATGTTTCTCACGCCTGATCAGGAGCCCTTCTACGGCGGAACCTACTTCCCGCCCGTGTCGCGCCACAATCTGCCGGGATTGCCGCAAGTGTTGCAGGGGGTGCTGGACGCGTACCGGAATCACCGTGACGATGTGGTGAAAAACGTCGAGCGGGTCAAGGCGGGATTGGCCAGGGTGAGTACACATCACCCGTCTCCGGAGCCGCTCACGGACGGGCTGCTGGCGGACGGCGTGAAGGATTTGGAACTGTTCTTTGATCCGGTCAACGGCGGTTTCGGAGAGGGGCCGAAGTTTCCCACCGTTCCTCCGCTCAGCCTGTTGTTGCGCCACACGCATCGGACGAAGGACGCGGCGGCTCAAGAGAAGGTGTTGCTGCAGTTGCAAAAGATGGCGGCCGGCGGGATCTACGATCATCTCGGCGGCGGGTTTCACCGGTATTCGGTCGACGGTCAGTGGCTCATCCCGCATTTTGAAAAGATGCTCTACGACAATGCACAATTGGTCCGCATCTATCTCGACGGCTGGCGGTTGACCAAAGAGACGCGGTTCCGCCAGGTGGTGGAAGAGACGCTCGAATGGACGCGCCGTGAACTGTCGCATGCGGACGGCGCGTTTTATGCCGCGCAGGACGCCGACAGCGAAGGGGAGGAGGGCCGGTTCTTCGTCTGGGATCCGGCGGAGATTCTGACCGTGCTGGGACAGGAACTCGGCGAGACGTTCTGCCGGGCGTATGGTGTGACCGACGGCGGCAACTTCGAGGGGAAGACGGTCCTGAACCGGCTGGGGGACACCGGTTCGTCCGCCGAGGCTCAGGAACAGTTCGAAGCCACGCTGCGCCCGGCCAGGAAGAAGTTGTTGAGCGCCCGCGACCAGCGCGTCAAGCCGCAACGGGATGAGAACATCCTTACCAGCTGGAATGCCCTCGCCGTCTCGGCCTTTCTCGATGCCTACCAGACCTTCGGAACTCCCTGGTATTTGTCCTCCGCCGAGCAGGCGTTAACATTCTTGATCGATTATGCGATCGCCGGCGGGCGCGTGTATCGCACGGTCGCCGGCGGAAGCGGGCGGATTGCCGGGTATCTGGATGACTATGCCTATCTGGCGGCGGCGCTGCTGGATGCGTTTGAAGCGACGTCGCACAGCTGGTATCTGGAGCAGGCGCAGGTGGTGACGGAGAGCATGCTCGCGCAGTTCTGGGATGAGGCCGCCGGCGGATTTTTCTTTACGGCGAACGACCATGAACCCCTCATTCATCGAATGAAATCCGGCATGGATAGCGCCATGCCGTCCGGGAACGCGGTGGCCGTGCAGGTGCTGGTCCGGCTCTTCTCTTTGACGGGCGGGCGGATGTATTATGAACGGGCCGAGCAAACGTTGCGGGTGTTTCGTCAATTGATGGATCAGAATGCCTACGGGGCGTCCGGGCTGCTGTGCGGGCTGGATCTGTTGTTGACCAAACCGAAAGAAGTGGTGGTCGTGGGAGCGCGGGGCAATCCCCAGACGGAGTCGCTTTTGGCGACGTTGCATCAGCGGTATGTGCCGAACAAGATTCTCCTGGTCATCGATGAGTCCCGCCGGGGTAAAGAGGGCGAACTCCCTCTCGCGGCCGGGAAGGTGAGCGTGAACGGGCAGCCGACAGCGTATGTCTGTCAGCAGTTCACCTGTTCCGCACCGGTGACCGAGAGCGTCCAGCTGGAAAGTCTCTTGTAGAAAGGAGCGCCTGTGGCTGTCGGTGGACCGGGAAGCGGCCTTTACGAGCATCTCTATACGCGGTTTTTTGAGAATCGCGATCGCTACAAGGGCTATGATTTTCAGCATGCTCCCGGCGGGAGTGCGGCGCCACCGACGGTGACGTTCGCCCAGAAGCTCCGGTGGTGGACCTGGGATCGCTGGCAGCGGCGAAAACAGATTCTGGCCGAGCGGAATCGGTTGCAGCGTGAGATAGTCGCGATACGGCGGAACCCGTTACGGGGCTCAAAACCATAGACGGTGTTGTCAGCATGAAGGAGTGAAAGATGCGCGCTACTCAGGGTGTGGTAGCTCAACATATTCGCGGTATGTTCGCCACCGGCTTGGGGGTGGCGCTCGTTGTATTCGCGGCGGTCGGTCCGGTGTCGGCGGTTCCCCGTGAAAACCATGAGGAGAAGGAAGCCAATCTGAAACAGCAGGCGACCGGCGGTCTTTTCCATAAGTGGACTTTCGACAGCGATCCCACGAAAAGTATCCCGGCAGGTTTTGTTCCCCTTTCCTTCGGGGCAGGGACCTCGGCGATCTGGTCGGTCGAATCCGATGAGACGGCCCCGTCCGTTCCGAATGTGGTGGCCGGGACTTCCGGCTGCGACGAAAGCACCTGCTTGAGACTGTTGATCGCGCAGGGGCTTGAATATGAATATCCGGATCTGGCAATGCGCCTCAGAACGGCTGATGGCGGGGCGGG
>OMJA01000102.1 GCA_900299245.1 Nitrospiraceae bacterium | reverse complement strand
TCAACCGGAGAGGGCTTGCCAAAGTCAGCCGGACACCCGGGAAAACCAGAGCCGTGAATCTTTTTCAAGTTGCGACGTCGGATCCGGGGCTGGCGACGTTTTATCTGGTGGATCTTCCCGGATACGGGTTTGCGAAAGTCTCGAAGTCCGTCCGCGCCGAATGGGGGCCGCTGATCGAATCCTACGTAGCGGAACAACCGTCGTTGCTCACGGTGATTCTGCTGGTGGAGTGCCGAGTCGTGACGGAACAGGATCGCCAGACGGTGGCCTGGTTGCGATCCATCGGGCGCGAGCCGCTGATCGTGGCGACGAAGGTGGACAAGCTCAAGCCGAGTGAACGGGTGCGGACGCTCCGTCAAACGCACCGCGATCTCGGGTTGCCGGAAGGGCAGCAGCTTATCCCCTATTCTGTGGTGACCGGGGAGGGGCGGGATCACCTCTGGGGAGTGCTGCGGGATCTGGTCAAAACTTGATTTCGATGTAGGCCTTGTTCTTCAAGTCGACCAGCCATGCCTGGAAGACGTCCTCGCTCTTTTGCTGAAACACCAACGACTGGATTTCGAACTTCACTTCCTCAAACGGGCGGAACTGCTTCGGCGTTCGCTCATCCACCCGGACGATATGAAACCCGTCGGACGTTTCGACGATCTCGGAGATTCCGCCCGGCACCAGCGGCGCGATGGCGCGCTCGATGGCAGGGAGGAGTTCTCCCTGCCTGACGAGTCCCAGCCGACCGCCGCGGGAGGCGTTCGGACCGTCTGAATAGCGCAGCGCGGCATCCTCAAATTTTTCCCCCCGCTTCAATTCCGCCATCACGATCCGCGCTTTCTCCAAGGCTTCTGCGGCGGTATCAGTCGAGCGGGGCTGAATCAAAATCTGGCTCAGCGTATATTCTTCGGGGAGCGCAAAGCGCGTCAGGTGCTCCTTGTAGTACCGTTTCATTTCCGCGTCCCCGACCATCACGCCGTTTCGCACTTCCCGGTCGACGACCTTGAGCAGCGTGAGCTGATCGCGCACGTTGCTGAAACTGACCGGGTCCTTCTCATCGACTTTCTCGCCCTGCTGCTTCATCTGCTGGATAGCCTGCTTCACTTCCTGATCGGAGACATCCACGCTCTTCGCTTTGGCTTCCTGCAATTGCAGCCGCCGCTCGATCATTTTCGTCAGCGCCATGTATTCGGCCGCTTTCAGGCGCTGTTCCAACTCCTCGCCGCGGTATTGCTGGCGAATCCGTTCCTGCTCGGGGGCCAGTTCGCGCCGGACGTCGGATTGCATGATGAGGTCGGTATTCACGACCGCCACGATCCGGTCCTCCAGTTGGGTGACCGACAATGCCGGGAGGACGGATTGCTCCCAGAGCAGAGCCGTCAGCAGGACGAAGGAAAGCGGGAGGATTGTGCGGGACACCGGATTCACAAGCACGGGCGCGATGCTCCTCGATGAGGGCGTGAGTTAACCGGAGGATTGTACACGAAACGAAGGGGTCTTGAGGAGAAGGAAGCGCGGGCGCTACGGTTTTCCCGTATCCTCGGTGATGTATCGCGAGGCATCGGCAAGACGGACGGTGGCTTTGGTGCGAATGTCGGAGATCACTTCTTCGAACTGCTTCCGGCGTTTATCCGCCAGGAGTTCCTGGCGCAGCCGCTCACGGGTGGCAAGGTCCGCCTGGATCGTTTCTTTTTCCAGCGGGCTGACCTTGACGAGATAGTAGCCTGCGTCGGTCTTGATGGGCTCGCTGATGATACCCGGTTTCAGGGTCTGGACGACAGCGTCGACATCGGGATTGAGCAGGCCTTTCCGGTACGGGCCCAGATCGCCGCCTTTGGATTTTGTTTTGTCGTCGATGGAATAGCGCTGGGCGAACTTGGCGAAATCGCCGCCGGTTTCAATCTGCTTCTTCAAATCTTTCGCCGCCGGATAATTGTTCAGCAGCATCTGGGAAACCTGCACTTTGAGCGGGGCCAGCAAGAGGTGCGCGTGCTTTTCGTAGTAGGCGTCCAATTCGGCCTGGGACAATTCGACTTTGGTCCGCAGGCGGTCTTTCAACAGCTCGTCGAGCACCATCTGTTCTTTATAGCGTTGCGCACGATCGCGAATCGCGTCGTTCTGGTCCAGTCCCTGGCGACGGGCTTCCTGCATGAGCAGTTCGCGGGTGATCAATTCATCCAGAAACCGCCGCTTGCCGCCTTCCTTGTCATACCGGACGCGGGTGGCATCGGAGAGCTCGTTCCAGCGGACGTCAAATTCATATTGCGTGATGGCACGGCCGTTAACGAGTGCCAGCACCGGCTCTTCCTGGGGCGGAGTGCAGCCGGTCAGGGCCCACAGGGAACCGGAAAACAGAGCGGCGACTGCGAGCGGGAAGCGAAAATTGCGCATAGGCGAAGTTGTATTTCCAGTGATTACGAGAGCGCGGCGTGATTCAGGCGCTCGATTTCGGTTGTGTCATTGATTTGTTGGTATCACAGTGTCCCAGGCTTTGCAAGGTTGTGTTGAGTTCCGCAAAGGTCGAACCCCAGTCGTCATGCGGCATCTGGATCTCGAACGCGTGCGGAGAGAGGAAGCGCAGCCGCTTCTTCAGCCGGTCCATCATGGCATGGACGGCCGGTTCGGGGATGGCGGCCTTGGGCCCGAGCGTGATGATCGCGGACTGGTGGGTCACTTCGATGGCCGTGAGATGGAGCAGCTTGGCCAGCACCCGCAGCTGCATCACTTCCAGAAGCCGTTCCACCGGTTCCGGCGGAAGTCCGAACCGGTCCTGGATTTCCCCGTGGAGGAGCGCCAGTTCACCGACCTGCTTGCAGGCGGTCAGCCGCTTGTACCACGAGAGCCGGTGGTGCGGATCTTCCACGTACGATTCCGGAATAAACGCCGAGACCGGGACGCGCAGCGTGGGGTCCGGTTCCTCTTCGACCGTATGCCCCTTGAGCCGCTGCACGGCCTCCTCGACCATCTTGAGGTAGAGATCCAGGCCGATGGCGGCGATGTGGCCGGATTGCGCTTTGCCGAGGAGATTGCCGGCTCCGCGGATTTCGAGGTCGGCTGCGGCGATTCGAAATCCGGAGCCCAGCTCCGTAAATTGCTGAATGGCAATCAGCCGCTTCTGGGCATCTTCCGTGAGACGGCCTTCATCGGGAATCAGCAGATAGGCGTACGCTTGTTCTCCGCCTCGACCGACCCGCCCGCGGAGTTGATACAGCTGGGCCAGGCCGAACGTGTCGGCCCGGTTCACGATGATGGTATTGGCGTTCGGCACGTCGATCCCCGACTGGATGATGGCTGAGGCGATGAGTACATCGACCTCGTGCTTGACGAACTTCAGCATCACGGCTTCGAGCAGCTTGGGATCCATCTGTCCGTGGGCCATCACCATCCGTGCTTCCGGGACCAGTTGTTGGAGCCAGGCGCCGGTGGCGGACATTGTCTCGACACGATTGTGAATAAAGTAGATCTGTCCGCCTCGGCCCAGTTCGCGCAGCATCGCGTCACGGATGGCCTTGTCGTTGGACTTGATGACGGAGGTGCGGATCGCAAGCCGGCTGGCCGGCGGGGTGTCGATGATCGACAGATCCCGCACGCTCGCCATCGCCATCTGAAGCGTGCGCGGAATCGGCGTGGCGGTGAGGGTGAGCACATCGACCTGCGTCCGCAGCTGCTTCAGCCGTTCCTTATGCTTGACGCCGAACCACTGTTCTTCGTCGATAATGACGAGGCCGAGATTGTGGAAGACTACGTTTTTCTGCAACAGCCGGTGAGTGCCGATGATGACGTCGATGACTCCCGCGGCGAGGTCTTTCAGCGTCGCTTTCGTGACTTTGGGCGGCTGCATGCGGGAGAGCACGGCGACCTTCGTCGGAAAGGGGGCGAACCGTTCGGCGAAATTTTCATAATGTTGATGGGCGAGCAAAGTCGTCGGCACGAGCACGGCCACCTGGCGTCCGCTCTCGATGGCCTTGAATGCCGCCCGCATCGCCACTTCCGTCTTGCCGTAGCCGACGTCCCCGCAGACCAGCCGGTCCATCGGCTTCCCCGACTCCAGATCTCTGGCGATGTCCTCGATCGCCTTGAGCTGATCCGGGGTCTCTTCGTATTCGAACGCCGCCTCGAATTCGTGATACAGCGTGCTGGGCCTACCGTATCCATCCCGCTCGACCATCTCGCGATTCGCGTAGAGATCGATGAGATCCTGGGCCATCTCCTCGATGTCTTTTTTGACCCGTGCCGTGGTCTTGGCCCAGCTGGTGCCGCCCAGGCGATCAAGCCGGGGCACATGTCCGTCGGCGCCGCTGTACCGCTGAACCTGGCTGAGCCGGTCGAGCGGGACATACAGCGTGTCGGCTCCCGCGAATTCCAGGATCAGAAAATCGCTCTCGAATTCCTGCACCGTCAGCCGTTTGAGCCCGAGATAGCGGCCGATGCCATGCTGCACGTGGACGACATAGTCACCCACATTCAGATCTTCGAGTGAGGAGAGGAAGGTCGCGGTTTTGCTTTTCGGCTGGGTCTTATGGCGTGTGCCTTTGGCGAAGAGTTCTTCTTCCGTCAGGAGCGCGAGGCGAAAGGTATCCGACAACCAGCCGGCCGACAGGTTGCCGTGCATGACGGCGATGGGCGGTTTGCCGCCTTCCCGTTTGGCCCAGGCCGAGGGATGCCATTCCGCGGCCGGCAGGTCGTGTTCGCGGAGCAGCGCCAGAAGCCGGTCGACCTGCCCGCGGCTGCGGGCGATCAGCACCACGCGATGGCTGTCACGCAGCTGATCGAGGATGGACAATGTCTGACTGAACGGAGTTCCGCGCACTCCCAAGCCGGCGCTGGCCGGGATCTGTGCCGGGAACGAGACGGTCGGGGCCCAAGTATCGTCGGACGGAGTCAGCGGCTCCAAGGCGATCGTCGACCAGCCGGCTGCGCCGATTTCAATTTCGTCCCAGGTTTGGAACAGCCGCTCGGGGCCGGGATAGGGATTGGCCGCGTCCCGTTCGCCGTGGCGGAGGTAGCCATCCTCGATCTTGGACCAGAGCGCGGCCCAGGTTGCCTGGAGTGCGGCCGGTTGATCGAAGATGAGAATCGGCTCGTTCGGCAGATAGTCGAAGAGGGTTCCCATCTGCGGGTAGAGATCCGGCGCGCGCCATTCCGCATCCGGCGCAATCGGGGCATAGGCTTCCGAGCTGTCTTCCGGACGGAGGTATTCCCGCGCGGGCAAGATGATGGCGTCGTCGATCTGACGAATCGAGGTTTGCGTCGTGGCGTCGAACAGCCGGAGGGCTTCGATCGAATCTCCAAGAAACTCGACACGGAGCGGATCGGCGTAGGCGGTCGAAAAAATATCCACCAGGCCGCCCCGAATGCTGAACTCTCCGGGGATTTCGACGACCGACACGCGCCGGTAGCCGAGGCGCAGGAGCTTGGCCAGCAGCGTGTCGCGCTCGACCGTGCCGTCGCGCTCCAGCCGGAGCGTGGCATGGGCCCAGGTGTCTTTCGGCAGGAGGCGATGCATCAGGGCCGCGACTGATGTGACGAGAGTCGTATCCGGGCTGGATTGCAGGCGGTGGAGCGTCTGCATGCGATGCGCAATCAGGCCGACATGGGGGGCGGTGGCTTCGTAAGGCAGCGTTTCCCATTGAGGAAAGAGGGTCAGGCGGTCGCTCGGTACGCCGGTGAGCTGATGGCAGAACTGAAGGTCGTCAAACAGGCGTTCGGCGGCTTCGTTGTTGGCCGTGACGATGATCCAGGGGCGGTTCCGGTAGGAAGCCAGCGCCGGGGCGCTGGTCAGGCTCGTGAGCACAAACGCCGCGGATGAGCCGTGCAAGCCGGTGACACAGGGCCGGGCCGACGTCTGCTTGAGCGCGGACACCAGCGGAGCGAGCCATTCATCTGCGGGAGAAGGTGTAGGTGACACGGATCAGGCTGAGGCCGAGCGAATACGGTGAATCAATGCCGTTGTAGACAATCCGGGAACCAAAGGAATGGTTTGCACCCTGCCCCCGCGCGCCTCCACAACGTCCCTTCCGATAATACGATCCAGGGACCAATCACCGCCTTTGACCAGGACGTCCGGCTGCACGGCCGTGATGAGCGCCTTGGGATCGGGTTCGGAGAATATCACGACAAAATCGACACAGCCTAACGCCGCGACCACTTCGGCCCGTTGGGTCTCGTTGACAATCGGCCGGTCCGGAGCTTTCTCCAGGCTGCGGACAGAGTCATCGGAATTGACCCCCACTACCAGAAGGTCACCCAAGGCCCTGGCAGCCTGGAGATAGCGGGTATGGCCGACATGCATCAGGTCAAAACACCCGTTCGTAAAGACGATCCGGGACCCTCGGGCACGGAGGGCCTTGAGCTGCTCAACCAGTTGTTCTTTGGTCACAATCTTGTTGGACATGGCGTCCCATCATACCTGTCGGGCCGTCCGATGGGAAGCCATGTGCTGAGGCCTGACGATTTTGCCCAGGATTCCTTAAGTTCGTGAAAGAACGACCCGATACAGACACGAACGAGGATGCAGTGGGCTGTCCAGCACAGGCCGCACCGGTGGTATGTGCGCCGTTCTTGAACCGTTCGGAGAGGCGTGGAAGTGAGCGATCACAATACGATATCCGGTAGCGGTCCCCGAGCGTTTACGCATCGGCACCAGTTTACGCTGATCGGGCTTATTACAGTTTCCACACTGATCGCGGTCATCGCAGGGGGAACCTGGTTGGAGCGGCGGACGGTGGCGGCGTCCGGAGAAACGGTGTCCATCATGGCCGCGGAAGTATCCGCGAAGCTCGATTTACTGCTGAATGAGCGGGTCGGCGACGTGCAATTTCTCGCTGAGTCGCTCGCCATGAACGGAGCGACGCCGGCGGCCCGGAACCACATCCTGTCGACCTTTTATCAGGCCTATCCCCTGTATCTTTGGATCGGCATCGTCGATCCGGCCGGCCGGATTACCGAGGCCACGATCCCTCAGTCGAGAGGGCTCGATGTCCGGGCCACCGGCTGGTTTCAAGCTGTGCAGCGGGAACGAGCCGGCCTCTATGTTGGTGATGTTGCAGTCGATGAGGCCGGTCATGGCGCAGAGACCGTCTCGTTCACGGCTCCGATCGTGGATCATCGGCTGGATGCCGACCGCCGTGCGTTTCGTGGAGCGGTCACGACGCGGGTGAGCGCCAGGCAATTGGAACAGCTGGTGACCGAAGCGATCCGGTTGTTCCAGCAGCAGACGTCGTTCTTTCATACGGTGGAATATAAGGTGCTTCGTGAAGACGGCGGGGTGTTCATTGACTCGGATTCCGTGCGCAAGGGGCGTTTGAACCTCACACAGGGCAACCTGCCGTCGGTTCAGCGCGCAGTCTCGGGGGAGTCGGGCTTTGTCGAAGAACAGCATTTCGTCCGTCAGGTGCCGGTCCTGACGGGGTACGCCCGCACGCTGGGGGCGGAGGGTGTCGCGAGTCCGAAATGGACCGTTCTGTTGCGAGTGGACCGGGCGGAAGTCGTGGAGCCGGTGCATCGCTTTCTCTGGACCCTAGGCGCCGCCGGCGTCCTGATCGTAGGCCCGTTGATCGGGCTCTTAGTCAGCGCCACCCGTCGGGCTCAGCAGGAATGGAAAGAGACTCAGGACGAGCGGATGCATGCGCGCGCAAACGAGCGCCGGTTGCGGACGATTCTTGAGGTGGAGCCGGAAGGGGTGCTGGTGACCGATCACGGTCGTCGTGTCCTGCAGATCAATCCTGCCGGGTGTGCGCTCTTCGACGCCGGATTTCCCGAGGAGATTCTCGGCCGGGATATTGGTCAATGGGTGCATGAGGACGACCGCCGGGTGTACGAGGACGCGCATGCCGCCGCGCTCCAGGGCCGGAGTGTCTTGATCAGCGGCCGGCTGCAGGGACTGTCGGGGGAATGGCGCTGGTTTGAGATGACGTCGGTGTTGCTGCCGGGAGAGCACGGCCTCCAGCCGTCGGTCTTGAGCGTGACCCGGGACATTACGGATCAGAAACACGCGCAGCGCCGCCAGGCACTCCAGCACGCAGTGGCGAAAGTGCTGGCGGAAGCCTCGACGGTGGAGCAGGCGATTCCCGAGCTGCTGCGCGTGATCGGAACGAGTCTGGAGTGGCAAGTCGGCATCTTTTGGCGGGTCCAGGAGAAGACCAGAACGCTTCGCTGCCTGGACACGTGGGGCGCCTATCCGCATCCGGTGGAAGAGTTTTTGGAGGCCAGTCGTCGCGAGACATTTTCCTCCGGCGCGGGATTTCCCGGCCTCTGCTGGGCGCGGGGCGAGCCGCTGTGGGAGCCGGATGTGATGCGGGACCACGACTTCGTACGAACGGCCGCGGCGTCGAGGGACGGCCTGCACGCCGGATGCACGTTTCCCGTCTGGCTGCGGACCAGTGTGTTCGGCATCATGGAGTTCTTCAGCCGGGAGGTGCATCCGCGCGATGCGGATTTGCTCCGCACGCTGGCGACGATCGGAAGCCAGATCGGGCTCTTTCTGGAACGGGCGGAGGTCGAAGCCTCCCTGCGGGAAAACGAGAGCCGGACGCGTCTCATTATCGATACGGCTCTGGATGCCATCGTCACGATGGATCGGGAAGGGACGATCACCGAATGGAATGCCCAGGCGGAGCTACTCTTCGGGTGGCCGGCGCACGAAGCGATCGGCCGGGATCTTGCCGAGACGATCATCCCAGCCGACCAGCGGGCCGCGCACCGTGCCGGGCTGGCCCGGTACCTCAAGACGGGCCAGGTGAGCATTCTCGGGAAACTGGTGGAGGTGCAGGCTTGTCATCGTGACGGACGGTTGTTTCCGGCGGAAGTCTCCATCGCGCATCTGCGCCTGAGCGACACGGTAGTATTCAGCGCGTTTATCCGGGATATCTCTCAGCGCAAGGAATCGGAGCAGGCCCTGTCGTCCTACGCGCAACAGTTGGAACGCAGCAATCACGATCTCGACGAAGCCCTGAGCCAGGCCCGCGCCGCCACCGAGGCCAAATCCTCGTTTCTGGCCACGATGAGTCACGAAATCAGGACCCCGATGAACGGGGTGATCGGGATGACCGGCTTGCTGCTCGACACGGAGTTAACGGCCGAACAGCGGGAGTATGGCGAAGCGGTCCGGAATTGCGGCGATCATTTGCTGACGATCATCAATGACATTCTGGATTTTTCGAAAATCGAAGCCGGCAAGATGAGTCTGGAGATCATCGACTTCGATCTGCGCCACGCCGTCGAAGATGCGTTGGATCTCTTCGGGGAACGGGCCTCCAGCAAACATCTGAATCTCGCCTGCCTGTTTCACGCCGAGGTGCCGAGCGCGCTCCGCGGTGACCCCGGACGCGTGCGACAGGTGCTGACCAACCTGGTGGGGAATGCCATCAAGTTTACGCAGGAGGGGGATGTCGTCGTGCAGGTGCGGCTTGATTCTGAGCAGGACGGCGCGGTCGTCGTCCGGTTCGATGTCACGGATACCGGCATCGGCCTGACGGAGGCGCAGCAGGCCCGGTTGTTCCAGGCGTTCAGCCAGGCCGATGGCTCCACGACACGAAAGTATGGCGGCACCGGGTTGGGGTTGGCCATTTGTAAACGACTCGTGGAAATGATGGGCGGAGAGATCGGAGTCGCCAGCCAGCCGGGATCGGGCAGTACGTTCTGGTTCACCGTCCGATTTGAACCGCAATCCGCTCCGGTTGATGCCGTCGTACCGGAAGCGCTTTCGGTGCGGGGGAAACGCGCGTTGATCGTTGACGATAAGCCGATCAACTGCCGGATCCTTGACCTTCTCATGAAGAAATGGGAACTCGTGACTACGGTGGTCAGTGACCATTCCGCCGTCGTGCCTCATCTTCAGGAACAGAGCCGCAAGGGCATTCACTATGATGTGGCGATCATCGACGCCGATCTGGCCGAATTCGACGGCCTTCAGCTTGCGCAACGAGTGGTTGCAACCGGAACGCCGGCCCCGCGCGTGATCCTGTTGACGTCGGTCGGCCGGCGGGGTGATGCGAAAGCGGCCAAAGCGCTGGGCGTTGCGGCCTATCTCACCAAACCGCTCAGAGAGAGTCAGCTCGCGCGCTGTCTCGCGATGGTGCTGGATCCGTCGGCTGCAGTATCCGCCGGAAGCGGCCCCCAGCCTGGGGCGGAGCTGGTCACCCGCCACACGCTTGCCGAAGCCGCCACCTCGACCGGAATGAAAATATTGCTCGCCGAAGACAACATCATCAATCAGAAAGTCGCCGTCCGGATGTTTGAGCGGCTGGGGCATCGGGTCGATGTCGTGGCGAACGGGCTTGAAGCC
>OMJA01000101.1 GCA_900299245.1 Nitrospiraceae bacterium | reverse complement strand
GACTCAGGTCTGACTTCCGACGAAATTCCCGGGCAAGGCAACATCGTTGCGGGCCTGCTTTATTTTAGCGATTCATCGCGAGGCCCTGGCGATGACTTGAGGTCAGCCTAACACAGGGGTCCGGTGAATTCAACGTCACTCCCCGACCCGCACCAGCAAGCCCTGGTTCCGGCAATAGGCAAATGTCCGGTGGAACCAGGCGATCATCGTGGCCAAAAACAAGACGTTCAGCCCGATCGCCCAACTGAGATGCTCGACAGGCTGGCCGGACTGACTGAGCACGCTCCGCATGCCTTCAAAGACATGGGCCGCCGGATTGGCCCAGGCCACCGGTTTCAGCCAGGCCGGCAGGACATCCATCGGATAGAACACGCAGGAGATCGGCTGAAAGAGGAACACCATGCTCCAGGCGAGCACCTCCGCCTCCTGCCCGAACCGCATGATCAGCGAGGTGGTGAACACCCCGATGACCCACCCGGTCACGACGAGATTCAGGACGAACGGAAACAGCCAGAGTCCGATAATCAGGACGCTGTAATCGTAAAACAGCCAGGCGCAGAGTCCCATCACCAGCGACACGCAAACAACTTTGAAAATGCTCATGATCATGGTCGCCGCGAGAAACTCGCTTGGTTTCAGCGGACTGGCGAACAAATTCATAAGGTTGCGGGACCAGAGTTCTTCAAGGAACGAGATCGTGATCCCCTGTTGAGACCGGAAGAGGACGTCCCAGAGAATCAGCGCGCCGAGGAAAAACGTGACGAATCCGGGGACCTGTGCCTGATACCGCGCGAGATAGAGGGTAATGAATCCCCAGATGACCAGGTCGAGAAACGGCCAGTAGAAGATCTCCATAATCCGGGGCAAACTCCGGCGATAGAGATAGAGGTGACGGAATACGATGGCGCTGATCCGGTGGAGCTTCATGGAATGGGGATCCTAGTGATGATGTTCCTCACCGCAGCCCCCGCAGTCTCCACACCCCTGGTGCCGTCCCAGCATAGTATCCATCATCGTCCGGGCGCCGCCGACGAGCCGTTCGCCGACACGCGTGCCGTCCGGTAACTTTCTCAGGCCCAATCCGAGCAGCGTCAACGGAACGCCCGCCACGCCCAGCAGAAACGGCCAGGTGCCCAGACGCGCGCCATCCGTCACCCACACCACGGCCGCCACCATCAGCAGAGGGACCATCCCCGCGGTCAGACTGGCCCGCACCACCTGCCACTTACTGGTGCCGCGCGCCACGCCCACAAGGGCAAAGATGGACCAGAACAGCCCCCAGCAGGCACTCACTCCGAATCCGCCCAGCACCAGCCCCAGGACAAACGAGATGGCTGTCTCCACCATAATATGAGCGCTCCATTCCTTCCCCGCACAACGGGGCCACTACGATTCTCTGGCCAGCTTCAAGAACACATCCTCAAGGTCCGCCTGTCCAAAGCGGGATACGATTTGGGCCGCCGTCCCCTCTGCCACAAGATTGCCTTTTTGGAGAAAGATGATGCGATCCGACATTTCTTCCATTTCCCGCATGTTGTGCGAGGTATACAGGACGCTCAACCCCGACGCACGCTGTTCGTCCTTCAGCAACGCGCGAATTTTTTGCGCGATATCAGGATCCAGACTGGCCGTCGGCTCATCCAGGAACAGAATCTTCGGTTCAGTCAACAGCGCCTTCGCCAGCGTGAGTCGGGTCATCTGCCCCGACGACAGCTTGCGCGTGACCTTGTGCCGGAACTCTCCCATTTCCAGTTTCTTCACCACGTCGTCGATCCTTCGACGGACATCGGGCAGGCCATAGAGCCGGGCGACCACCCATAGATTTTCTTCGACCGTCAGCGATTGCGGCATCGACATATAGGTAGAGGAAAAATTGACCCGCTGCAGAATAGTCTCCCGGTGGGTCTCCAGATCCATCCCGAACATCGAAATCGTCCCGGAGGTAGGCGTAATCAGGCCCAGCAGCATATGCATGGTCGTCGTCTTGCCTGCGCCGTTTGGCCCCAAGACGCCAAGAATCTCCCCGGGCCGCAGGGCAAACGAAATGCCGTTGACGGCGGTAAAATCGCCGAATGTTTTGGTCAGCTGACGGACTTCAAGAACGGGTGATGGCATCGCAAGCATTTCGAGTGTCAATTGAACAATAACGACGCACCGATCTTTTCAGGGATATGGCAGGTCTCGCACTTCCGGCTGACCGGCTTCCCCTGATACTCCTGTTTGCCGTCATGGCAGCGAAAACAGTCGGACAATGCCCTGGTGCGGAGATAGGACCCTTCGGGATGATCGGGATGCCAGGGCTGGCTGTCGGCCGACACATGCCCGCGCGGGATCACAATCGGATACCCTTTGATGGGTTTGTCATGCACCACCCCTGAATGGCAGGTCGTGCACCCCTCGCCCTGCCCTCTCGCGCCGAACGCGTCCATATGCGCCCGGTGGCTCATGACCAGGCCTACGTCCTTCACCGGGGCCGGCAGATCCCTCGCGGCAATCTCGGAGACTCGCAGGATATTGCGGTGACAACCAAGGCAGACATCCGACTCCACCTTTGCCCGGAGATTGTGGGAATCGGTCGGGGTGCCGAACAGCTGAATCATCGAATCCTTCGTCCCGTTCCAGGCCTTGTCGTGGAGCCAGCCGGCGACGCCGGGGCGCACATGGCAGGCCACACAGGTCACCTCTTTGTGCGACGAGGTCACCCAGCTGTCGTACGAAGGGGTGATCGTATGACAACTGGCGCAAAACGTCGGGTGATTGGTCAGGGGAATTGCGATCCCGCCGAAGGCGAAGGCTCCGGCGATCAGAGCCAGCATCAGGGTCGCTTTACGGTTCCAATTCATGCGTGACGCGCGGGAAGTGCTTGATGATGAGAGCTGCGACACCCGTGACATCGTTCAAATCGAGCACCGGCACCGGAAGGTCGACCGGCTTGTCGGACACGACCGCCAGCAACCCGTCGGGAGAAACCGGCACTTCGCCGATCTGCTCGCGGATCACGACGATTTTGAGATACCCTTCGCTCTTCCAGCCTTCGGCGATGATGAGATCGTAGGAGCCGTCGAGAAACCGGTCCCGAATCTCCTCCACCTTCATCTCTTCCGGCACATCGGCAAACATCGCCAGGCTGCCGCGGGACATCACGATGACGCTGCTGGCCCCCGCGCGCTTGTGCCGCCAGCTGTCCTTCCCTTCGGTATCGAGATCGAAGCCGTGGCCGGCATGTTTCACCGTCGCCACGCGATAGCCCGCCCGCACCAGCTCGGGAATCACGCGCTCAATCAACGTGGTCTTGCCGCTGTTCGACCGGCCGACAAATGATACGATGGGCACGGCCATGGGCTCAGTCCCTTTCCAGGATCAACAACAGGAGGTCTTATGCCCGGTGCTGTGGGTATGCTCGGCCTGCGTTTTCCAGGCTTCCCCGCTCAATAACTGCACGGTCACCAGATCGCCGGGATTCACCCGTTCCACTTCGACGGGGATATCGATCAGGCAATT
>OMJA01000100.1 GCA_900299245.1 Nitrospiraceae bacterium | reverse complement strand
GGGGGGGCCTGGACCAAGATGGTTGGATGGACGAAACGGGTGTTGGAAGTGTTCTAACTTTCGCGCGCGGCATGGTGCCGCTCGGCGATCACAGGTGAGGAGGTGCCGCAATGTTCTCTTTCCAGGAAGATGCGCTGTTGCCGGTCAGGATCAAGGTGGTCGGAGTCGGCGGAGCCGGATGCAATGCCGTGAATACGATGATCGGGTCGGGGCTCGCCCGGGTCGATTTCATCGCGGCCAATACCGATCTGCAGGCGCTCGATCGTTCGCTGGCGCCATACAAGATTCAATTGGGCCCGGAACGGACCCGCGGGCTCGGCGCCGGCGCCCGTCCGGAAATCGGGAAAGATGCGGCACTGGAGAGCAAGGACCATATCCGGGAATGTCTCGAAGGCGCGGATATGGTGTTCGTCACGGCGGGCATGGGCGGCGGGACCGGCACCGGCGCGGCTCCGATCGTCGCCAGTATCGCACGCGAGCAGGGCATTCTCACGGTCGGCGTGGTCACCAAGCCGTTTCAATATGAAGGGCAGCGCCGCCATAAGCATGCCGAAGAGGGGATTCGCGACCTGCGCCGCCATGTCGACACGCTTCTCGTCATTCCGAATCAGCGGCTCCTGGGGATCGTCGATAAGTCGACGCCGCTGCTCGAAGCCTTCAAAGTGGCCGACGACGTGTTGCGCCAGGCGATTCAGGGTATCGCCGACGTGATCACGACGACCGGTCACGTCAATGTCGATTTTGCCGATGTGCGGACGATTATGTCGCATACCGGTCGCGCGGTCATGGGCATGGGCATTGCGCGGGGCACCAATCGTGCGATCGAAGCCGCGCAACGGGCGATCTGCAGCCCGCTGCTGGAAGAAGGCAGTGTGCAGGGTGCCCGCGGCGTGCTGCTGAACATCACCGGCGGTCCGAACATGACGCTGCATGAAATCGAAGAAGCGGCCTCGATCATTCAGCAGACGGCCGATGCGGATGCCAATATCATCGTCGGGCAGGTCATCAATCCCGATATGGGCGATGACCTGGTGGTGACGGTGATCGCCACGGGTTTTGAATGTGAAGATGAGACGGTATCGATGACGGCAACCGTCGAGCAGGCGGCTGCCCGTGCACCCAAGCCTGTGCAGCCGGTGTTGGCCGGTGTAGGGGTAAGCGCGGCGATGGGGATGACCGATCGTCCGATGAAAGATCTGGATCGTCCTACGTTCCTTCGTCAGCGGAATGATGCCCGCGAGGCGATCGATCGGGCGTTGGTGGCGGAAGACGAGTGGGATGTGCCGACGTTTCTCCGCAAGCAGGTGAACTAGGCCCGGACGGTACGCTCGGGCGTGAGGGGAGAGACGCATGGGACAAGCATCGGTGATTACGGTGCCGGCGTTCGCTTCTGCGGGAAGCGGAGTGCGGCATTTCTTCGGCACCAGGGCGCACGCAGACCGGTTGCGGTTGGGGACCGGGGCCCCGATGCGGGCGCCCGGTACTCCGTCTCCCTGGATCCTGTCCGTGAAGCAGGTGCATGGAACGGACGCGCTGATCGTCGACCGGCCGTTGAGCAATGCCGACCGCTTTGACGGAGGGTGGGATGCCCTGGTGACGGATCAGCCGGGGACGATGGTGGCGGTGCGGACCGCCGACTGCGTTCCGGTGCTGGTGCACGATGTTCGCCGGCGGGTGGTGGCCGCGATTCATGCCGGATGGCGCGGAGCCGTCGCCGGTATTGTGCCCAAGACTCTCATGCTGATGCAGACACGCTTCGGCGCGGATCTGGAACGGCTGCACGTCAGCATCGGACCGTCTGCCGGCGTGTGTTGCTATGAAGTGGATGAACCGGTCCTGGAAGAAGTCCGTAGCCGGTTCGCCTGGTGGGAAGCGGTCTTGCGGGATCACCGGGAGGGCAAAGCGCGCCTTGATTTAAAGGCGTTGATCCGGCGCCAGGTGCAGGATTGCGGGATCGATAGCGCGCGCGTCACCAGTGTGAACGTCTGCACGATCTGTCACGAGGACCTCTTTTTCTCCTATCGCCGGGAAGGCCGGGTGATCGGGACCATGGTGAGCGCGATTGGTCTGTCTGCGACGCCATAAGGAGGCTGTGCGCAACCCCTGCCAATTCCCGGGGGCTTCCGTTAGAATACTGCCGGCGGCAGTGACCGTATGAATCCAGAACCTTTGCCGGCGTAGCCATTTATGGAGTCGGAAACAGATGATTCCCTTGCCCGGCGGGTGCATCAGATCCTGGATCGCATCCGTTGCGCGGCGGCCCGGGCCGGCCGATCACCGGAGACTGTCCGGCTTGTGGCTGCGACCAAGACGGTTCCGGCTGAGCGGATCAGAGAAGGACTCGGCGCCGGGCTCATCCTGCTGGGTGAGAACCGGATGCAGGAAGCGCTGGCAAAGATTGCGTTGCTCCGAGACCTGTCGCCACGTTGGCATTTTATCGGTCAGTTGCAGCGGCGGAAGGTGCGCGACGCGGTCGGCACCTTTGAGCTGATACATTCGGTTGATTCCGTCGAATTGGCGCAGGAGATCAACCGGCGCGCCGGTGACGCCGGTGTGAAGCAGGCGGTGCTCCTGGAAGTGAATATTGCCGGAGAAGCGAGCAAGGCAGGTTTTTCGCAGCGGGGTTTGATGCAGGCGCTCGGTCTGCTCGGCGATCTGCCGCATCTCCGGATTCAAGGATTGATGACGATCCCGCCTCCGGTGCAACGGCCGGAGGATGCCCGTCCCCATTTCCGCGATCTTCGCGAACTCGGGGCGCGCATTGCCGCCAAAGACATGTCGTCTCTGGTCATGCAGGAATATTCCATGGGCATGTCACATGACTTTGAAATCGCGATCGAGGAAGGGGCCACGCTTGTGCGCGTAGGTACGGCGATTTTTGGAGCGCGCCATGTCTAAGTCGCGCATTGCTGAAAAAATCGCCTTTATCGGCGGCGGCCAGATGGCGGAAGCGCTGATCGCAGGGCTCGTCGCGACGCGTTGTTGTGAGCCGGATCAGATCTGGGCCACCGATCCCGTCGCGCAGCGATGCGAGGCGTTGAAACGCCTGCACGGTGTCCGTGTGGGCAGTTCGAATCGTGACGCGGCTGCCTGGGCGGGGATCATTGTGCTGGCCGTGAAGCCGCAGATTCTCGACGGGGTCATGAGCGACCTTTCCGGAGAACTGAAGCGGGCGCTCACGGTGTCAGTGGCCGCCGGGATTCCGATCCAGGCGATTACGAAAGCCGGAGGGGTAGGCACCCGGGTGGTGCGAGCCATGCCGAACACTCCCGCCATGGTGCAGGAAGGAATGACAGCGCTTGCCGTCGGGCCTGGAGTCTCTGAAGCAGACGCCGGCATCGCCCGCGCGATATTTGAATCGGTCGGGAAAGTCGTGACGGTCGAAGAGCGACTGATGGATGCGGTCACCGGACTCAGCGGCAGCGGTCCGGCCTACGTCTTTCTGGCCATCGAAGCGATGGCGGATGGCGGTGTGAAGATGGGACTGCCCCGAGCGACGGCGGAGTTGCTAGCGGCGCAAACTGTTCTGGGCGCGGCCAAGATGGTAATCGAGACCGGGGAGCATCCCGCCCGGCTCAAGGATAAGGTGGCCTCTCCGGGCGGGACGACGATCGCCGGTCTCCATCGTCTCGAAGTCGGAGGAATGCGCGCGACGCTCATCGATGCGATCGAGGCGGCGACGAAACGTTCTCAGGAGCTAGGACGCTGATGTTTGTTCTTGGGAATCTGCTCGATGGGGTTGTCTATATCGTGGGGGCCGCTCTGACATTGTATGAGTTTATTGTAGTGGCGAGAGCATTGATCAGTTGGGTGAATCCTGATCCTTGGAATCCGATCGTGCAATTTTTACAGCGTGCGACAGATCCAGTTCTCGATCCGATTCGTCGGATGATCGGCTGGCGGGTCGGTATCGATCTCTCGCCTCTCATTGTCATTTTTGCAATTGAATTCATACAGCGGGGAATTCTTCCCTCGATTGCGCGGATTGCGGGTGAGTTGAACAGATAACCTGAATGAGGGGATGCCATGAAAATCACACCGCTCGACATTCAGCAGATGGTGTTTCGCACGAAGCTCCGCGGCTACGATCGTGAGGAAGTCAACCGGTTTCTCGAAGAGCTGGCGCAAACGGTCGAGTCCTTGAATCGCGACAATGCGATGCTGCGGGAACGACTGGCCGTCATGGAGCAGCAGGTGTCCGAATTGAAGCGGACCGAGACGACGCTGTCGAATACGCTCGTGGCGGCGCAATCGCTGGCCGACGATGTCAAGCGCAGCGCCAACCGGGATGCGGAGTTGATCGTCAAAGAAGCGGAGTTGAAGGCCGGCGAAGTCATTCGTCAGGCACGGGTTGAACTGGGCGAGACGCAACGGGATCTGTCGCAGTTACAAAAGCAGCGGCTGCTCATGGTCGAACGGATGCGGGCTACACTCCATACGTTTGAACGTATGTTGGATGTCGAATCGGCTGAGGCCTATCAGGATAGCGGAGCGGTGCCGGAAGAAAAGATGGAGGGGGAATCGAGCCCGGCCCGCTGATCGTCGCTCTGTGTGTCTCGTGTCCGGGTGTTGAATCGCCCTCCAGTGTGTTTGGCTGCCGTGAAGCCGTAATCGCTGCGCGCTCTTCATCGTTGTGAGTGATTCACCCACCATGCCGAATTATCCCATCATTCAGGCGGCGCTGGAACAAGCCGTCGCAGACGGAGTGTTTCCCGGAGCCGTACTGGCTGTGAGGCATGGGGGCGCTTCTATCGATGTGTATGCGGCCGGACGTTTGTCCAGTGCTGCGACTGCCCGATCTGTCCAGGCGGCGACGATCTACGATCTGGCCTCGCTCACGAAGCCGCTGTCGACAGTGACGTCTCTCATGCTGCTCATACAGGCCGGACGATGTCAGCTTTATGACCGGGTCGACTCGATACTTCCGGAAACGACTGAGAGTCCGGTTGCTACGGCGTCGCTCTGGCATCTGTTGACACACAGCGCGGGGCTCCCAGGCTGGCGGGGATATTACGAACGGCTCAGTCCTCACGCGGTCCTTCCTGCTACGGAAGAGGGCCGTCGTTACGCGCGGGAAGCCGTGCTAGGGATGATTCGTGATGAAGCCCTTATTTACGAGAGAGGAACGCGCAGTCTCTATAGCGATCTTGGATTCATGCTTCTGGGGATGATCGTCGAACGATGCAGCGGGTTGCCGCTCCAGCAATTCTTTCGCGACCGCATCGGGTCTCTGGCGGGAGTGTTACCGTTAGGATTTGTGCCGGTAGAATGGATGGACGATTTCCTTCAGCGCGCCCGTCGTGATGGAGGCGATGTGGCTCCGACGGAGCACGATGTCTGGAGGAGCCGGACACTATGTGGAGAAGTGCATGACGAGAATGCCGC
>OMJA01000099.1 GCA_900299245.1 Nitrospiraceae bacterium | reverse complement strand
GCCGTGGCCGCCCCCCCCCCACCCCACCCCCCCCCCCCCCCCCACCCTGGCCCTTCGCCGCACCTAGCGGGACGGCCGGGGGGGGAGGGACGAAGGAGACAGCAGCCAGGGGCGGGCGGGGGGGGGGGGGGGGGGGGGGGGGTGGGTGGGGTGGCTCGAATCAGCTAACTCTGCGGAGTGGACTCTTCTTCGACAAACATGTCCTCGCCCTTCGCCTCGATCCCGGCCGCACCCTCTTCCTCTGCCGCTTCTTCGATCGTAAGGTCACCCGCCGTCTCGCCGGCATCCGCAATAGCGGTTTGCGCCGAGGCTTCTTCATTCAACGCGTTGATCGCCTCCGTGGTGCTGTCGATCACGGCTTCTTCGGCCGGAGTCGGCGCGGATACTTCCATCGTATCCATCGGCAATAGCGACTGGTCAGATTCGCCCAGCTCTGTGAATTCCCGCAACGGCGGCAACTGAGTCAAATCATTCAAGCCGAAATGCTCGAGAAAGAATTTGGTCGTGCCGTACATGATGGGACGGCCAGGGACTTCCTTACGGCCCACGATACGCACGAGCTTCCGTTCCAACAGCGTCCGCACCACCCCGGAAGTTTCGACGCCGCGGATCTCTTCAATTTCCGATTTCACGATCGGCTGCTTGTAGGCGATGATCGCCAGGGATTCGAGCGCGGAGCGGGACAACTTGGCCGCCGATTTCGTTTTATCCAGACGCTTGATCCAGGTGGCGTATTCCTGCTTGGTCACCAGGCGGAACCCGCCGGCGATTTCAGCGAGCCGGACTCCGCGGCCTTCCTGCTCCAGCTCCTCTCCCAGGCCGCGCAGCGCCTGCGCGACGTCCGTCTTCGTCACATCGCCCAGAATCGCGACGAGGCGTTGCACAGACAAGGGCTCAGGGGAAACGAACAGCAGGGACTCGATGATGCCGCGCAACTCGCGCTCGGCAATCGCCTGCTCCGGGCCGGAACTTAACGCTGGCGCAGCCTCTGCGGATGGCGATGCAGTCGATCCGGTCTCAGCAGGCGCACCGGCTCCGGCGGATTCGACCGGTCCTTCCGAGACCGCTTCGGCGACCGAAAACTCCAGCGCCGTGACGTCGGCGGACTCCACCAGTTCGGAGGCCTCCGGCTCGGACTCGACCGAGGCCATATTCATTTCATCCGTGATCGGAGTCATGTCCCCCTCCATTCGGCATCTAAGTCGTCCAGCTCAGCCGGATCCGGCACGAGCGAGAAGGTCCGCGAAACCAGGATCGGCCCGAAGGTTTCACTTTGAAAGACCTGCGCAACCCGCAACCGGATCAATTCCAGCAGCGCCAGGAATGTCACAATAATCACCAGCCGGTGGCAGGACCCGTCGAAGAGCGCGGCGAATGCCACGGAGTCCTTGCCTTCCAGCGTCTCCAGAATGACGTTCATGCGCTCGCGCACCGTCAGGTTGTCGGGCACAATTTCGATCAGCGTCTTGCCCCCGCCGGGATTCCGCTCGACGATCGCTTTCAGCGCGTCGACCAGATCGAAAAGCGACACGTTTTCCATCAGCGTTTCATCGGACTCCACTTCGACCAGCGGCTCCGGCTCGCGGCTGAAAATCTCCCGCCACATTTTTTCCTGGCCGTCGAGCTGGCGCGCGGCTTCCTTGTAGGTCTTGTACTCCAGCAGCCGCCGGACCAGTTCTTCGCGCGGATCCGGCCCGTCTTCCTCATCCGACGCCGCCTCGTCCGCCGGCAGCAGCATCTTGGACTTGATCTGCAAGAGGGTGGCGGCCATGACGAGAAACTCCCCCGCCACGTTCAGATTCAATTCCTTCATCGCCTCGACATATTCGAGATACTGCTGCGCGATCAGGTTGATCGGAATATCGTAGATATTGATTTCGCTCTTTTTAATGAGGTGAAGAAGCAGATCGAGCGGCCCTTCGAAATTCTCGATACGGACCTGATACGGCAGCTCGGTCTGTTCAAACCCGCCGGTCTGTTGGTTGGGCTGATCCACGGGGGCGTTATAGCAAGTTATAGGGGAGCGGGGCAAGCCTGAAACTATATGTTGGGGGTAGGCCGGACACAGGATTACTTGAGCTTGACAGCGAAGGCGACCAGGAAGGCTGCCGCCAGCATCAGCCCCAGGGTCACGGCATAGTGCTGAAAGGTGGATGCGCCCCCGCTCCCCGCCTCTTCCTGCGTGATCCCCTTCGCGCCTTTCGTCACAGGCTTCTGATCGAAGCGGACCTTGGACAGGTCATCACCCCGCTTGAAGTCGGCATTGGAGAAATCAGCGGACTGGAGGAATTGCGCCCCGGCGAACCGGGCCTCGCCGGAAAACACCGTAAACGCAAAAAACGCCTCCCGGCTGAAGATCGCGTCGGAAAAGTTCGCCTGCTTCTTGAATTGGGCGCCGGAGAATCCGGTCCCCAACCCGAACCGCGCCCGCTCAAAATTCACCGGCGCCTCACAGACCAGTTCGAGAAATTCCGCCAGGCCGTCGAAGAGACTCCCCTGGCAGTCGAGCGGTCCTCGAAACACCGACCGGTGGAACCGGGTATGGGGACCGAACTTGGTCCCGGCGCAATTCAGCCCCTGAGCAAAGTGCCCCTGAACGAAATAAGCTTCCCGCTCGAACAGGGCGCCGTCCATCGCCAGCATCCGCTGAAAGACCGACCGCGACAGATCCACACCGTCCTTGAACGTCGTGCCGTGAAAATCCACCGTCCCCTCGAACTCCAGCGTTCCCTTCGCCGATCGATGGCGGATCGCGCCTTCGACGACCGAATCGCGAATGATCAGATTCCCCGCCACGGCCCGCTGCTCTTCGTCGTTCAGCGCGCTGAGCGCGGCCTGCTGCTCCGGCGTGAGCCCTTTGGGAATTTGCGATTTCCGCACCGGCAGCTGATCGAACAGCAGATCGCCCTGCAACACGACGCCGGCCAGATCGACCGGCTGCCCCTGCGCCAGCGCCTTCAGCACGGTCGCGGCAGACACGGCATTCGCCACGCGCTCCGCGCTCGTGCAATCCAGGCTGAGATGCTTCATGAGCGGGCCTGGCTTTCCGCCCGGTGAGGACTCAACCGTACAGGCCGCCTCGGCGACACCGATCCGGCCGATGCCTCCCGGCATCAGCAACGCGCACAGCAGCACAAGCCCGCATGATCGCATCATATTCATCATGGTCGCCGTTATACGAGATGCCTGAGGCTAAGACAAGACTGGCACTTTAACAGACTGTACCAGCAGGCTGTTCAGAAAGGCCGGCCAGCAAGGCCGCAGCAAGCGAGGAGGCGAAGCGTACTTTTTGCCGTACGTTGAGCCTCTGAGCGCCGCGAGAACGCCGCTGGCGGGCTTTCTCAACAGCCTGCTAGTGAAGGCCGGCCAGAATGGCCTGGTACTCATCGTCCGTCAGCCGGTGCATGCCCAGACTCAGCCGCCGGGTGAGTTCCGCCTGATCCGCGATGTGAAGGACCGACTGCAACAGGCTGTGACTCTCCTGCGGGGTCGAGGTCGATTGTTTCGTCAGTTCAACCCGCACAAACCCGAAGCGCGCTTCCGTCTTGAAGTCCTCGCGTAAAAACTCATCCATCTGCGAAAGCGGAAGGACCGGAGACACGATCTTCACATCGGCGCAAATCCCCGCCTTCAGCACATAGATCAATCCATGGGATTCGGGCGTCAGGAACGTCGTCAGATTATCGCGGATCAACGCCGTGCAACAGCCCCACAACCCGTGGGTCAATTGGAGCGAGGCGCTTTCGGGTGAACTCCGCTCGCGAAGGGTGCCGGCCACAAAGAGAAAATGACTCATGGAGTTTTCGGATCGGAACGCAGGAAGGAATGAGACAGCGGCCCTGCCCGTCCGCGCCGGACCTTCCCGCTCCAGGAAGGACCGGCACAGGCAACAGGAACCATCCGTCAGTTGTTGCGATAGTCGTCGGTATCGTCCAGCAGGTCCTCGGATTTATCAAGAAAGTCGGCGGCTTCATCATCGTCGTTATCGGTGAGCGCCAGGTCTCCCTGCAGCTCTTCCTCGATGTCGCCTTCCCCTTCTCCGTCGCTCTCGACTTCCAATTCCTCCTCGACCAATTCCTCGTCCACATCGATGTCTTTCGGCATCGATACCGGAGCCGGTCTGGCCGCCACCGGCATTCTCGGGGCCTCCTCCACCGGAGCGACCGCGGACTTCACCGGAGCGGGAGCAGACTTCTTTGCGGCGGCTTTCTTCGGAGCCGGCTTCTTTTTCGCTGCCGGCTTGGCGGCCTTCTTCGCAACGGCCTTTTTCGCGGGCTTCTTGGCGACCGCTTTCTTGGCCGTCTTTTTCGCGGCGACTTTCTTCGCGGGCTTTTTTGCAGCCGCTTTTTTAGCCGGCTTGACGGCCTTTTTCTTACCGGACGTCTTCTTGACGGCCTTCTTTGCGACGACCTTTTTCTTAGACTTCGCCATCAGATTTCCTCCTGATCAAGTGCACAACGCATGGCGGACCGCATTGCGGTCTCCATCTAGCATGAACCCATAGCCTCTTGCAACCGGGAGACCGGCCCGGTGAAATCTGCGCAGTTTTGGCTAAGGAGCCGCCCAGTGCCTCCGGGAGCCGTCCGAACAAGAGAAGCCCCCTGACCGCCGCCACCGACTCCAGATGGCGCAGGATCTAGCCCCGGAGGGGCGGCGCCATGGTACACTGAATCCAGAACCCGGCACCGTGCGATGAATCGTTCTTTATGATTCGTGCTCTAAATAGATACCAACCAGCACAAAGGATCTGTCCGCCCATGACACGCGCTCTGACCATTGCTCTTGCCAGTCTTGTTATGACGAGCCTGGCCTGGCCGACAACGGCCATGCCCACTGCAACGCACATTATGATCGAAGACGGCTCCCCCTACTTTGCGCCGTCAAAAGCCATCGCCGCCAGCGGGAGCCCCATCCTCTGGGACAATCCGACGCCGACCGATCATACCGTCACCCATAACGGCTGCGTGGAAGACGGCACGGCCTGTCTCTTTGATTCAGGCGTCATTGCGCCGGGAGAACAATTCAGCGTGCCAGGACTGCCCCCGGGCCGCTACCCCTATCACTGCCGCATCCATCCCATCATGCGCGGCGTGTTGACCGTGACGGATGCCGCCACCATGCCGTCCCAGCTCTGACTTCGACCGAACGACGACCACGCATCGCACTCGCAAACCGCCTGCGATTGACGCATGACGAACGACGCGGCACGCGTCCCCGCCCCTTGCGAGTTCACCTTCCGCTCAGGTAGGCTGCGCCTTCCCACGGGGTAGACACACAGCCCATGAAGCCCGTTGCCGCAATCCAGGAACCGCTGAAACTGACCGGCGAGATGCTGTCTCTCCTCGCCTGGCATATTCCCGACCTTGTCGCCTATCAACATCGCGAAGATGAATACTGGCTTGCGCCGCTCGACGATAACTTCCCCCTGATCCGGCTCAACCTGACCGGCATCGAAATGCTGAAGTCGATGAACGGCCATATCACCGTCGGCGCCCTGCTTGAAAAATACGGCACCAGAATCTGCGGGCCGGACGGTCAGCCCGGTCAATGGCACCTGGAGCGCTGGGCGACCCCGAACTATTCCCTCTGCTACTTCGGCACCGAACCGCCGGGCGGCCACCGGCACCAGGCCAAGTGGGATATTCTGCTCCAGCAAATCCGCGAAGGATGGTCCGGGCAGGAAGGCTTCGAAGGCGAAGAGCATCTGGAAGATTTCCACCATCATGAATTGACGGAGAGCGCCGAAGACGACGGCCACTTCGACCTGATCGAAACCACCGTCTCGCATCTCTTTCGTGAGCCGAACGAGGCGCTGAACGGCCTGACCTACGGCCGGCTCCTTATGCGGCAGCTGCGTCAGCTCGGCTGGTTTAACCCCAAACCTAAAGTCATCGTCGAAGTCGGGGGCGGACTCGGCTACGTCGCGCGCGAACTCGCCAAGGAGCTGCTGCCGTTCGAACGGCAGAGCATCCGGTACATCTCGCTCGACATCACCAGCCCGTTCTTGAAGCTGCAGACCAAACGGGCCAAAGAGGGCGGCTGGGGAGGCCTGGGAACCAGGGCCAATGCCGAAGCCCTGCCCTTCACGGACAACTCGGTCGATCTCGTTATCGACAACGAAAACATGGCCGACATGACGCCGGTCAAGCTGACGCGCAATGAACTGCTCACCAACAAGGGCGAAACCGAGCAGCATCAGGAAGCGCTGGACTGGATCAGACGCCTCCGGCTCCCGATCGAAACCAATCCGCCGGACGATGTCATCTTTAACCTGGGGCCGATCCGCTTTGTCGCCGAATTGTGGCGGGTACTGAAACCGGGAGGCCACGCGTTCCTGACGGAGTTCGGTGTGGAAGAAGGCTGGCCGGCCTCAGTGAAACTGCCGGGCCATACCGAATATGAAGTGCAATATTCTCATTTAAGGCAGGCCGTACGCTGGCTAGGATTCCAGGAACGCTACCTCTCGCTCCCGCAGTTCCTCGCGATGAAACCGGATACGAAAGTCCTCTGCACCGGCGCGGCCTATACCATCCAGCGGTTCTGCCAGGCCATGAACAAGCCCTTCACCGTCCGCGCCTACACCGAGAACGAACTCAAGCAGGCGCTCGGCGACGTCCTCCCCAAGATCCACGGCGCGCATTATCACGACGTGGTCGATCCCGCCTGGTTCGGCCTCATCGATTTCAAGGTCCTGTTATTGGAAAAGCCCGGCGGCGCCCCGAAAGCCCAGTTCACCGAGAACAAAGGCTACCGGTGGTATTCGCAGCGGTAACCGCACATCCGCTTATCCGACGACCTTCATTCTCCGACGGCCTTTTCTGTGATCGTCGATCCGCTTACCGGCGCCTCGGGTTCTCTCGGAGGCAGGATGAATCCAAGAGGGTCACGAACGAACTCCCGCAGCAGCCGGCCGGCTAATTCAACCAAATCCCGGCGTGGAAAGTCGTACGCACGCAACGCGGTGTGCAGCGAAAGAAAAAAACTGACACCCAAGTTCAGCACGAACATGACAGCCACGCCGGCGGTAGCATAGAGAAACCATCCGTCTCGATACCATTCCGCCTGCAGCGACGCGCTGGCCAGCGCCAACATACCGCTTGAAAGAGTGACGTGACGGACATCCAGGGGAAATCCGAAAAACATCCCGATGGCCGGTGTCATGCCCAGCATAAGCCCGAGCGACACATTCGTCCCCCATCCGGCAATGTTATGCGAGAACCGGTCCGCCCACCGAATCATCCGCGCGCCGCCGAAAACCCGAACACCCCAGGAGTGCTCCGCCAGAGCCTGCGGCACGTTGTGGTACACGGCCCAGTTTTCAATCCACCCTCCCGCCAGACTCGACAACCACAGAGTCACTCCGGTCAGCGCAGCGAAAATTACCGTTCCGCTATTCACCGGGCTGAGCGTTTCATACACATGCTCGGCCGCATGCAAGTCGAGAATCGGCGAGCCGGTGACTGCCCTCCAGCATGTATCGAGCAGATAAGCCGACGCCGAAACGACCAGGACGTTGCTGACCGCCGCCGCAACCTGAGAATAGGAAATCCTCTTGATGAACGCGACGATCTCATCCAATCGCGCGGCTCCGGCTTGCTCACGCATAATCGTCGCAAGCGTGGCCGCCGTCATCGCAGGCTGCTTGGTGGCAAGAATCAAGTGGAAGGTCTGCATCAGCAGAAAACTGACCGCATAGTTGAGCCCGTACCCCAAGCCCGCCAGAAACGGCGCCAGACCCAGCGCAAAAATCGACATCTTTATCGCCGCGGTAAAGGCAGTGAGCACCCCGCCACCGGCGGCCGCCACCCAGATCTGCCGATACTCGCGCCGGTCCTGCGCGATGTAGTGTTCACCCGTGGCACCAGATCGGTCAACGATCTTCCGATGTAATAACCGTGTATTCGTTTCGAGCAAATGTCCGACGCTGCACTCGTGCAGGCTGGCTTGAACCAGGGCGGTGAGAAAGGCCTGGACAGCTCTGGCATGCGACGCCTCGTCCCGGCTCGCCATCACTTCGACCATCGCTTCCATACGCCTGAGACAATGAGTCAGGACCTCCAGGCCATACACGATATCGAGGCTGACTCCGGCGACTTCCAGTTGACGACGGATCCAGCGGATTTCGTTCTGGCACTCCGCCGCAGCCTCCGCCCAGGCCGCCTCCAGAGAGTCGATTCCCGTACCCGATTGCCAGCGACCGGCGAGTTGCTCGCTGGCGCAGGCCAACCGGTAAAACGGTGATTCCATAATTGCCGAAGGCCGCCGGCTCCTTGCGCGGAGCTTGTCCGACAAGCCCTGCGCCTGCACACGAATGGCCAGCAGACGAAACCCGTCAGTAAACGCCCGAACGAGCGGATTGAGCCGGCCGGGAATCGACGGCGGGGTCAGAACGGCGAGAATTCTGGAGAACAGCCGGGGAGGAAGTTGCGCAAACCATTTCACCTCGACCGCACTCCCGTATTGCCGTTGGAGGAGGTGGGTCAGGTCCCGATCGTTTCTCACGGCCGGAAGGACTTTGTGCAGAATCCGGTTCGCCACCTCCACCAGCAACCCGCGATCGCAAGGCAACCCGGCCTCACCCACCAGATTGACCGCATCGGTTTCCTGGAGAATCAGCCCGACGGCTTCCTGCACCCGCTGTCTGACCTCGGGAACTCCTTCAAGCACGTCCAGCAAGAGTTCCCAATAGAGATAGGCCTCGCGCCATCGCATGCGGGCATGCAGCACATGCAACGACTGGCTTGTTCCCACCCGCGTCCAATGAATCAGCCGAAGCCAGGTATCGAGCCGGTCACCGAGCGTCTTTGCGCCCACAAAGTCCTGCAGCGCCGCGGCGAGGGCTTGCCTGGTCGCATTGTCCGTACTGGAAGGCCCAAAGAACGCCAGGACCTGATCACGGACGGATCCCGCAGCAGGCGGACCATTCCCCTGACAGAAATCTGCCGACACAGCTTCCGATTTGTCAGTCACACGTAGTCCTCACACAAATAAAGCCAATGCCGACTGTACAGGACCCTCAGGCAGAGCGGCAACCCGACCCATGGCCTCATCGACTTCAAAGTACTGTTATTGGGAAAGTTCGACGGCGCCCCGAAAGCCCAGTTCACCAAGAACAAGGGCTATCGGTGGTATTCGCAAAACTAAGACGAGAAACGTGAGTCGTTAAACGTCAGGCGTGAAGCAGAGAAATCTGAAAACGGGTTTCCCTGAATTGCTCATCCAGATAGGATCGGTCATCGACATGCCGTCGGTCCAGATGCAGCTGGAAGCCTTCGGCGACGAGCTGGAGTTCATGCCTCAGTCCCTCGGTCAGAATACCTCTATGTTGCTTGGCATCAAAAATTTCGACCCGAAGGGTTTCGGCGGCAGCACCAACGATCTGCTGAATCTGCGCCAGCGTTTCCAGATTTATGATCCCTCTCCTAAAAATCCCCGCGAAATCTAAGGCACGCGGTTCAGGAAGTTATTTGGCGCTCCACTGAGCCCAGGCAGCGGACTCGAAAACCAGAATGTCCCTGCTTATTTCTCCCTAATCTCCTCCGGATGAGCCCTTCCGTTGACACCCCCATTTGCGTGATGAATCGCTACTATCAAACTCAATCCAGATCACTTCTCTCCGCTCCAACTGACATACAGCTCGATGCATAGCGGCAATGGTAAGCACGGTGAACGCGGTTTCTGGGTCATTTACCGACTGGCTAAGAGTAGCATGCCCACTCCACCGTATTTCGCCAGTTTCCAGATTAATCGCCCTTACCGAAACACTTACGTGATGCACAGTTTCAGATCTACTAGCTCCTCCATAGGCTCCTACGAATGTCCTGTTAACTACTTCCTGCACGTCTGAAGTCTCTACAAACATTACCCGATCCGCTCCAACGAGCCTGCCAATTTTGAGAACTTGCGCGTCATCATCTGAAGTATGGGTTAGTCGTACCTTCTGTTCTTCCAAGATCTCCTGGAGGCGAGCACGTTCCACTACTATGCTCCCATCACTTTGCAAGCGTTCAATCGCGGTATGCGTTGCGCCTGAGTGATTGCCCCAGACAACATACTTCCGTTTTGTTAATTTATCTTTCTGGCCTGAAATGATTTTCTGCCAGTCCTCATCGGAAACGGGCACACTTGACCCAGTACTAATCGTGCGGATTGCACTTGTGTTAGTCTCACAACCGAAAAATATGGTTGCGAGACTTAGCAGTGCCATGAAGTGCAGTTCCCTCACCATGATTTCCCTCCACAAACGAAGAAAGGTTAATTGGCACTTTCTTGATACCTTGCCCCTACCCCGCACTTGAGAGTTGCAACTGCATGTTTGAATGGAGCATCACTCAATCCGCCTTATCTCGATAGCAAACCGGCGATCATCTTGTGTGCATTCATAAAACCTGACCGCGTGTCCCCGGTTCTTCACCCAACTGCGAATATGCTTCCTCTGAGATTCCGGCATTCGCAATCCAAAGATAACTCCCGTGAGCAGAATTGGCGGATATGAGTGAAGCCCAGATCCACCCTTGGTGTCGATTACCCGCCACTCACGCTCATAAGCCCACCCGCGATACTTTGTTAAGAAGATAAGCTGAACCTGCCTGTCTATCGGGGTGTTGTAAAATTCGACAACTGGATAGTCATCACAATAAGAAACAGGCTGTGCAGCACCAAACATGTATTCGTGATCTTCAGCTGCGAACTCGAGGCAATACCCGAAATGGTCCTGCGCATAGTGGGACCACATGAGGATGCTGTCGCGAACTTCCGAAAGGCAGAATAGGCCAACTTTGGCTAATCGTCGCGCGGCTACTTCTCTCGTCTGTTCCTGCCGCTCAGAACTACGGTGACGACTTTCAAGGAACAAGGCAACTGCCTCAGCACTGGCCATATCAGGCGTCAGATCCTCGCTCTGATTGAGGAGCATCTTGCGCGCTGATTCAACAATCTGTTCCGCTTTGCCTTCAAACGTATACCACGGTCGACACTCGAAAGGATCATTGAGATCTGAAGAGGCCGAAAACCAAACCTGTGACCTAGAGAACAACGCTTCTGAATGCTCATTAAAACGTCCGTATTTGTAGAGATATCTCATGCTCGAAACATTTGACTCCTACTCATCAAATTGATCAGCACCCCTTCCCTTAACCCCAGATCACTCACCAGCACGCTCTCCATCCCCAGCGTCTCCATCACCGTGCGGATGATGATGGCGCCGGCGGCGATGACTTCTTCGCGGCTCTTTTCCAGGCCCGGCAACCCCACACGGTCGGCTTTCTTCCGGCCGAGCAAGATCTCTTCAAGTTCGCGGACGGTATCGAGTCGAAGCGTGTAATTATGAATCCGGGCCGGTTCGTAGGAGGGAAGTTTCTGCGCCATCGCCGCGAGGGCGGTAACGGTTCCCGCTGTGCCGACAAACTGCGCGGTCGATGAACGGAGCATGGCCGCCGTCGCCGCTTCCGTCTCGCTCCGTACCCAGTCGCGGGCCTGCTGAATTTCCGCTGAACTCGGCGGATCGCTTCGCAATACCCGTTCGCACAAGCGCACGACGCCGATATCGATGGAACGGACAAGAGGCGCCTGACCGGGCCGGTCCAAAATAAATTCTGTGCTGCCGCCGCCGATGTCGAGGGCCAGCATGTCGGTCACGCCGGGCGGCAGACCTGAGCGAATGCCGAGCAACGTGCGCCGCGCCTCTTCCTCGCCGGTGATGATCTCGACATCGATCCCGATGTCGCGCTTCACGCGGCCGATAAATTCGTCCCGATTGCCCGCGTCACGGACGGCGCTTGTCGCGACGGCCGTGCAGGCATCGACCCGATAGGTCTCAATGACCGCCTTCCACTCCCGCAGGCACTGGATCACCCGATCCATCGCCGCAGGGCTCAATCGTTTTGTCTGGTCGACGCCTTCGCCCAGGCGAAGGATGCGTCGTTCTGAATGCAGTTCTTTGAGAGGTGCCTGAGGGGAAAGATCGGCGATGAGGAGCCGACAGGTGAGGGTGCCGATATCGATACCGGCCAGCCGGCGCGGAGGAACGGCGGAGGCGCTCATTGCTCGTTCCGGATCTCGTCCATCTCGGCTTCGAGCTTCTTCCGGCCGTCTTTTAGCTGTTGAATCTCCCGCATGACCCGTGCGATCTCGGCATCGTAGGCGACCCGTTCCGCCGTCTCGCCCCGCTCTTTCATTTCCACGGCCCGTTCGCCGATGTCTTTATAGAGGTCCGACAGCTGCTGATCGATCTTCCGGATCTCCAACCGCATCCGGAGCAGTTCCGTCTCTTCCAGCGCGCGATTGGCGGCGTGCGCCGTGCCCAGCCGTAAGGTCGCAATCCCCGTCCGGAAATCGTCTTTCAACCGCTGCATCAAACCCATTTCAACTCCCTGGTGACATCCGAAGGCCCGACCTTGTCAGCCTGTTCACTTGCCAGCCTGTCGGCGTTCTCAGCTCACCGAGCCTAATTCCAGCTTCTTCTCCCACTTCCTCAGCATCGCTTCTTTTAAACCCTGATGCCCCGGCGCGCTCAGCTGCGGATCCTGCTTGAGCAACGAGAAGGCTTCCAGCCTCGCCTGCTGCAGCAAATCGCCGTCCCGCACGATGTTGGCCACGCGAAACTCCGGCATGCCCCACTGGCGAAACCCGAATAATTCCCCCGGCCCCCTGATCCGCAAATCTTCTTCCGCAATCACAAAACCGTCGTTCGATTGTACCAGAGCATCGAGCCGCTCCCGCGCGTTCGAGACCGGCTCGTCTCCGCCGAGCGGATGCCGTCCCAGCGTCGGACGATTGCGCCCGAGTCCGGCGGCCATGAGCAGACAATACGATTGCTCCGCCCCCCGCCCCACCCGGCCGCGCAATTGATGCAATTGCGCAAGACCGAACCGCTCGGCATGTTCGATCATCATCATCGTCGCATTCGGCACATCGACACCGACTTCAATCACGGTGGTGGCGACAAGCACCTGGATCTTTCCGGCCTTGAAGTCGGCCATCACCGCTTCCTTCTCCGCGGACTTCATGCGCCCGTGCAACAGGCCGACTTTGAAGTCGGCGCATTCGCCGTTCTGCAACTGCTCGGCTCCCTGGATCGCTGCCTGCAAATCCGTTTTCTCCGATTCCTCGATCAGCGGATACACCACATAGGCCTGCCGCTTGTTCCGCAATTCATCCTTGAGAATCTGATAGGCCCGGCGCCGCTGCGCATCGCCGAACAGAAACGTCCGCACCGGCCGGCGGCCGGGCGGCAGCATATCGATAACGGACACATCCAGATCGCCGTACACGGTCATGGCCAGCGTGCGCGGAATCGGAGTCGCCGTGAGCACGAGCACGTCCGGCCTGTAGCCTTTATCGATCAGATTCTTCCGCTGCATCACGCCGAACTTGTGCTGCTCATCCACGACCGCCAAACCGAGATTCTTGAAGGCCACACCCTTCTGGATCAACGCATGCGTCCCGATCGCCACCTGCACCTCGCCGGACGCCAATTGCGCCGCTTGCGCTTTCTTCACCGCCGCCTTGTCGCTCCCGCGCAGCAGCGCGACGTTCAACCCCAACGCCTCCAATGTGCCTTTGAGATTACGATAGTGCTGCTCGGCCAGAATTTCCGTCGGCGCCATGAGGGCCGCCTGGTAACCGGACCCGCAAGCCATGACGATCGCATGCAATCCCACAACGGTCTTGCCTGAGCCGACATCCCCCTGCACCAGCCGGTTCATCGGCCGTGGCGAAATCATGTCGCGATAAATTTCTCGAATGACCTGGTCTTGCGCGGCCGTCAAGCGGAACGGCAGCAAGCGGCTCAGCTTATCGACGACGGGCGCCCGCGGATTGAACTTCAACCCTTTCGACTGCTCCTGCACCGAACGCTGCCGCGTCGCCAGCGCCATCTGCAGCAGGAATAACTCTTCGAACGCAAGCCGCCGGTGCGCCGGCGTCTTGCCGCGTTCGAGCAGGCGGGCATCCGCTTCGGCTTTGGGGAAGTGCACATCCTGTATCGCTTCTTGAAGGGGGATCAGCCGCTGGCGGGCGCGTAGCGGGACGGGCAGATTGTCGCGCAATTCCCTGGCATACTCATCCAGCAATCCCCGCACCAGCACCCGCGACTGCCGGGACGTCCACCCTTTTGTCTCATGGTAGATCGGCACAATGCGGCCGACATGCAGCGCCGATTCCGCCGCCTCGCCGACGATTTCGTATTGCGCCACATCCATGCGAGGCACCATCCATCCCTGTTTCCCGGAGATGACGCGTCCGCTCATCATCACGACTTTTCCGACCGTCAACAGATCTTCGAGATAGGGCTGATTGAAGAACACCACCTGCATCTTCCCCGTCCCGTCCTCGATGCCCACTTCCAGCACGGAGAGCCGGCGATTCCTCGTCCGCTTCGCCTCGCATTTCGCCACAGTGCCGCAGATCGACGTGACCATGCCCGGCATGAGATTGCCGATGGGCGTCATCACCGACCGATCTTCATAGCGCCAGGGAATCGTCCACAGCGCGTCTTC
>OMJA01000098.1 GCA_900299245.1 Nitrospiraceae bacterium | reverse complement strand
TGATCAATAGCTCCGCACAGGTAGGTAGTGGGAACGGCATGAACGCCCCGCTAGAAGGGAATGCGAAGCCCCATCTGAAACTCGTTCGGTGAGAACCCCTGCCCGAACTGGCTGCGCAAGCCGGCGTCGCTTTGCACAGGCGGCGGACCGGTCAGTGAACGGTTCAATTCCGACGTGTACCCGCCGCCGAACCCCGCCCCGAGATAAGGCATGACGATGCGGCCTCCGACGGAATACCGGCCGCTGATCGAAGGAATATCGCGAAAGATCGCCGACGACGGCGGTGACGAGGGCAGCGCGGACGGCGCAGATGCCGAAGCGGCGGACGCGTCCCCTCCTCCGGCAAACTCCCGGTTCATCGCCTGCAGGGCGGGAGACTCCAGGACAGGAGACTCCGGCGCTGGTTCCTCCTGCGCCGCAACGTTTCAAACGGAAACCGCGAGCAGGCCGAAGAGCAGCAGCGGCACGATGGCACGACGTACAGTCATGGTCAGATCATACAAACGAACCTGCGCGGGGACAAGTGCGGCTGACGTAGATTCGCCGATGGATGGACCCTCCAGTGGCTCGATCCTTCCGCCATTTCGATTGGAGCGTTCCTCGCGAATCGCCGCTGAAACCAACCCAGGTATTCACCTAGTGGCGCCTCCAAAATCTGATTGGTAGACTTATTGCAGATTCTAAGAACAAGGAGGACATTGCCTTGCGCAAGAGCCGGTAAATCACCAGAGGGTCTGGCCTCTCTTGTGGACGTGCGTTTCCGCTCTTGGCTCACCAAGACAATGCCTTCCTTTCACAAGGAGGTGCGGGCATGGCGTCAAAAATCTATGTCAGCGGGTTCCCTCCCTCGTATACCCAAAAACAGCTCCGTCAGATCTTCGTTCCCTTCGGCAACGTGAAATCCGTGCAAGTCCAACGGGATAAGCACGGCTATTTCATCGGGGTGGTGCAGATGTCTTCACCCGAAGAAGTGGAACATATCTTCGGCGCGCAGCAGGTCTTCCAGGTGGAAGGCAAGCATCTGGATATCTGGGAGCCCCCGGACTCCGAAGCCGCGCAGAACTAACCGGGCCTGATACGTGAGACGTGAGGGTGAGGTGTGCCCTCGTGCGGGACAACCGGACGAAGACCGCACTGTAGGAGAAGAAGGTCAGGAGCGCACAGTTCTGAATCATGAAACAGCCTGTCGACTGCGTGAGCCTTCTCGACACCGCGAATGACTCTGGAAGCAGAAGTCCGCTGAGATAGCGGTAACGATCAGCTCAACGTCTTCCCCCACACTAGCGTCCGCCCGACCGCAGGATGGCGGCATCACCCGTCGGCCCGCTGGCAGACGCGCCTCCCAAGACAGCGCGATAGAACTCCCAGTTGGCGTCGCCCAGCGCCTGCAACAGCCTCAGTGGCTGATGCGCCGCGTTGGGGACGAGATGAAACGTATGGGGGATGCGCAAGCGCGACACATGCGCGACGAAGGCTTGATTCGGTCCTTGCATCACATCCTGATCACCCACCGCGATACGCAGCCTCGTCCGGCCACGCAACGCGTCCGCCTGTTGCTCCGCCAGTACCCAGGGACTGAGCGCCTGGAAGTACGCTTGGTCGCCGCCGTAGACCCGCTCCAAAATTCTGGCCCGGTCGGCAGCTAAATTCCCCGGCCCCACAGAGGCGAGAAACTCCCGCTGCATCGGCCCCGCCCCCAGCAGAGAGATCGCGCCGAACAACTCGGGATATTTCATCCCCAACCGGGCCGCGCCATAGCCGCCCATGCTGAATCCCTCGATCAGCCGGCCGGCGCGGGAGGGAATCGTGCGCCACGCCGCATCGACCTGCGGCACCAATTCGTCGATCACCACCGTTTCCATCGGCACCGCGCCGTCCTTCGAGTTGCACCACATGCTTTCCGGCATGCCATTGGGAAACACCACCAAGGCAGGCGGCATCTTGCCCTCGCGCATCGCACGGTCGAAATACTCCACGACATGCGGCAGCGCCTGCACCCCGCCGCCATGGCCATGCAGCCAGTAGATCACCGGGAACCGCCGCGCCGGATCGGCCTCATACGAGTCCGGAACATAGATGTGATAACTGACGTCCCCCTTGGCCGCCGCACTGCGAAACACACGCTGGATGAGATGCGGCGCGCCGACCGCCGGAGTGACCCACTCCGGGGAAGACGGATGCTGTGCGGCATATCCGGCGAGCGAACAACAAAAGACGAGCGCCCCGGCCATGACAATCCGGAGAATCTTCCTGCCAATATCGAACGCCATCCTCTCCTCCAACCTTGTCCATGAGTAACACCGCTCCATGACGAGGAGCCCTACGTCAGAACAACGCGTGTCAGGTCACCCCGTTGACTCCATCGTCACCGTGCTCGGAAGGAACAAGGGATCGTTACCGGCTCTGGAAGAAAACAAAGGCCGCGACGGCGGCGAAGATGAGTGCGACAATGAGCCCCCGCTTCAGCTTCCCCCACGCCTCCGCTTGGACCTGCTCCAGCTTCTGCCGCACCGACGGTTGGGAACGGATGTACGCGTCCACCAGATCCTTCGCCTCCTTCAGGCCGAGATTCCGTTCCGCACGCACGACCTTGATCGCCCCGATCATATCGCCCCGCCACAGCAACTCGACCGCCGCGTTGGAAAGTGTGGATGTGTGAGCCGGTTCAGTAGCCATCTGCACATGATCCTCCTATCAGAAAGATCCTGCCGGTGTTCTCACTCAACCTGACAAGATCCGGGTGGTCCGAAGAGGAGCCCATAGATGAACGAGGGAATACAGAATCCGGTTGTGACGTTCACGAGCGCCGCGCCCACCAGCCCCCAGCCGAAGAGTTGTCCAGCCAGGATCCAGCCGGATTGAAAAATCCAGGCCGCGCCGACGATCATCAACGTGGCCAGAAGGCAGGCGAATCTTCTGGGCAGCGGATAGCGGGGAAGCGCCGGCCCGCCGGTCAGGCGCCTGATGCCGAACGTGTAGAGGAGATCGAACGGATGGCCGGGCAGCAGCGCGCCCAACAAGGCGAAGGGAGCCAGGGCCCAGAGCACCGGAGCGGATTGCAGGACGGTCCCGCAGGCCGTCCAGGTCATGCAGATCGCGGGCGACAGCCGCAGCCAGTACTTGATCTGCCCGATCTGCCGGTCGTCCAATCCAAGAAACCCTTGCGCCTCGACGCGACGACGGTCGACCGCTGTCACCGATCCGACGGATAGCTCGTGATCCGCGCGCATGCCCGGTAGGCTACTGCGGTCAGAACAAACTGTCAACGACGGATCGCTGCATCGGATGGTCCCCGCGCGTCAGGGACGTTTACAGCGGCGCTTCGCTCAGCTACGCTGGCGCGGCGATGCACATCCTGAAACCGGCGCTGGTCTATGCGCTCATCGTCTTCGGAGCGGGCTTCGTGCTGGGGACGATCCGTGTCCTGTTCGTCCTCCCGCTGCTCGGCGAACGAACGGCGGAACTGCTGGAAATGCCCCTCATGCTCGCCGTCATCGTCCTGGCCGCCCGGTGGATCACCAGGCGATATCTTCAACAGGCTCAACCACGAGATCTGCTGGCCGTTGGAGGGATCGCAACCGGCTGGATGCTGGCGGCGGAATTCCTGGTCGGCCTCATCCTGCGCTGGCTCTCACCGATGGAAGTCCTGGTGAATCGCGATCCGGTTTCAGGAACCGCCTACTATCTGAGCCTGCTGCTCTTTGCGTGCATGCCCCGGCTCCTCGCGCGCCGTGAGCCGGTCACAACCACCGGCGCACCCGGGCGGCATAGGCGGTGAACTCCGGTCCGAACAGGGAGGTCAGCGCCCGTTCTTCCGGTTCGATCTGAAACCGGTTCATGTACCACACGAATCCCGGGAGAAAGAGCACGGTCAGCACATGGGCCAGATGGATCGCCCAGGCGAGCAACACCAGCAGCACCCCCAGATACATCGGGTTGCGCGTGACGGAATAAATCCCTGATTGCACCAAAGCCGATGACGATCCCGGCTTCATAGGATTGACAGTCGTCCCGGCCCGTCCGAATGCGACCACACCCAGAATCGCGATGAACCCGCCCGCCCCCGCCACTATGCCGGCAACGACGTCGTGCCCGGGAAAAGCCACATCAAATCCCGGGACTGCCCGCGCCGTATACCACATCCCGGCGGCGGTGAGCAGCGCGACCGCCACAGGAGGAATCTTGAGTTCAAGCGTCATAGACACACCCACACCTCTCCCAGCAGGCAAGCACATCACAGGGGATTTGCAAGGCAGCACAGCCCTGATTGCCTGACCCGAGGTTAATTCCGGCTTTTCCACATCTCGGGATGTCTCTGCAGATGCAGCACAGCCAAAACATCGACACGTTCATCACCGATCACGAAGTACACGCCATAGGGGAAGTGCCGGAGCAGCGCCCGATGCACCGCCGCTTCCAGCCGGGGAAATTGCAGGGGATTCTCGACAATGCGTTGGAACACCTGATCGAGTTCGTTGAGGAACTTCTCTCCCAAACCAGGCCGTTGGTCTTCATACCACACCGCTGCCGCTTGGATATCGAGTTCAGACTGAGGCTGGAGAATAAGCCGCGACGCCATCCGTCAGATCAACGTTCGCGCAATCTGCGCGCAATGTCCGCACGGACATCGGTCCATGATCGGCCGGCTCCGGGGTTTGCCGAATACGCAGCCAATCGCTCCCGGATAATGTCGTGATGCCAGTCAGGCACCGGGACTTGCTCGGAAGTCGCAGCGATCCGATCCCACAACGATTGCACGAAGTCGATTTGCTCATCGACCGGAAGATCGTCAAACCCGGGAGGAGGAGTAGGGACCATCTTGGCCATGGGAGGAAGCTCCTTCGATCAGGAGTATAACGCAAAGTCACGCACAGGCAAAGCCGACAGAATGGAAGCATACATGCGAACAAGTCGTTCAAACAAGATAACCGGTCCTGTTACTGCGGGCGGATCTTTTTCACGATGTTCGTCTGAATGTCGTCGAGACTGAGCTGATTCTTCTCCGCCCAATACTGCCGCAGCCCCTCCTCGCCTTTCTTCCCGGCCCACTCGTTCAGCAACTCACGGTCGCCGGTGTAGGAAAGATAGGGCACGGCCATTCCGCAGGAGGTTTGCACGAGATCGAGCGTCACATCGAAGATCTGCCGCGCGCCGGGCAGCGGCGGGAACAGCGCCACCAACTCGCGCCAGGCCGCATCGCCCTGGTGAATCACAATCGCCGTGCCGTAGAGCCGAAGAATCACCGGCGGCCCCTCGAAGGCGCAGAACATCAGCGTCATGCGCGGGTCCTGCTGCACATGAGCCGACGTTTCATTCCCGCTTCCGGTCACATTGAGCCACGCCACCCGCCTAGGACCGAGCACGCGCAAGGAGTCCATCCCCTTGGGCGAGACATTCACCCGGCTTTCCGCCGTCGCCGTACCGACAAAAAAGACCTTCTGTTTGGCGATTAATTGAATGTGCGTGTCAGACAGTTCGGGATAGCGTTGCGCCATCGTATTCCCCTTGCTGTTAAGAGGTAGGATTGTGGCGAGCAGACAACGGGCTGTCAATCAGGGGCGAACAGAGATGGTTTCGCTTAAACTCCCCCACGACAGCATCTCAACGACCGCGTTGGCAGAAGTGCCGATTGAGTTGGGTCGACTGTCTTACGAGCGGTATTCCAAGCGCGCAGACCATACAAATTAAGTAGCCTGTCTCCTTTTCAGGTCTTGTGATTAAAGAAGGAGGGACACCAAGGCCTAGGTAGTCGGACATTTTGAGATTGCTTCGTTTACAATCTCGACTTCCTTCATGATCCTTGCTGCCTGCTCAACACTTGCTTTGTCAGATTCCTCCCCACGCATCATGCGCCGCAGCTCCTTCAAAAGTTCAGCTTCGAGCGGTTCTAGCATGTTGTAGTATCCGGCAGAACCAAACGTATCGATGTAGTCTGCATAATGCGGCAATACGGATTTGGCGAGCTTTGAAACATGCTCTGCATTAAGCAAATCAGGAACGTTCAATCCTGCTTTCAATAATTGAAGTTGTGCCGCAGCGTATCCCACAATAGCTTGGTACGAAGAGAACAACGCCCACGCGATCTCCGAGACGAACGGACGAGATTTGTGCACCTCGACTTTCGGGAACGTTTTAAGGTCTACGTTCCCTGGAAGTTTTGCAAAGAGGTCTCTGACCTTTGGATCTTCCGATGCTAATTTCAAAGAGGCATCGAATTTTATAGTGGCCATCGACATCGCTGCCATTTTCAGGGGAACAAGCGCGTCGATACCTGCCCATAGTTGATCAATAGCATCTAAGCGACGCTTATCGAGGGCTGCCTGCCTGCTCGCCAAGACCGTTAGCGCCCCGCTTTGCAAGGTTGCTATCTGTGCTTCCTTGGCCCGAAGATCGGCCTTGAATGCTTCCTCGCTCTTCCGAAGATCGGCGCGAAGGGTTTCGAGTTTTTCATCGAATTCATGCTGAACGCTGGCTTTAAGCCGATTTTTTATTAGGTTTCGGCCGAGCCATCCCAGCACAACTAGTAAGAAGGTCGTTATGGCGGACGTTGATAGCGTGGAGAGAAGCCAATCGTACATAGTTATAAGCTGCTTTGTAGGGCCGTCATTCTCATAGCCTGATTAGGGAGTGGTAGGCGGCTGCTTGTTCGCCGCTGCCGTAACGATTGCTTTCATGCGATTTTGTCGTACTTCTCTCGCGATGTACCATTCGTTGATTAAGGTTTCGACTAGACCGATTAAGAGTTCCGCTTCATTGGGATCAACATCGACGATGAGGCTGATGTCCTTTCCCATATGGGCACCGATGTTCCCGATTTTCCGCACCGCATCAATCGCGGCCCAGGTTTCCGGGTCCACTTTGTCTGTAATCTGATCGATCTCATTCACCAAATGCCCAGGTTTCACCTGCCAGAAGTCCCGAAGGATGCCTTGCAGGCACCGCCGAGACAACGTGGCCGAGGCTTTCGGACTGAGATCCTGAATGAGGCAGGCTTCCCGATAGTCGTCCAATATGGCTTGAGGAATGTAGGATGGAAACGTCTTGGCTCTTGATGGGGGAATAAGATTCCATTTTTGCACGCTAGCGCCAATGCTTTCACTCCTGTTCGGCAGCTCTCTACTAAAGCGTAGGTCGGCCGTAAGCGTGAATCGACGACAGTCGGGGTTAGGACAAACAATAAACAACGTCCGCAAGATCCGACGACCATCAGCATTGTCTAGACTTAAGACGGTATCTTTCCTGACCATCCGGTATTCTGAGATCGTTACTGCCCGCTCGCAATGTGGGCACGTCCAATTGAAATCCGACATCGCTCCCCCTCTTCGCGACTGCTTAGGCTCTCGAACAGACCCGAGTCTACCTGAGAACCCGTTCTCCCTGCCAGTTTTACTCCCCCCCAGAAGGGGAATCGAGAAAAGGTGTCGGGAGTCTTTTCTCCACGTAGCACACATCAGAGGAACACTCTATTAGCCCCTCCAAGCGCGCTCGTTTCTCCCCCTTGGGGATAGCCTGGATTAGTTCCCTCCTGTGCAGGTGGCAAAATCCTCTTTCACCTTTCCTCGCTTTGCCATAAGGGAGCGGCCAGATGGTCCTTCACTGCGCGCATTGAGGGAGCACATTCCGATCGTGCGGCCTCAGCGAGCAAGAAGGACCGTCTGGCTGCTCCCTGATCTCCGCTGACATCCCCTCCCAGGTATGCTACAAACCCGCCCTATAATGGTGTGCGTTTCGATAGGTGCGCTTATGACCACGACTTTCCGCTTCACATCCGTTGCGCCGCTTATCCTGGCCGGAGCTTTTTGCAGCTTCATGCTGTCGGGCTGCCTGTCGCCGATTACCTTGAATCGCGCCGTGACGACCTATGACGAAGCGGTGACGGATGCGGTTTCCAAGCAACTGCTCATCAACATTGCCCGCGCCCATCGCCATCAACCCATCCACTTCACCGGCGTCTCGAATATCGCCGCGACGTTCGACTTCCGCGTGAATGCGGGAGCCACCCCGGCGCTGACGGGCGAGGCCAGCAAAACGCTCATGCCGGTATTCGGCGGCAGCGTGGCGGAGAACCCGACGATCAGCATCGTGCCGATCGAAGGGGAAGAGTTTACGAAGCGGCTGTTGACCCCCTTTCAAGAAACCAAGTTCACGCTCCTGCTCCGGCAGCGATTCGATATCGACCTGTTGCTCCGGCTGATGGCGCAGGAACTGCGGGTGAAGCAGGACGGCCGGGAAGTCTCCTACCGCAATGCGCCGTCGGATAAACCGGGCTACGAAATGTTCCGCCGCGTGGTGACGCACCTCTCAGCCATTCAAGATCAGAATCAGCTCTACGCCGAGCCGTTGGTTTCGCATCGCACCTGGACGATCCCCGCCAACTCGGTGACCGCCGAAGGCTTCCAGTCGCTGCAAAAAGAGTATCTCGTCACGTACAACCAGAAGGACAACACCTACACGCTCCAGAAGCAGATCACGGGGCGCATTCTCATTACGAACTATGACCCCGATACGCTGTCACCGGAGGAACGGGCGCGGCTGATCGACGAGACGGAGGACGGGCATCTGAACGATGTGTCGTTCGACATCCGTCCCGGCCATTTCGGCGGAGAGTATCCGCTCAAGGGGGATTTCCGGCTGCGGAGCTTCAATACGATTCTGAACTTCCTGGGGCGCGGGCTGGAGGAAGAACCGGAATATCATGTGGAGAAGGATCCGCGCACGATGCCGGTGCATGAGAATCCCGTCCACGCGATGGAACTCGTGCTGTCGGACAGTTCCCCGTCCGATGCGGATCTCTCGATCAAGTTCCACGGGAAACATTACGCCGTGAACACCACCGGACCGCTGGCCCGCTGGAACCGCGAAGGCTTCCAGCTACTCTATCTGCTGTTCCAGATGACCGTGAGCGAAGTCCCCCGCGTGGGCGTGCCCAGCATCACGATTGCGAAGTGATGCACTGAGCTGAATTCACGCATTGCAGGCTGTCATCTATCTCACAGAACCCGTGTGATTTTTGCCACCTTCGTGGCATCGACTACGCGCTGTATCACATCCGCACATCCACCATATCTTGCGGCTGCCGCGCCACGCACCGGACTATCTTGCTGATTCGGCTGCGCCGCTCACCGGCCCCGTAGTGGTACGTAGATTGCGAACTGCTTCAGGGAGAACAAAAGGAGGTCCATCATGCACGACGTGACGTTATGGGCGGCATGGTATCTCTTTCTTCTGGCCATTCCGGTGATGCTCATCGGCTCGATCATCCGGGACCGGCTGACTCGACGGTATGGCAGCCGCCGGGGCTCATCACACTGAGATCATACAGGCCCCGCCTCCTCCATCGGTCATCGCACAGACGGCGCTCGTTCGAGCAGCCGCTCGGCACTGGCCGGCCGGTCAGCGGCGGAAGGCGTCTTTCCCCTTGATCACCTCGGAGAGCATCTGATCGGCCAGTTTCGCCGCCACCCGCCGGCGATACCACCGGCGTGCCAATCCGATCACGACCATCGCAACAGCAGCGGCAATCAACGCCAAGCCTGACTCTTCCATGTCCCCCAGCTTAATTCAGTCCCCGGACGAGGACAAGCGCCCCGATCACACAGGGAGAGCAAACACCCAACACAGCGCGTTGCATGAATGAATGCGAAGAGGTGTCCGGATCAGGCGGCCATCTGCTTCACGGCAGGTTTGATTCGCTTGCGCACATGCAGATGGAGTTGATCTTCCATCGCATCGATCAGCCGGTGCAACTGCGCCTGCTGCAACCCCGTCCGCTTCAACCAGGGATCACTGAACATCCCCGCGAGCAGGCTCATGCAGGTGACAAAGAGCCCCACACAGCACGTCGCCCACACCACCTGCCACACCGACGGCTTGGGTGGGAACACCGAGTAAAACGCGGACCCGAAGCTCGCGCCCAGCACGAAATGCGACGCCGCCCGATCGCGCGCCGCCTTTCTGGCGATCTGGTCGCCGATCCCCGCGATGCCGAGGGAGTGATCGCCGAACAACATCCATCCCATCACCAGCGTCAAGACCGTCGCCGCCAGATCGCACACCAGCCCGCGGCTGGACGAATGGGACTCAAGCACTTTAGTGATATCGGGCAATTCGTGCAAGGCCGCCTTGATGCTGACCTGCGACGCCAGCAGCGGGACGACGGATCGATCCCGCTCCAGCATCTCCCTCAGCCCAATGGAACCCGCCGCGCCGGTCCCGCCTTCGGTTGGCCAGGCCAGCAACTCGGCGGCAATCAACCGTTCGACTTCTTTTTGATACCGCGTCTTCATACCGGATGGAAGCAGCCCGACCAGATCGGCCCCGGCACGCCAGCCTAATTTTTCCGGCACCTCGACGACCTTCTTGAGCAACAGATAGGGAATCGCCCACAGCGTATTCACAGGATGGCAGAGCAGATCGCTGACAAGCGACTGCTTCTGCAGCGCGAGCGTTTCCTGCAGTGAAAAATGCCGCTCGACAAACCCGTCGACCCGGGCATGACAGTCGGCAACATACCGGTCGATACAATCTTCAAGCGCGGCCATGGCCGTCGCGGTCTCCTGAACGGTCACGCGGTGATCTCCTCACAAGATGCCTTACTATACAGAACTCCCCTCCACGCTCAAGCAAATCACCCGTTCACAAAACCATACATCCTGCGCCAAACTGTCCCCGGGTTCTTTTTGACAAGCCGGCGATCCTTGCTATCCTTTTGCTACTTCGTGTTCTTTCACTTCATTTTTCCTACCGGCTCGAAGCCGGTGTATCGGGACGAAAGGAGTCTCTTTGATGCGTATCCTTCACGGTGTTCGAATAGTCCTCGCGCTGGTCTGCCTGAACGGCGCCATGCTCGCCGTCACGCCGGCCTTCTCACAGGCGTCGGAATTGCGCCAGGGCACATGGACCGGCGGCGGAGGCATCGGCTTCCTGGGCAACACCCCGGACAGCACGGCCTTTGCGTTGAATTTCAATGCGGACTACTTTCTGATGCCGCAACTCTCAATCGGTCCTCTGGTCCAATTTGCTTTTACCGGCGACTTGTTTCAAATGGGCGCCTCCGGCCAGGTTAAGTACTGGTTCAACCTTCCCGGTGTCGATAACCGCCTGAAGCTGAACGTTCAAGGAGGTATCGGGCTGCTCTATGCCGACCGCTTTAAATCGGACACGTCCTGGCTCATCCCCATCGGCGTCGGCCTGGACTATGCCCTCAATAATAACCTCGCGCTGACCGCCACGTTCCTGCTCAACTTTACCGACGTGAATACAGGACGCGGGTCAGACGCCTCCGTGATGCCGGGCCTCACCTTCGGCGTGCGTTTCTAGCCTGAGCGATTGCGACGGGCGCATACGAAGACGCGCCCGTCGCACCATCGTCGGATTCCACCCGGCGGCTGTACAGCACACGGACTCTCGTCTCCCGGCTGCCCATCCGTGAATCTCATTTCGTCATCGACCTTACCGGCTTGACTTGCTCCAGTGAGGCGGGTACAAGCCTCTCAGGATTTCACCTTAACCGGGACTTGTTGCCATGATCACTTTGCTCGATAGAATGCCGGTGCGCTCGCTCACCTTGGCCTTGCTGCTGTCCGGCCTCGTCTTTTCTTCCGCATCCTGCTCCAAGAGCGTGCTGCCGAAGCCGACACCCACGCAACCGCCTGTGCCGATCGACTTCGCGCTCGCGGTCCAGTATGCGCAACGAGCGGAGCTGGTCTATGAGCCCGATGCGGCCATCAAACAGAAATCGCCGGCCGGCACGATCGTCTCCTTCATGGTGGAAACGCCGAAGGGCGTGAAGGCCTACATCGAGACGGACGACGCGAACAAGATTCAGTGGGTCTCCGTGCGGGGCACGTCCAATCTCGACAACGTGAAGCTCGACGTGGACTACAACAAGGTGGTGGACGGGCGGCTGCAGATCCCGCTGCACAAAGGCTTCGCCGATACGGCGCTGCAGGTCTATGCCTTCGCCAAGCCGCTGCTGCGGCCCGGCTATGAAGTGCGCGTGACCGGCCACAGTCTGGGCGGGGCCGCGGCGGCGATTGTCCTGATGCTGTTCAAGGAGGACGGCGTAAAGCTCGGCCAGGCCATGACGTTCGGCCAGCCGAAAGTAACGAACCGCGCGGGCGTCGAGAAGTATCGCGGACTCCCGCTGCTGCGCTTCGTGAACGACAAAGATCCGGTGCCGCTCCTCCCGCCGTTCGATCTCACCACGATTCTCGACGAAGGCCCCTACCGGCACTTCGGTCCGGAAGTGGTCCTGAAAGACGGGACTAACTACGCCTATTTCAGCGACGTGCAGGCGGAACGCTTCTCCGTCCTCTCCTTCTGGAACAACCTCGGCCGGCAGGAGATCCCGGACCACTCCATCGCGAATTACGTGCAGAGCCTGCAGGCAAAAACGGGAGTGCGGTAACGACGTCTAACGCGGAGAGAACCGGGCCGGTGGCCCGCTCCTCTCCGCGCTGCCGGATGAGCACCGGCGCGTTCCTGTATTGCGGCGGCCGCGCCGCTCAATGGCAGTGATGGCTGTGCACCAGCGCGTGGCCTTTGCCTTGCGCGATCAGCCAGCGGTTCACCGGAAACGCGGCGGCGCCCGCCAGAATCAACGAAACGATCAAGCTCCCCCAGAACAGCGGATCGGAGATTCCGGCGTCCATCGCGCCGGGAATCACGAGCATGATCGCGTTATCCACCAGCTCCATCGTCCCCATGGAGAGGGTATCGGAAGCGAAAGCCAGCCCGAGCGCTACGCCCCAAGCCATCCCGGCTTTCCGCAGCGGCTGGAGCGTCATCCCGTAGCCGATCAGGAACGCGAGAGCCACGGCGAGCGCCACCGTCGGCCAGTTGCTCCACCCCAGCGCCGTCCCGATCACCATCCCGAGCACTTCGCCGATCGTGCATCCGCTCAGGCAATGCAGCGTGGCCATGAGCGCGGTGCGGTTGAGGGACGGTTTGTCCTGTGCCGCCGCATGGTGTTCATGGGCCGATCGCGGTTCGTGCCGCTCGTGATGCGGTTCCTGTTTCTGCGTCCCGGCGCAGCAGGCCGGTTGTTCCTCTATCATCGGCAGCGTGGCGGCGGTGGATTCGATCCTAGTCATGTGAAACCTCCCTGTGAGTGGTGACGGTTGCCGTTCACCCTTACAGACGGAGTAGGGAGCGGATTATTACAGTCGGGCTAACAGGTGCAGTTCAGACAGCCGTGCTTCGTGCAGATTCCACAGGTATCTTCGAGAGTTGCGCGCAGCGCCTGACGCGCCCGATGGAGGCGGACGGTGAGGTTGTTGGAGGTGATGTTGAGCTCTCTAGCCAGGGCCGCCGGCGACTCCCCCTCCAGGTCGATGCGCCGAATGAGATCGGCGTAGGCGGGACGGAGCTGACTCACCAACGGCGCCAGGCAGGTGCAGAGAGCCGGCCGGACTTCATCGAGCCCCGGCATTTTGTCCTCTCCCGACGCGACCAGTTCATCGAGCAGTCCCTCCACCTTCCGGCGGTCGGCAGCGTGTGACCGGTAGTAGTCCACCAGCGCATTGCGTAAGATCCGATAGAACCAGCTGACCGCACTGTCGTGATTGTGCAGTTCGTGGCCGCGCTCGACCGCCTTCACCAGACTCTGCTGGAGCAGGTCTTCGACCAGCGCGTCGTCGGACAGCCGCTTGCGCAGGAAGGCACGAAAGGCCGATTCCTCCGCCAGCAGGCGCTGCATGAGCGTATCCAGCGACGCCGGAATGGAAGCGGTCCGGTCTGATTGCGAATCCGTCTTCTTTCTCATCGGCCTTCGATCGCGTCGCTGTCCGTCCCCCGCCCGCCCTACTTGTAGCCGATCACCATGCCGTCCGGTCCGGCCAATCGTTCCACCTTGGTCTTCTTGAATCCGGCTTCCTTCATCCATGTCCGGCAGTCGGCGCCGGTGAAGTCGAAGCCCCCCGGGGTTTCGATCAGCATGTTCAGGCTCATCAGCAGGCCGAACGCGTTCTCTTTGCGCACATCGTCGATGAGCGCCTCATGGACGATCACGGCGCCGTTCGGCGGCAGGGCTTCGTACGCCTTGCGCAGGAGCATCCGCTTTTCGTCGAGGTTCCAGTCATGGAGGATGTGGCCCATGATGATGACATCGACGTTCGGCAGCGGATCGTTGAAGAAATTCCCCGTATGGAACCGCAGCCGTTTCGCGAGCCCCTTCGTCTCCGCATAGGATTCGAACACCGGCCGGACCACCGGCAGATCCATGCCGAGCCCGGTGAGGTGCTTGTGCGCCAGCGCGATTTCGACGGCGACGCCTCCCTGCGCGCAACCGACATCGGCGAAGGTCTTGTACTTTTTCCAGGGGAATTTTTTCGCGATCGCGCGGCCGGACCCGATGCTGAGGCCCGTCATGGCCTTCAGAAATCCTTCGAGCCGCTGCGGGTCGCTGTAGAGCGTGCCGAAGAAGTCGCCGCCGGTCTTCACTTCATTCTGCGGCCGGCCGGTGCGCAGGCCGTCGGTGAGCGAGCCCCAAAAGTGATAGAGCCGCGCGTTGCACATTTCGAGGATCCCGCCGACATACGACGGCTTGGCCCGGTCGAGGAACAGCGCCGTTTCCGGCGTATTCGCGTACCGCGTCCCCGTGCGCTTCAGCATGCCCAGCGCGACCAGCGCGTCGAAAAAATCCCGCGCGCTGCGGGGATGCAGACCGAGCCGCGCGGTCAAGTCTTCCGCCGTGCGCGCGCCTTTCGCCAGCTCGGTGAACAGCCCGAGCTCGATCGCGCTCAGCAGGGTCTTCGAGCCGAAAAATCCGGTGCCCAGTTCCATGACCTTCGCCGGCGAGAGAGGCTTCTTTGCCATGGTGCGATCCTTTCGTGAGACGTGAGTCCGGGGGAACGCGGCCGTTACCCGTTCGTCTTGGCCGCCGCGTCGTAATATTTTTCGCGATAGATCGGGCACAGGCCCTTCTGCTGCAGCGTCGCCGTCACGTCGGCGATCATGCCGCCGCTGCCGCAGAGATAGACGGCAAGTTGCGCGACTGACGTCACACGCTCCTCGACCAGCTGCTGCACCCATCCGCTGGCTCCGGTCCAGCCTGGCTCGGGACGGGACAGCGTGAGGACGGTCGTCATCTTCGGAATCTTCCTCGCAAGGGCGATCAAGTTCTCCTGATAGTACAAATCCCGCTGGCTCCGCAAACCCCAGAACAGGGTGGCCGGTCTGGGATCGGGCCGTTCGGCGTTTGCCAGCAGCATCGACCAGATCGGCGTAATGCCGGTCCCGGTGGCGACGAACAGCAGCTCACACCCCGGATCGTCGTGCAGCGTGAAATGTCCGGCCGGCCCCTTGAAGTGCGTGGTATCCCCTTCTTTCAATCCGTAGAGCATCGCGGAGCCCGGCCCGCCCGACACGCGATTGAACAGCAGCGTGACACAGCCGGGACGGCTCGGGGAGGATGCGATGGAATAGGCCCGCGTGATGGGTCGGCCGGTTTCGGGATGCGGCAGCTCGAAGGAAATGAACTGGCCCGGTTTGAACTCGATGGTTGCGGGCTCGATGAGACGGAGATCGAGTTGACGCACATCGTGCGTCAACTCCGTGATCGACTCGACCTGTGCGGTAAAGGTGTGAATGGACATCGCCGCCTGCGGCCGGGCGCGCTTCAATCCGATGAGCCTTCCGTGGCGAGAGAACGCTGCCGGCCGGCTTGCTCAGCGTTCCGCCTGAGAACGGCGCATTATCGGCTGGCTCGGGATGTAGCGTCAAGATTGGGATGACGATGAGCGAGAAGATCGACCGGACACAGCTGGAACCCGGCTCACCAGCCGAGTTGCCACTGATGGCCGGCTCGCGCCACCAGCGCATCCGCCTCGGCAGGGCCCCAGGAGCCGGCCGAGTAGGGATGCACCGTGTGGGTGCCCGTCAGCAGCGGATCGTACAGCCGCCAGGCCTTCTCCGTGAATTCCGCGCTGACGAACAGCGTCTGATCCCCGATCATCACGTCGCGCAGCAGCGTCTCGTAGGCTTCCGGGAGCGGGCCGAAGGCTTTCTGATAGTCGAATTGCAGCGCATGGTCGCTCAGCATGAACGGCCGCCCCGGACTCTTCACGGAAAAGCAGAGGGAGAATCCTTCGCTGGGCTGCAGCGTGATCAACAGTTTGTTGGACGCGATGCTGCCCGGATCGAGGGACGGAAAGACATGGGCCGGCGCCTCGCGAAAGATGACGGCGATCTGCGTGAGCTTCCGCGGGAAACGCTTCCCGGTCCGCAGGTAGAACGGCACGCCCTTCCAGCGCCAGTTATGAATCTCCGCTTTCAGCGCGACGTAGGTTTCCGTCCTGGAGTCGCGCGGCACGCCCGGCTCCTCGCGGTAGCCCGGAATCGTCTGGCCGCCGACCTGCCAGGAGGTGTACTGGCCGAACACCACGTCCCGCTCCGCGATCGGCGCGATGGAATGAAGCACTTTCAGCTTCTCGCTCTGAATGGCGGCGGCATCGAATGAGACCGGGACCTCCATCGCCACAACGGTCATGAGCTGCGTCAGATGATTCTGCAGCATGTCGCGCAGCGCGCCGGCCTGCTGGTAGTAGGCCCCGCGATGTTCGACGCCGAGATCTTCGGCCACGGTGATCTGCACGTTTTCGATGGCGTCGCGTTTCCAGAGCGATTCAAAGATGGGGTTGGCGAACCGGAACGCCAGGAGATTTTGAACCGTTTCTTTTCCCAGATAGTGGTCGATCCGGTAGATCTGCGATTCATCCACATACTGATGCAGCGTGGTGTTCAGATGGCGGGCCGACTGGAAGTCGTGCCCGAACGGTTTTTCGAAGACGACGCGCACCCAGCCCCGCCCCTTGAGCAGCCCCGCCCGGTCCAGCCCTTCGATCGCGGCGGGCGCGATGTCCGGCGGCACGGCCAGATAGAACACGCGATTCTCCGGCATGACGTGCTGCTGCTCGATGTTGCGGATGTACGAGGCCAGCGCGGCATAGTCCTCGTCCGTTCCCCGGCCGATGGTGTGGTAGTAGAGACAGGCATCGCACCAGTCGCGCAATTCGTTGTTATTGTGCCAGCCCGCCTTGTGCAGCCCTTCATGGGCCCACAGACGGAATCCGTCCTCGCCGATTTCAGGAAGCGCCGCCCCCACGATCAGTGTGTTGCGCGTTTCGAGCACACCCTGATCCCGCAAATGGTAGAGCGCCGGCAGGAGTTTCCGGCGCGTCAGATCGCCGGTCGCGCCGATGATGACGAAGACATGAGGATCCACCTGCTGTTGCGACATCCCGCTACTCCTTCTTCAACCCGTCTCACCGCCGGGGATGTCCACATCATACAGAATCCGGAAGGTTCCGGCCTTATTTCCCGACATCGCCCAATCCCCGCAACTCGTCCAGCCAGTCATCCCGTTGCCGCTCGGTCAGCCCTTCGATGTTGCCGATGAGCGTCGACTTCACGGGGCCGACGCCGCAGAACCGGAGTGTGTTGCGGATCAGGCTCTTGAGACTGTGGGCGGAAAAGATCCAGCGGTAGACGAACGCGGGCATGCCCATTGTCACGACGATGCGCGCCGACTTCCCCGTGAGCAGTTTCTTCGCCATCCCGCCGGATTTCTGATATTCGAAGGCAAAGCCCGGCCGCAGAAGCTGTTCGAAAAATCCTTTCAGCAACGCCGGCATCGATCCCAGCCAGAGCGGATAGATAATCACCAGATGATCGGCCCAGGCCACCATCTCTTGCGCGCGCATGATCGCCTCAGGCGGCCGGCCCTTCTCGAACTCTTCTTTGGTCCGCAGGAGCGGGAACTCGAGCGTCGCCACATCGATCCGCATCACGTCATGTCCGCCGTCCTC
>OMJA01000097.1 GCA_900299245.1 Nitrospiraceae bacterium | reverse complement strand
TCATGGAAGGGGAGGCACGATGGCGACGGCGACAACTGACAGCGATTTGATGGTTAAGGTCGGCAAGATGATTTTCTACATCACTTGCGCGGTGGGTCTGTGGTTCTTCTATTGGTTCGCCGGAATTCAGTGCCCCTGCTGAGTCGGGGCCGCTGGTGCTGTGACCTTTGTTGAATTTTTGATCGAATCGATCTGATGAGGAGGAGATGATGGGGCAGAACATTCTGTATGGGATTATCTCTCTGGCGATTTGCGTGGGGTACTTCCTGCTGGTTGACCATTTTCTGATGGATGCTCAGGGCCTGGACTTCTGGTACATGTTCCGGAAGTAGCCTGGCTCCGCATAGATTTTTTAGGGCTTGTGATGAATCTTTTTCGTAATGCATTAAGGAGGTATCCCATGGGTCTTGTAACCCGGAAGAAAGTATTTTCAATCATGGCGCTCTGCGCGATGGTTGGCCTCCTCCTGTTTCCTGTGATCGTGTCGCTTCCGTCACTGGCAATCGGTGCGGATGCGCCTGACGCGGCAAAGAAGGAGGAAGCAAAGGTCGAGAAGGGGCGCGATGTCTATTATAAGACGGAAGGTATCGTGGTCGGTGCGCCTGCTCCGAAGACCGTCGATGGTCCCAAGGACTATCCGCGATACAATTTCGAGAGCCGCGTGCTGCTCTGGTTCGCGAATCAGCAGCACCTCTATTACGGCAGCTTCGTGCTGGCCGTTCCGATCTTCTGTATGGTCGTCGAGTTCATGGGGGTCGTGACGAAGGATAAGGCGCTGGCGAAGCGCTATGACCAGCTTGCGTACGACTTTATTAAGATCAGTCTGACGGCCTACTCGCTGACGGCCGTTCTGGGTGGTATTCTGATCTTCACCTTCCTGACTCTCTATCCGGCGTTCTTCGGGTATCTCTCCAGCATTTTCCGCCCTGTCATGCATATCTATGCATTGATGTTTGTCGCGGAGAGCGCAACCCTCTACATCTACTATTACGGCTGGGACAAGATGAAAGAGGGGTTCTTGAAGTGGATTCACTTGAGCATGTCGGTTATCTTGAACATTATCGGCACATTGCTCATGTTCCTGGCGAACTCATGGATCGGATTCATGATGTCGCCGGCCGGTGTTGATGAGCAGGGCCGGTTCCTCGGGAACATCTGGCACGTGCTTCATACGGCATTGTGGAACCCGCTCAACCTGCATCGCATCCTTGGCAACATGGCCTTCGGTGGCGGTGTGGTCGCGGCTTATGCGGCGTATAAGTTCCTCGCATCTAAAACTGACGAAGATCGCGCCCATTATGATTGGATGGGGTACATCGCGATGGCGCTCGGAGTAGCGTTCCTGATTCCGCTTCCATTTGCCGGCTATTGGCTGATGCGCGAGGTGTATGCGTATCGTCAACAGATGGGAATCACGCTGATGGGCGGACTGCTTGCCTGGTTGTTTATTATTCAGGCAACCATGATCGGCATCTTGTTCCTGAGCACGAACTACTACCTGTGGCAGGCCATGGGGCGGATGCGTGGAGCGGAAAAATATCAACGATACATTAAGTATCTTGTATTCATTCTCGCCTGCGGCTATCTGGTCTTCATTACTCCTCACACGATGGTTATGACCCCCGCTGAGTTGAAAGCCATGGGAGGTCAGCAACATCCGGTGCTGGGTAACTATGGAGTTATGTCCGCCAAGAACGGCGGTATTAACGTCATTATTACCACTACAGTGTTGAGCTTCGTGTGGTATATGCGGGGCAACAAGGTTTCGACGGTCTCTTGGGCAAAGTTTGGAAACATCTTCATGGGCGTGTTCTTCGCCTGCGCCTATGTGAATATCGTCGGTCTCGCGATTTACGGATATTACATTCCGGCGAACGTCCGGGTTGGTCTGTCCGTGCCTCAGGTGGCAACAACGCTCTCTTCTCTCTTCTTCATGTTTGCTTTGAACAGCGTCATGATGAAGGGAGCCAAGCAGACCGGTGCAATTGAGTGGGGGAAGATTTCCGCCCGCTCGCAGTATGCGCTGATCATGTTGGCGACAGCGTTTACCTGGATGATGGGTTTGATGGGCTACATTCGCTCGTCGGTTCGCCTCTTCTGGCACGTGAACGAAATCATGCGGGACAATTCACCGTGGGCCTACACCCATACGGTCGGATTTGCGGCGAATATGATCTCGTTTAACGTCTTGTTCTTCTGGATCAGTATTCTGTTCGTATTCTGGCTTGGAAGTTTAGCGGCAAAGAAGGCGCCAGCTGGAGAGAAGGCGGGAGTTCCCGGTAGTGCGCCTCAGCCGGCAGGCAGCCACTAACCATCTTATTGAGCAACTTGGCTCAGGGGGGAGGCGTTCAATGCCTCCCCCCGGTGTAGCCGCAGGAGGTTAAAACCGTGGGCGATTTGATTAATCAAGCGCTAGAGATGGGGTGGCCGGCGTTTGCTTTGCTGGCAGGCCTCTTAGTTTATTTTCAGGTCTCGATCAGCGATCCGGTTGCAAAAAAGCGTGCCACGCTCAGAACAATCATCGGGATGGGGGCAACGCTTCTGTTGTTTATTGCCATTGTCAATTACAAGGAGAATTTTTACGGCGAAAATCGTCTTTTGCCAGTCTCTCTTGTCATGGTTACGGCAGCATCTTTTATGGTTGCCGTATACTTCCCCAATTTGGGTGCCTTGTTGAAAATCGGCGGTCTTATGTTCTTTGTGGCTGCGTTCCTTTCCGGTTACGGAAATTGGCTGCCGCAAGTTGAAGGTGGATTTCCGCCTAAAGAAGAGAAGTTGGAATACAGCGGTATGACTGCCCAGCAGTTGGCCGATGAAGGTGAAAAGATCATTTTCGGCGGCGTTGGAAAGAATAAGGAGCAGGGCGCGATCGGCAAGGGGCAGTGTCCTCTTTGTCATGCGTTCCATGCCGGTATGCTCGGCGAGCGTGCGCCGAACTTGCAAGGTTTGCCGGAGCGCGCTGGAAAAGAGCGACTTGAGGATCCAAAGTACAGCAAGGGTAAGCCTGCTGGTCGTGACTATGCGCAGAAGGAAGCGTTCCCTGGTTCTGGAACGGCTGAAAACGCTATTGAGTATATCGCTGAGTCGCATTCATGCCCGAACTGCTATGTGGTTGCAGGGTACGGTGTGAAGGGTACGAACGACAAGGAAAGCCCGATGCCGGCGATCCACAAGCCGCCGATATCGCTCAGCATCGATGAGCTCGTAGCGGTTGACACCTGGTTGTTTGTGCGTGAAGGACGGGATGCTCCGTCGTTTGAAGAAATTTCAAAGGCGTACGAGAAGTTTATTCCTGAAGCGGATCGGCCTAAGAAGCAGGAAGAAAAGTCTGGTCCTCCGAGTGCTCTGATGGCAGACGGTACGGAGCCGGTCGATCAGATTCTTGCGAAGGCACAGTGCGTTTCGTGCCATACGATTCCTGGAATCCCGGGAGCGAACGGCACAATCGGCCCGAAGCTGGTCGAGGGAACGAATGCGCCGAATCGCATTAAGGATAAGGATTATAAAGGTACGGCCAAGTCGACGTCCGATTACATCATGGAGTCGATCGTCTCGCCCAGCACGTATGTGGTGAAGCCGTTCCCGGACAATACGATGCCGAAGGTGTTTGGTCAGAAACTCAGTGCGGGAGCGCTCAAGAAGATTGTGGATTATCTCTCGCAAGTCTACGAGGGGAAAGAACCCCCGAAGATTTCGTAACTGAGCTGTGAATCTTTTTAGACCAAAGGGAGTGAACTCATGAAAGCATTGATGTCAGTCGGCGCGCTGGTAGGAGCGGTACTGCTCCTCCTGCTAGTCGGGATGATTCTCGACGTCGTCCCGTCGAACAGCGTCCGTTTAGTCGAAGGCTATATGCCGATCCAGATGTTGTTTGAGGTGGCGTGTTTCGTCATCGGATTCACCGGGTTGAGCTATATGCTCAGCTCGATGGGTATGGCGATGCCAAGATTCTGGCAGGGCATCGGGTTCTGGGCGTTTGTGCTGTTGTATTTGAAGTTCCGTGTGTATCCGCCGATCCCGTTCAGCGTCCGCGCGATGTACGGGACCGTGTCTCTCGTGGCAGTCTTTATGTGGGTGTCTGCCAGTGAGGAAGACTGGAAGAAATTTAAGCAGCCGATTATGAATGTCCTTGATGCGCAAAGCGGAGCCAATAAAATGCTTCGTTATGCCTATCTGGTTCTTATTCCGATCCTCATCGGCTGGACATCCTTCAATTCAATGAAGCCGAAGTCCGAAGAGCCGATCGAGTTGCGTACGGTGCATCCTGCACCTCCGGCAAGCACGAAGGTTCATGGTAAGACTTACACGCTCCAGACTTCCCAGAACCCCTATCGTGTCAATCCCGAGGGTAAGTTCGATCAGGAATACAGCAATAAGTTGATCGTCGAACAGGGCATGGGGCGTTTGATGGCTCCCAATGCAAATCCGTGGGATGAAAAAAATCAGGGCTATCTGAAGTACGTCAAAGAAGGTGGAGAGATCTTCTTCCAGAACTGCCACTTCTGCCACGGTGATAACCTGAACGGACGCGGCCTTCATGCCTTTGCCTTCAATCCGATTCCGGCTAACTTCACCGATCCGGGAACAATCGCACAGCTTCAGGAAACCTTCATTTTCTGGCGTGTCGCGAAAGGTGGAATTGGGTTGCCGAACGAAGGATTCCCCTGGGCTTCTGTCATGCCGCCTTGGGAACAGCATTTGACGGTGGATGAAATTTGGAAGGTTATTCTTTTCGAATATTGGCACACGGGTTACTACCCGCGGACCTGGGACTAAACGTCCACCGGTATTACGGCTAACCCATGGAATATGAGATGAGGAAAAACATGATGAATACGTCGATGGGCAGAAAAGCAGGGGTCGTCCTTGCGTCGGCCTTCGGATTGGCGTTGTTTTCAGCCAGTTCGTTGGTCTTGACGGCATCTGCAGAAGAAGTTCCACAGGGGTTTAAGAAGGGCGAACTGGCGCCGGAACCATCTGCCGATATGATTGAGGCAGGTAAGCGCGTGTACTTCACGAAGTGCGTCTGGTGCCACGGTGTCGATGGCGCAGGAGACGGGCCTGGTGCTGACCGTCTGTGGCCGCGTCCGCGCAACTTCAACCAGGGGACATTCAAAATCCGGCACACTGCCAGCGGTGAGTTGCCTTTGTTTGACGCCAAGAAGCCGATCCCCGGTCAGAACGATCTCTATGAGACCGTGACTCACGGCTTGCCCGGTTCTGCGATGCCTTCATGGGAAGGTATCTTGACCGAGGAGCAGCGTCTCCAAGTGCTCGCATTCGTCACCACGCAGTTGGTGAAGGATCGGAAATTCACCGATAAGCAGTCAGAGACCCAGACGATTCTCCAACTGGCCGATCTGAAGCCGAAAGAGGCGACAGATGAAAGCCGGAAACGAGGGTCTGAGTTGATCGTGGAAAAGAAGTGCGTGGAGTGCCATGGCATGGAAGGCCGTGGCGATGGAAACGCCTTCAACTTGAAGGATGACTGGGGTTTCTCGATCCAGCCGGCCAATTGGCACAAGTGCTGGAATTTCAGAGGAAGCCGTCAAGATCCGTATAATGTGAAGAACATTTTCCGTACCTTCTCAACCGGTGTCAATGGAACGCCGATGCCGTCCTTTGCTGACAGCACCAGCATTGATGATCGTTGGGACATTGCGAACTTCGTGAATTCGTTGTGCGAAAGAGACCCGGAAGGGAATCCGCTTCCCATCGATCCGTTGACGGATAAGCCGAAGATCAACTTCGTCATTCCGTCGAATGCGGTGGAGGGAGAAATTCCTGCGGACATCGAAAACGAGGCGTGGCAGAAGACCCAGAAGCGGTATGTCGCCATGGGCGGCCAGATTACGCACAAGCCGCGCAACTTCGTCAATCGTATCGACGATATCTGGGTCCGTTCACTCTACAACGAGAAGTCAATCGTGTATCTCCTTGAGTGGGACGATCGTACGAAGAGCGTGGCCGAGGGGAAGTTGCCCTGGGCTCCAACAGAAGTGAACGTGGATGTGAAAGAACAGGAACCGAAGACTGGCGAGGAAGGATCGATCGCTGCGCATCAGAATAACTACACGGTTTACAATGATGCGATCGCGATGGAAACACCTGTCAAGTGGCAGGATCTTCCCGCTCCGATTAAGCCGCGCTACCTCTTTGGAAGCAACGAACAGTTCCCCGTGGACATCGTGAAGTGGGAAGCTGATGGTTCAATCCGAGCCTTTAAGGGAACCGGATGGGACAAAGACTTCGAAGAGCGCGACAGCTATGAAGAGAATCTGAAGGTTCTGAAGTCCGAATGGAAGAACGGTCGCTGGTACGTCATGATTCAACGTCCGCTCGGCAACAAGAAGGATCAGGATTATGACGAGGATACCCTCTTCGAGATGGGGAAATACATCCCGACGGTGTTCTTCGCTTGGGATGGTCACAACGGTGATGCAGGACGTAAGATGGCCGTGTCGGCCTTCTACTACACGTTCATGCAGCCCCCGACTCCCCGTGAAGTCTACATTTATCCGTTTGTCATCGCGGGCGGGATCGTGCTGTTGGAAGCATGGGTTCTGACTCGCCGTGCCAACAAGCGGAAGGGGAAAACGCTCTAGTCGCGCTTTGCGCCGGAGTGAATAGGTAGAAAATGAAGGGGGTGGGGAAACCCACCCCCTTTGTTTTTTTGCGATGAATTCATAGAGCTTTTATGAATGTCACGGGCGTGATCCTGGCCGGGGGCAAGAGCCGCCGGATGGGAGAGGACAAACGCTTTCTTCATGTAGGGGAAGCGACGTTGCTGGACCGAACAGTTTCGGTCATGGCCATGCTATTTCCAGAAGTCTTGATCGTTATCGCGCAAGATAGCCCTCCGCTCACGGTTTCGGGATGCACGGTCTATCGGGATTTGATTGCCGATCGCGGCAGTCTTGGAGGTCTCTATACAGGACTGGTTCAGGCGAGAAATGAACGGATATTTGTGACGGCATGCGATATGCCTTTTTTAAATCCGGACATGATCCGGTGGTTTGTCGCTCGTGACTGCTCGGCTGATATCGTGATGGCCCAATTGCCTGATGGATTGCAGCCGCTCCACGCGGTGTATGGCAAGAAGGTGGTCCCGGTTCTTGAGCGGATGGCTCTCTCTCATGAACTGAAGATCAGGAATGTCGCATCTGATCCGTCACTTCGCGTGATCGTGGTGTCACCGTCCGAGTGGGGGGAGCGGGATCCCCATGCTCAATCGTTTCGGAACGTGAACACGCCGGCTGATCTCGAGGCGGCCAGAGCCGTGCTCCGCAAGCAAGCCCAGACTCAATAATGTCCGCACCTCAGCGCACTATCGTGGTGATTCACCCAGGCGGGTTGGGTGATGTGCTCCTGTCGCTTGGGGCGTTGGTGGCCCTGCGGACTGCGTTTCCTCACCATGAGCTTGTTCTGCTTGCGGGATTAGAAGTAGGGACGCTACTGATCCACTGCGGAGTGATTGATCATGTGTGGTCGCTCGAATCTAGCCAGATGGGGGCTATGTTCACAGGAGGTGAACAGCTTTCAGGCGAACAGCACGCAGTCTTCGGCCGGTGCGATCTTGTTGTCGGATGGCTCAGTGATCATAGCGGCTCCCTGAGACGGACCATGCGGGAACTCGGAGTCTCACGGGTGATTCTGCAATCACCGGCTTCAATCGAAGGCCTCCATCAGAGCGCGCGATTTTTTCAAGTGTTGCAGAGGGAAATTCGCGCTGAGTTACGGCCCTCTCTCGATCTTCACCTTCCCGAACAAGTACGTCAGTCAGGAGTTGATGCGCTTCGAGCCAGCGGAATTGGAGAGTCATGTCCTCTCATCGTATGTCACCCAGGAAGCGGAAGTGTTCACAAGTGTGTGAGTCCCAGGATATGGGGTACGCTCTTTCAGGGATGCCATGCCAGACAGTGGCTGCCGGTGGTGTTGCTGGGGCCGGCTGATGAACAGAGTGCGTCCGCTATTCGGGAACTGAGTATGTCTGAATTGCCGGTCCTTCGTCCCGCGTCCGTGACGAAGCTGGCCGGAATTCTCTCGCAGGCACAGGGGTTTATCGGGCACGACTCCGGCGTCACGCATTTAGCCGCGTTGCTTGGTGTGCCGACCGTGGCGATGTTCGGACCGTCCGATGAGCAACGGTGGGCTCCTGAAGGGCCGCATGTGACGGTCGTGCGAGGCGGGATCTGCGCGTGCAAGGGGTGGGATGCGGTGAGGGCCTGTCGGGAAAAGCCTTGTCTCAGTATCGATCCCGAAGAGGTCTTGAAGGCTCTCGACCGGATCGAATTCCGCTACCCTCGGGTAACGAATTCATGACCGCTCACCTTGTCACTCCATGAGCCGTATGCTACAGTGCAAAATTGTTTTTCTCTTTCTTCTGTAAGGACTTAGGAGATTTTGTGACACAGGGGCTTGTGCAAGAACGGGTGGCGAATGCCCTCCAGGGAGCTCTCTCGGACGCCAAGGCCAAGGGGCAGTTGAAGATGGAGTCCTGGCCTGCCGTCACGCTGGATGCCCCCAAACGTCCGGAGTGGGGGGACCTGGCCACAACTGTTGCGATGTCCCTTGCAGCCTCGGAGAAGCGCGCACCCCAGGACATTGCCCAAATCATTGCCGATCATCTGCTGACCCGTGATCAGTTGTTCGAACGCGTCGAGATTGTCCGGCCCGGTTTCCTCAATCTGACGGTGAAGCCTGCCATCTGGTTAGAAGTATTGAGAGACATCGAGCGGCAAGGTGCGGCCTATGGCACGTCCACTGTGGGGGTCGGAAAGCGTATATTGGTTGAATATGTCAGTGCCAATCCCACCGGTCCTCTGCATGTGGGGCATGGGCGTGGCGCCGCCGTCGGCCAGGCCCTGGCACGGATGCTGAGAGCGGTCGGATACGACGTGGTCAGCGAATACTACATTAATGATGCCGGACGGCAGATGAAGCTCCTGGGTGCTTCCGTGTATGCGCGGTTGCAGGAACTTGCGGGAAAGTCTGTCACGTTTCCGGAGGATGGCTACCACGGAGAGTATATCCGGCTTGCGGCCGAGCAGATTCGGATGTCAGATGGTGCGCGGCTGGCGACGCTGCTCCCGGCAGAGGCTGAACAGCTCTGTCGAGATCTGGCCTACCGGACCCTGCTTCAGCACATCCGTGACGATCTCTCGACATTGGGCATTGAATTTGAGTCCTGGTTCAGCGAAGCCTCGCTGATCGAGTCCGGCGCCGTCGAGCGTGCATTTGCCGAGCTGAAGAGCCTGGACCTTCTGTTTGAAAACGAAGGCGCCATGTGGTTCCGGTCGTCAAAGTTCGGAGATGAGAAAGATCGTGTGGTCCGTAAGCAGGACGGCGAGTGTACCTATCTGGCCTCCGACATCGCCTATCATCGCGACAAGCTGCAGCGGGGCTACGATCTCCTGATCGATGTCTGGGGCGCCGATCATCACGGCTATATCCCGCGCATGCAGGCGGTCATGCAGGCCTACGGGCATCCGAAGGAGCGTCTGCAGGTCGTGCTCGTGCAGTTGGTCAAGCTGCTGCGCGGCGGTGCCGAAGTGAAGATGTCAAAGCGCTCGGGTGAATTCATTACCATGCGCGAGGTGATCGACGAAGTTGGCGCTGATGCCGCCAAGTTCTTCTTTTTGATGCGGGACTCCAAAACGCACCTGGACTTTGACCTGGAGCTGGCCAAGCAACGGTCTTCGGATAACCCTGTCTATTATGTGCAGTACGTCCATGCCAGGATCGCGAGTCTCTGGCGGGTGGCCGCAGCCCGCGGCATCGCGTGCCCGACGGCATCTGAAGCCGATCTGACGGTGCTGACCGATCCGGACGAACTGGCGTTGATCCGGAAACTCTCGGTCTTCCCCGAAGTGCTGGAGGCCAGCGCGCTCGCGTTTGAGCCGCATCGCCTGACGTACTATCTTCAGCAACTCGCGGCGCTGTTGCACACGTTTTACAACAAGCATCGGATTCTCCCCCCGGCGGCTGATCAGGAAACCGGGGAGGCCCCTGTGGCGGAGGAGATTGCTCCCAAGACGACGGCGGCCAGACTGGTGTTGATGCGGTCGGTGCAGCAGGTGGTGAGAAACGGATTGACCGTGCTGGGGATTTCAGCTCCCGAACAGATGTAACGGAATGTGATCGCGCGATGATGCAGTTTACAGTCAGGCAGCAGGATCGACAGACCAAAGGGCGATTGGGGCAGCTACGGACCGCCCGTGCTGTCATCGAGACGCCCGCGTTCATGCCGGTGGGGTCACTGGGGCCGGTCAAAGGATTGGAGCCCGAAGATCTCCACAACCTGGGATTCCGGTTGATGTTGAACAATGCCTACCACCTGTATCTTCGCCCCGGGCATAAAGTCGTGGCGGAGTTGGGCGGGCTGCATGCGTTTACCGGATGGCCGGGTGCGATTCTGACCGATAGCGGCGGGTTTCAGATTTTCAGCCTGGCGAAACTCTGTAAAATTACCGACGAAGGGGTTACGTTTCAGTCCCATATCGACGGCTCGACGCATTTCATCACGCCGGAAACGGCGATTGAAATCGAAGAAGCGCTCGGTGCCGATATCATTATGGCGTTCGATCAATGCGTCGCCTTGCCGGCATCACGCGGGGCGATTCTGGAGGGCGTGCAGCGCACGACGTCGTGGGCGAAGCGTTGTCAGGCGAGTCGGCGGCGGAACGATCAGGCGCTCTTCGGCATCGTCCAGGGCGGGCTGGAAGCGGATCTGAGAAGAATCTCAGCGCAGGAGCTGGTCGCGCTCGATTTTGAAGGCTACGCCATCGGCGGACTGTCCGTCGGCGAAAGCAAAGCCGACATGTATGCCATGCTGGACGTGACGGCCCCGGAATTACCGGAGTCCAAGCCGCGCTATCTGATGGGGGTGGGCCTTCCCGAGGATCTGATCGAAGGGGTCGCCCGCGGGATCGATCTGTTCGATTGTGTGGTGCCGTCCCGCCACGGGCGGACGGGATGGTTGTTTACGGGATTCGGGCGCGTCTCCATCAAGCAGGCGCAATTCAAACAGGATGAACGGCCGATCGATTCCGACTGCGGCTGCCCGGTATGTAAACGGTATTCTCGCGCGTATCTGCATCATCTCTTCAACGTGAAGGAGATGCTTGGGTCGCGGCTGAATACGATCCACAATCTTTGGTACTTTGCCGATCTGATGCAACGGGTGCGCTCGTCGATCGAGCGGGGAACGTTTCTCACAATGCGCGAGGAGTTTTATCGCGCGCGGGCGGAAGCCGAGCGGACCGGCGGCGTGACGGCAGTCGCCGCGCAGGAGCCGAGGGCCGGTCTCGACTAGCGTAAAGGGAGTCGGATTTATGATGATGGTTGTGATGGCATCGGTGGCATGGGCGCAAGGTACCGGCGGCGGCGGGGGAGCTTCCAGTTCGCTGCTTTCGCTGGTGCCGTTTGTCCTGATTTTTGTGATTTTCTATTTCTTGTTGATCCTGCCCCAACAGAAGCGGCAAAAGCAGCAGAAGGCGATGCTCGATGATCTGAAGAAGGGCGACAAGGTCGTCACGGCGTCGGGCTTCTGGGGGACGATCACGAACCTCGGGAAAGAGACGGTCACGCTGCAGATCGCCGACAATACCAAGGTCAAGATTCAGAAAGAACACATTGCGAGACTACGGCCGGAAGACGATGACAAAGAGTAAGCGTCGGTAAGACAAGAGAGGGTGGCGGAGACATGAAAAAAGTTGGCGGACGGTTTGCGTTACTTGCGCTGGTGGTCGTGCTGTCGGTGGTATTCTTCCTGCCGTCGTACAGACCGCTGTATCAGGGCTTGCCCGACTGGGCGCGGAAGATTCTACCGGATAAGGGGATTACGCTGGGGCTGGATCTCCAGGGCGGCATTCATATGGTCATGGAGGTCGATGAAGACCGGGCGGTCGAGATTGCCGTCGAGCGGTCGCTCACGTCTCTTCAGGACGTGTTGGTCGACAAGAAGCTGCCGGCTGAGTCGGTGAAACGCACGGCGTCGAATCAGATCACGATTCAGTTCGCCAACGCCGAATTGAAGCCGCAAATCCAGAAGCTCTCGGACGAGTACCCCACCTTTTTTGAAGTCGATGCTGCCGGGTCGCCGAACAGTATTGTCTGGGAATTGCGTGAAACCGAAATCAAGCGGATCAAGGATTCGGCGATCAATCAGGCGCTCGAAACCATCCGGAACCGGATCGACCAGTTCGGCGTGTCCGAGCCGCTGGTGCAGCGCCAGGGTTTGAAGCAGATTGTCGTGCAGTTGCCGGGTGTCAAAGAACCGAAGCGGGCGAAAGACCTGATCAAGGAAACCGCCCTCCTCGAGTTCAAGATGCTCGACGAAGAGAATCAGATGAAGATGGATTTCCCCGCCCGGGTGCCGAAGGAAAAAGAGGCCGAGGTACTGGCGCAGTTCCAGGCCAAGGTGCCGGAGGGGGATCAGATTCTCTTCGAACACCAAGTGGATAAAGAAACCGGACGGGAATTCCGTACGCCCTACCTGGTCAAAAAGCGGGTCATGCTTACCGGGGATGTCTTGAGCGACGCGCGGGTCTCCATCGGAGAGTTCAACGATCCCTATGTCTCCATCACCTTCGACGGCAAGGGTGGACGGGAGTTCGAGCGGATCACCGGTGAGAACATCAAAAAGCGCATGGCCGTCGTGCTCGACAACACGATCTATTCCGCTCCGGTGATTCAGGACCGGATCTCCGGAGGACGGGCCCAGATCACCGGGACCTTCAGCACGCAGGAAGCGAACGATCTGGCCATTGTGCTGCGGGCCGGTGCATTGCCGGCTCCGTTGAAGATCATTCAGGATCTCACGGTCGGGCCGTCACTCGGTCAGGACTCGATCGATCAGGGGATGAAATCGACCCTGATCGCCGGCCTCCTCGTGGTGATCTTTATGATGGTGTATTACCGGTTGTCGGGCGTGATCGCGGATTTCGCGTTGCTGCTCAACTTGATCTGCCTGCTCGGGGCGCTGTCAGCGCTCAATGCGACGCTGACTCTGCCGGGCATCGCGGGCATCGTACTGACTATCGGAATGGGTGTGGACTCCAATGTGCTGATCTTCGAACGCATCCGTGAGGAACTGCGCGCCGGGAAAGCCGTTCGGCTGGCGGTGGACGGCGGCTATGACAAGGCGCTGCTCACGATCATCGACGCGCACGTGACGACATTGATTACCGGCGTGGCCCTGTTCTTGTTCGGGACCGGCCCGATCAAAGGCTTTGCCGTGACGTTATGTCTTGGTATCGCGATCAATCTGTTCACAGCCTTCGTCGGAACCAAGGTTGTCTTCGATTTGCTGAATCAAGGGAAGAAAGTGGATACGCTCAGCATCTAAGCGTCACGCTGGTAGCGGACGACTGAGAGCTGAACGTGATGAAAAGGGAGCGAGCATGTTAGAGATTCTGGGGAAAACAAACTTCGATTTCATGGGTAAGCGAAAAATTGCCTTTCTCTTCTCGGGTATCATGGTGCTCTTTGGTCTGATCGCGCTGGTCCAGATCGCGCGCGGATCGGCCAATCTCGGGATCGACTTTGCCGGCGGAACTGCCGTGCAACTGAAGTTCGACCAGGCCGTCCGGATCGAGGAAGCGCGGAAAGCCCTGGAGTCCAACGGGTTGAGCAATGCGGAATTGCAAGAATTTGGGCAGGACAACAAGTTGCTCGTGCGCATTAAAGCCTCGACCACGATCGAGGAAAAGACGGCTGAACGGGTGATGGCCGTGTTCTCGAAGGAGTTCCCGAACAATAAATTTGTCGTGGATGCCTCGACGGAAATAGGCCCGACGATCGGGAAGAAGCTGCAGGAAGATGCGTTGATTGCGATCGTGATCTCCTTTGTCGGCATTATTCTGTACATCGCGGCCCGGTTCGAGTTGCGTTTTGGCGTTGCGGCGGCGCTGGCGACGTTCCATGACGTGCTGGCCGTCCTGGGGGCGTTTTATCTGCTGGATAAAGAAATCACGCTGCTCGTGGTGACGGCGCTGCTCACGCTGGCGGGCTATTCCCTGACGGATACCGTCGTCGTCTTCGACCGGATCAGAGAAAATCTCAAGCTGAGACGGCGCGATTCGGAAGAGAGCACGATCAACACCGCGGTCAATCAGGTTCTCAGTCGGACGATCGTGACCAGTTTGACGGTGGTGCTGGTGTTAATCCCTCTGACGCTGGCCGGCGGCGAAGTCCTGCACGACTTTTCGCTCGCTCTCCTGAGCGGCGTCATTTTCGGCACCTATTCTTCCGTGTTCGTGGCCAGTCCATTGCTCCTCCTCTGGCCGGGCGCCGGCGGACGGATGATGAAGCGGAACTAATTGAGCCGGGGCGCTCATGCCGCGTGTACACCTGTGCGCCGATAGATGTCGGCGCACAGGTGTGATGCCCCCGGTCACTGGATGCCGTCGGTTTCTATCCGCATTCTGCTTGGGGCATCAGTATGACATTCTGGAGTCGGTCTCACAGCCTCCAGCATAAAATCATCACGGCGATCGTGATGGTGGGTCTTCTGCCGCTCAGTCTCTCCCTCCTGCTCAGTTATATGGAAGAACGGCGGGCGCTCCGCGAGGCCATCGGAGCCAACTTCAAGGAAGTGGCCGTCGAGGCATCGCGCCGCACGGAAATGCATGTGATGCGCGGCATCAATGAAGCGCAGCAGCTCGCCACCACGCCGTTCCTCCGCACCGCCGTCACCGAATCGAACCGCACGTACGAGGGCAAGGACGAGCAGGCGGTCGATGCCATGATCAAAGACTGGCAGCAGCGCTGGCGCCAGCGAGACACCCGCAGCGAGTTTCCTCTGTTCATCAACCGGATCGTCACGAATTATCTCATCCGCTGGCATGATATCCGGAAGTCCGACTACGTGGGGATTCTGGTAACGGATGCCCGCGGCGCTCTCGTCGTCAGTTCCATTCCGCAGGTGGAGTACTATTACGGCAAGACGCCCTGGTGGACGGCGGTCGTGAAGTCGCAAGTATCCCGTCCTTACGTGAGCGATATCGCGTTCGATCCGGCCTTCGGGACGCACGTGGTGGTGGTGGCGGCTCCGATCATCGAAGACGGCGGCCGGGGTGTCATTGGCGCGGTGACCATTCTGCTCCGGCGCGATACGTTGTTTCATTCGATCGGAGAAGTGTCGATCGGTTCATCGGGGCATGCAATGCTCTTCAATTCCGATGGCGTGTCGCTGATCTGTCCCGTGCTGTCGCCGGAGGAGCACACGGTGACGCCGGAACTGATCAGGACGATCGTGCAGGACAAGGCCGGATGGGCCATTGCGCCGGACGATTCCCATGGCAGCCACGATGCCCTGATCGGGTTCGCCCCGGTCCGGTTCAGCGAACCTCTGGCGCCGGGCAGCATGGGCGGCAAGCACTGGGTCACGGTCATTCGCCAGGACCCGGAAGAGACCTATGCGCCGCTGGGACGTCTTGTCGGCCGGGTCTTGCTCTACGGGCTATTGGTATTTGCCGTGCTGGTGGGCACCGGTTTGGTCGTGGCCAGGCGGATCGCCAGGCCGATCAAAATTCTGCACGACGGCGTCCTGGAGATCGCCAGTGGCCGGCTCGACCAGACGCTGCAGATCAGGACCGGCGATGAGATCGAGCATCTGGCCGGGGCCTTCAACCAGATGGCCGCCAATTTGAAACTGTCGTTTACGCAAATCGAACAGCGGATGCTCGAGGTCCGGAGGCTGGAGGAAAAATACCGGGACCTGATCGAGCATTCTCCGGAAATGATTTATCAGCTGGATCGGGCTGGGCGATTCGTCCATATGAATCAGACCGGGCTGGAGAAACTCGGGTACAGTCTTGATGAGATGCTGGCGATGCGGCTCTGGGAACTGGTACCGCCGGATCAGGCCGGCCCGGTCCTGAGCTATCTTGAACGGCTGATGGTCATGGGCCGGAATACGATTGAAACGGTGTTTCTGGCAAAGGATGGCCGCCAGATCGACGTCGAAATCCATGCGACCGCACTGTTCGACCAGGAGGGCGGCGGCATCGTCCACACCCGCGCGTTCGTCCGGGACGTAACCGAACGGCATCAGCTGGAGCGGCAGCTCCAGCAATATACGAGCAAGCTCGAAACGGCCGTGTCCGAGCGGACGCAGCAGTTGGTTGCCTCGCAGGCGCGGTACAAGGCGCTTTTCGACCTTGTGGCCGATTCCGTCTTCATGGTGAATCGAGACGGGCGGATCGTGGCGGTCAATCAACGTGAAGAGCAGGCGTTGGGCTATTCGGAAGCGTCGGTCGTCGGCCGCAGCATCTTCGATATTGCCCTGCCGGCGTTCCGTGAGGGGGTGCGGGGGTTATTGATGGAATTGGCGGGCGGGCAGCGGCAGGTCCCCACCCATGAGATCGCCGTCTGCACCGCGGCCGGCGTCGAGACGCCGGTGGAAATGGATCTGATTCGCACCGGTGCTCCCGAGGCCCCGTTGATTATGGTGCAGCTCCGCGACATCACCGACCGGAAGCGGATGGAGCGCCAGTTGCGTTCCTACCGTGATGAACTGGAAGTCAAGGTGCGGGAGCGCACGAAGGAAATCGAGGAGACCAAGCAGTATCTGGAGAATCTGCTCGAAAACGCAAACGATGTCATTTATACGCTGGACACCGAACAGCGGTTCACCTACGTCAACAGTAAGATTGAAGCCTGGGGGTATCGGAAAGACGATCTCATCGGCCGGCCCTACCTGGTCCTGCTCTCGAAACGGCACAGGGGGCGCCGGCTCAAGAGTACGCTCGATATCGGCGAGAAGCAGGTGTACGAGGTCGAGGTGGTCACCCGCACGGGCGAGGCCCGGTCTGTTATGGTGAGTGTGTCGCCGTTGCACGGCGTCGAGGGAAAGATTCTCGGCGTGCTCGGCATCGCCCGCGATATGACCGAGACGAAGAAGCTGGAGCAGCAGATCCGGAACTCGGAGAAGCTGGCGTCCGTCGGCAAACTCGCGGCCGGAGTGGCCCACGAGATCAATAATCCGTTGGGCGGTATCCTGAACTGCCTCTACAACCTCGGGAAGGGGACCATCTCCCCGGCCCGGCGCGAGGAGTATCTGGCGTCGATGGAGGACGGGCTGCACCGGGTACAGAAAATCGTCCGGCAGTTGCTGGATTTTTCCCAGCAGCATCAGCCGGAATTTGCGCCGGCCGACATCAATACGGTGATCGAGCGGGTGCTGGTGTTGACGAATCATTTGTTCGTGCCGAACCGGATTGTGCTCGAGTCGTCGTTAGGGAACGGGTTGCCGGCGGTGATGATCGACCGGCATATGATCGAGCAGGTCTTGATGAATCTGATTTTGAACGCCGTGCAGGCCATGAAGGAAGGCGGGGTGCTTTCGATCCGGACCTGGGTGGAGGAGGGGATCTGCCTGGTGGAAATCCGGGATACCGGCTCCGGCATTCCGGCGGCAGTGCTGCCGAAGATTTTCGATCCGTTCTTCACGACCAAGCGCGAAGGCGAGGGAACGGGGTTGGGGTTGTCGGTGAGTCTCGGAATTGTCGAACGGCATGGAGGCAAGATTCTTGTGGATAGTGAAGTCGGCAAAGGGACGGTCTTTACACTCTGGTTGCCTGTCTCCCGTGAGCGGCAGCCGGCGGAACGGGTGTCATGATGCCGCTGGCGATATTGATCGTCGATGACGAACCGTTGATGCGGTTGTCCATCGTGGATGCGCTGGAAGCCGTCGGTCACGATGTCGTCGCCGCTGCCACTGGAACCGAAGGGATCGAGGAAGTGCGTCGGCGGGAATACGATCTCGTGATTACCGATCTGCGATTGCCGGGCGCCGATGGGCTGGCAGTGCTGAAGGCGGCCAAAGAGGCCCGGGCGCAGACGGAAGTGGTCGTGATTACCGCGCACGGCTCCGTCGAAACCGCGGTGGGAGCGATGAAGCTGGGTGCCTTCGATTACATTACCAAGCCGTTCAAGATGGATGAGCTGTTGTTGATCGTCGAACGGGCGGGCACCGTGATCGCGCTTCGCAAAGAGAATCAGGATCTAAAAGAGATCCTGGAGGATAAGTTCAGCTTCGGCGGCATCCTCGGATCCAATACGAAAATGCGCGCCGTGTTGGACAAGATCAAAACGGTGGCGGCCACAGACTCCACGGTGTTGATCCTGGGCGAGAGCGGAACCGGAAAAGAGCTGGCGGCCAACGCCGTGCATCAGAACAGTCCGCGGCGGGATTATCCCTTGATCAAGGTGAGTTGTGCGGCACTTCCCGAATCCCTGCTGGAGGCGGAACTGTTCGGCCATGAAAAGGGTGCCTTCACGGGCGCGCTGCGGCAGCGGCGGGGCCGGTTCGAAATGGCCAATCGCGGCACTTTGTTCCTGGATGAAATCGGGGAGATCTCGCCGGTTGTGCAGGTCAAATTATTGCGCGTCCTTCAGGAGCGGAAGTTCGAACGGGTTGGGAGTAACCAGACGATCGATGTGGATGTGCGGCTGGTCTGTGCCACCCAAAAGGATCTGCGAAAAGAAGTGGCGGCGGGCCGGTTCCGGGAAGATCTCTTTTACCGGGTGAACGTCGTTCAAGTGGTGATCCCGCCGTTGCGCGCGCGGCAGGAGGATATCACGGTCATCGCCGATCATGTGCTGCAGACCTGTTCGACCAAGATGAACAAGAAGCTGCGGGGGTTTTCCCAGCCGGCTCGGGAACTGCTGCTCCGCTATTCCTATCCGGGAAATGTGCGGGAGCTCGAAAATATGGTCGAGCGTGCGGTGGCGCTGGGCCGTGATCGGGAGCCGATTCAGCCCTCCGATCTGTGCGGCTTCCAGGCGTGCCCCTATCTGGGGGGGGAACCGCAGGATTCCTGTGGCTTCTGCAATGAGGGTTTGACCGGAAAGCCCAAGAAGAAAGAGCTGTCGCTCACCGCGTTGTCCACCGCACGGGAGGGGTTTGAGAAAGAGTACATTCTGTCCGTCCTGGAGCGGGTGGAGGGGAGTCGCACCACTGCGGCGAAAATCCTCGGCCTGTCCCGCAAAGCGTTATGGGAAAAGTGCAAGCGGTACGGTATTCCTTCGGCGAGGGACGAGGGAGAAGAGGAATAGCCGAGATCCGTGCTGTCCCGTCTCCTTCTTCTCAGTTTTCCATGATCCAGAGAGGTTCTACATGAAGTCAGGCTATCGTCTCGTCATTGTCGATACAGCCGGGGTGCTGGTGTCGGAATTTCAGCTGACGGAGAATGCGCTGGCTCAACCCGAGGCCTTTGTCGCAGCGCTGAGGCAGGCGGTTGAGGATGTTGAAGAGGAAGAGTCCTAGACGGGCGCCTCCCCGATATTCTACGAGGGGAAGCGTCCGTCTGATCTATAAGAGGGGCAGCATGCTGATTCGCGGACTCTTTGTCTTAGTGATTGCCGCCCTGTCTTACGGGGAAGCGTCGGCGGAGTGGGTGCGGGTGGGTGGAACGCACAAATACGACGGCTATGTCGATATGACGACAATCGGCCGGACCGAGCAGACGGTGACGCTTTGGACCTTGAGGGATTTCACTGTGACCAGGCAGGTTGCCCGCGGCCCCTATCGCTCGATGAAAACAAAAAAGCAGTATGACTGCCGCAATAACCGGAGCCGTCTCTTATTCGCCAAGTACTATGCGGAGCAGATGGGGAAGGGCCGTTTGGTGTATCAGGGGAAAGGAACCAAACAGTGGGCCAAGGTGGCACCGGGCAGCGATGGCGAAGCGGAATGGAAGGTTGCTTGTCGGAACGTGTGATGCGCTGCGGGGAGAGTACCAGGCAGCCGGCGGGATTCCGCCGGCTGCCGGATGAATGAGGGATTATTCGGTCGGTTCGGCTCCGCCTTCCCAGAGCTTGATCGTGCGGTCCCAGGAGGCGCTGGCGAGCCGTTTGCCGTCCGGCGAAAACGTAATCTGGCGGACGCCGGCGGTATGGCCCTTCACGGTCTTGAAGTGCCGGCCGGCGGCGATGTCCCAGAACTTGATCGTATTATCATCACCGGCGCTCACGAGTACTTTCCCGTCCGGGGACACGGCCAGCGACCGTACCCAGGCAGTATGTCCGGTCAGTGTCTTCTTCTCGATCAGCTTCGGCATTTCGAAGAACTTGATGGTTTTGTCGCGGCTGCCGGTGATGAGCGTTTTGCCGTCCGGCGTGAAGGTCATGGCTCCGATCCAGTAGTCCATCGGCTTTTGGAATCCGCCGTCGTCTTCGATGAAGTAGCCGCGGGTTTCAGTGGAGTCATCGGCATCCCGCCGCCAGTGGCCGTCGTGCAGGACTTTCTCTTCACCGCTCGGGAGCACTTCCCATAACTTAATTTTTCCGATGTCCGTGCCGCTTGCCAGGTGGATGCCGTCGGGGCAGAAGGCGACGCAGACGGACCAGTGGTGGTCGTACTGGTCTTTGCCCAGGAGCGTCATCAGTTCGGTCCCGGTGGTGACTTCCCAGATCTTGATGTCCTTATTGTGGCTGCCGCGTGCCAGCATGAGGCCGTCCGGTGAAAGGGAGAGGCTGCACACATTGTGATCGTACCGGGTAAAGAGCAGCTTCGTCGGCTCACCGGTCTTCGGATTCCACAGGCGGATGGTGCGGTCTTCGCTCGCGGTGGCCAGAGTTTGCCCGTCCGGCGTAAAGACGATGGCGCGGATGTCGTTAGTGTGGCCGCGGAGCGAGCGCAGGAGCCGGCCGGTTTCGATATCCCACATGCGCACGAGGCGCTCGGCGCCTCCGCTGGCCAGGGTCAGTCCATCAGGCGAGAAGGCGACGGCCCAGACGCCGTGCGAGTGCCCTCGAAAGGTCTTGACCTCCCGGCAGTCGGTTTTCCAATACTCCAGATAGTCGACGGGCGGTGCCGGAGGGGCTGTTTCCGCGGCGGCACTAGGGAGAGAGGGTGTCATGGTGTGTTCAGACATTGGGTGCTCCACTCACCGGGAGGGCTAGAGGCCTCCCTTGATTGCAAATCAGCTTTTGGGGCCAGTATACTTCTCTCGTCAACGCTGGGAGATCGTAAGAGATGCTCGGCGTTCAAGTCAAGGTGGCGTGGGGCGCCGCATCCCCCGCGCAGGCGATTCCGGCGGTATCAACGGTCACATCCATTCTTTCGAGGCTTCCAATGGAAATCAGATTTCAGCCCGCATTGCTACAAGAAGTCATCGACTCCTTTGTTGAAAAGACGGAGCGTGAAGGCGATCCGACCTACTATAAGGAGTTCCATGAGCATGCCGATCCGATCTACGAGAAATTCATTCTCGAAGACCGGGAAGGAGAGTTTAAGAAGCTGTATCAGTATTTGTTCGGGACGTGGGGATTTTCGGACATTATCCGGGATTCATTCAACGAATATCCGCTCTTAAAGGATAAGGTCGGGATTGTGCTGGTGAAGGGCGTCTTGAAAGAAGATCAGGAGGGCGTCGATATTCTCCGCAAGTGGGGATCGGTTGAGCAGGATTTGGCCAGGGATTTTGAGGCCAGAGGCATGAAAGGCGTGGGCATCAAGCTCATTCCGAGGCGGTTTTACGATCCCGCCTTGACCCGCTATTGCCGCCATGAGCTGATGCACATCTCCGACATGCTCGATCCGGTCTTCGGATACGATCCCGATACGAAGGTCGGACAGAATTCCGGAGAAGAAACGCTGATTCTGCAGCGCTACCGCGTGTTGTGGAGTTTGAGCGTCGATAGCCGGTTGAGCGCGGCGGGCCGGGAGCCGATGCTGAGCAAGGAAGATCGCTTTAAGGAGTTTCGGTCGTGGTACCGGAAGATCCCGCCGCCCCAGTTGAAATCAGTGTTTGAAGGTCTCTGGCAGATGTCGTATTTCACCCATTCAGAGCTGATCGAAATGTCGACCGATACCTTGCGTGTGATGGATCGCGCGGTCGATGTGGAAGGGGGCGAGGTTCCGGAGACGGAAAATAAGGTCATGCTGATGCCCGGTTTCCCCTGCCCGCTCTGCCGCTTCCCCACCTATTCGTGGGTAGAAGATATGGGTACGAAGCTGGAGCCGTATGTTCTGGATTTTATCCGCGAGAATCATCCCGGGTGGGACATCGAGTACGGCGGGTGCGACCGTTGTGTGGAGGTCTACAAATTGCGCGCCGACGGTGTGATGTAATGCGTCTCGTTGCGGCGTCAGCCGCGCAGAGCGGGGTAATTCTGGTGATGGCCAGGTTGTGAGGATCTGTGGCGTCTAATCCGTCATATGGCCGGCGGGATTTCTTGAAAGACTCAGTGCTGTCGGTCGCCAAGGCGGCGCAGGAGTTTTCCAGGCAGGCCGATGCCGTCCCTGAGGCTCCCGCTCCGCGGTTGCGGACTGATTGGCTGCGGCCGCCGGGCTCCGTGGATGAAGCGATATTCCTGGATCGCTGTACCAAATGCGGCGACTGCATCAAGGCCTGCGATCCGGGCGCGATTGTGTGTCATGCCGGCGACGGGACTCCGGTGATTTTCGCGGACCAGTCGCCCTGTCTCCTCTGTGACGACCTCCCCTGTATTGCCGCGTGCGCGACTGACGCGTTGCAGCCGGTCGATCGGATCCCTGAGATTCACCTCGGCGTGGCGCAGGTGTCTCAGCGGCTGTGCACGGCCGGGCAGGGGTGCCATGCCTGCGTGTCGAAGTGTCCCGTGGATGCCCTGGCAATGGACTTTTCGGCCATGCGGCTTGAGGTATCTGCCGAGATTTGTGTGGGCTGCGGCCAGTGCGAACATATCTGTCATACCGTCAATGATCATGTGGCGATCCGTGTGATTCCGGTGCGGCAGTTGGCGGGCTTTTGAAATTTGGCGGAAATTGAAATCGGCTGTACTGAAGCGGGAAATTGAAATGTCCAGGGGGGAATGATTAAAAAATAAATAACCTGAAAGCCATGGATTTAAGTCAGAGTTCTTGCTTGACATCCAATAGACCTTTACCTATCATACGCAGGCCCGTGATAGGTAAAAGTAGT
>OMJA01000096.1 GCA_900299245.1 Nitrospiraceae bacterium | reverse complement strand
GGAGGTCGCGAGCTGGCTCGGCCAATCCTATCCCGCCGTCGGCTATTACCATGCCGGTCTTTCCGATGAAGAACGGCGGCTGGTGCATGAGGAGTTCCGTCGGGGGGAGTTGCGCATCCTCGTGGCGACCAACGCATTCGGTATGGGCATCGATAAAGCGGATGTGCGATTGGTCGTGCACATCGATATTCCGGGCAGCCTCGAGGCCTATTACCAGGAGGCGGGACGCGCCGGACGAGACGGGTTGCCCGCCGCCTGTGTGCTCCTTTTTCATGAGCGGGATCTCGCGACGCAGGAATACTTCATTCAACAGGCGGCGAAAGAGCCGTCCAGCGGGGACCGCGCGGCCCGCATGCGGACGCTGCTCCGCGACATGCTGGCCTATGTGTCCGTCCGCACCTGCCGCCAGTTGGCGATTCTGGACTACTTCAGCGACGCGGCGGAGCGGGCCATGGGGCCCTGCGGTCTGTGTGATCGTTGTGCCGGCGAGGCGCGAGCCGACCAGGCATCTGTTCTGAACGACATGACGTGCACGAACGCCGTGTTGCAGACGGTGGCTTGGTGCGACGGGCGGTTCGGCGTGAGCCGGGTCGTGGAGATTCTTCGCGGCAGCCAGTCGAAAGCGATCCTATCGCAGGGCGCGGGGCGGTGCGAAAGCTATGGCGCCTGCCGGGACTTCTCCAAGTCTGCGGTGACGCAGATGGTGAAAGATCTGATCGATTCAGGCCATCTGGCGGTGATCGGGCAGGAATATCCCTTGCTCGATCTGACTCGTCTGGGCCGTGAGGTGTTGAACGGGACCCGCGCCCTCGACGCCGCTCCAGCGGAAAAAGCGGGTGCCGTCTCGCGAGCGCCGAAGTCAGTGACGGACCGGCCACCGTCTCGCGCCATTGAGCTGTCCGAGCCGGGTGATCCGCAGTTGTACGAGCGGCTGCGCCGGCTCCGGACGGCGCTGGCGGAGGAAGAAGGGGTCGCACCCTTCGTCATTTTTCACGACAAAACATTGCGGACGATTGCCAGTCACAAGCCGGTCACCCGGGCTGCGTTGCTGGAGATCCCCGGCATCGGGGATGCGAAGGCCGACCGGTACGGCCGCCGCGTGTTGGAGATTGTGAACGGGGAGTGAGAAAGCTATTAGCAGTCAGCCTTCAGCACTCAGCTCCTTTTCCCCTCCTTGGTAAGGAGGGGCCAGGGGAGGTCGAATCTTCCAGTAGCCGCCATTAGCGAGCTGGTTCGCCGATGGCCTAAATTGCCTGAGAGTCTCTACCCCTCCTAGCCTCCCCTTACAAAGGGGAGGAAGTGGATGAAGCGGTCAGCCTTCGGATTTATTGCCTCGATTCTCAGCGGCCATTTCCCCTCCTTCGTAAGGAGGGGTGAGGGGAGGTCGAGTGTCCAGATAGGTGTTGTTGCAGGTCTTCAAGCACGCCAGCCAGATTGTTCGTTACGTCGCTGTTCAGATATCGGATGACTTGAAGCCCTAGGGAATTGAGGTACGTGTCTCGCTCCTGATCCTTCAGGATTTGCTCAGAGTCGGCATGACTCTCTCCGTCGATTTCAAGGACAAGCAATCGTTCCGGACAATAGAAGTCCACAATGTATGGCCCGATGCCATGTTGTCGGCGGAATTTAAGACCGTGAAGTTGGCGTGATCGCAATCTTAACCACAACAGCTTCTCGGGTCCGGTCATATCGGAGCGAAGCCGACGCTTCAGATTCAGAAATCCGGGTTGTCCTTGTTTGGCCCTAGCCATCGATCACACCATCTCGGCGGTCTCTACCCCTCCTGGCCTCCCCTTACAAAGGGGAGGAATAATTAGTAGCTGAAAGCTATGCCAAATTTCCTGCCTTCGCGAATCGTTCTTGCAGCTCCTGATAGGTCTGGGTCACCGGAAACTGCGGGAATTCTTTCGGCAAATGGTCGGGCGGTCGGAAGAAGAACCCGGCGTCGGCTTCGCCGAGCATCGCCGTGTCGTTGTAGGCGTCGCCGGCGGCCATGGTAAAGAAGTTCAGCGATTTGAACGCGGCGACGGAATGTTTCTTCTGGTTCGGCATCCGCATGTGGTGTGCCACGATGCGGTTGCCGCCGTCGATTTCAAGCTGGTTGCAGAACAGCGTGGGATAGCCCAACTGGCGCATGAGCGGCAGCGCGAATTGGTAGAACGTATCCGAGAGGATGATGACCTGGCATCGCTCGCGTAACCAGGTGACGAAGGCGGGCGCCCCTTCGAGCGGTCCCATCTTGTCGATCACACTCTGGATATCGGCGATGGTCAATTTGTGTTCGTCGAGGATGGCGAGCCGCCGTTTCATCAACTTGTCGTAGTCCGGCATTTCCCGCGTCGTGATCTTGAGCTCCTCGATGCCGGTCTTGATCGCAACGTTGATCCAGATTTCCGGCACGAGCACCCCTTCCAAATCCAAACAGGCAATCACAGGTTTCTGCATTCGAACGTCTCCTTTGTCGTGTGGGTTCGTCATGATTTCTGTTGAAAGGCCTGGCTGAGGAATCGCCAGACTTTATCCAGCGCACGGTCGAGGATGTGCGTGCCCTGCCAGCGCGGCTGATTCTCCTGCTCGTGGCGCGCGGCCCAATCCAGCGCCGTCGCGAGCGGAATCAACTTCGGCGGCTGCTCGGTCAGTTCCCCCCACAGGAGGCTCAGGGCCGGCCCGATCCGCACCGGAACCGGCAGGGCGTCGATAGGATGTTGCCCGGGATCCTGACACCACTCGGCCGGCGAGGTTACCAGCAATTCGCGGCAGGCGGCCGGCCGGTGCTCATAAATGGTACAGACTTCCTGATCCAGAAACGCACAGGGGAGGTGCAGTGCATAGTACGCGCGATTGACCGGTTCCAGCGCGGCGTCGTCCGGCGGAGCGGTCGATTCCCCCATCTCGATCAACGTATTCCAGAGTCCGCGAGCCAGGAGGGCGGTTCTGGTGACGGCAAACCGCTGGGCAATACGGGTTTGCTCCGCTTCCGGCAGGGACTGCACATAGTCGCGCAACGCAAAGGCTTCCGGAGGTGAGACCGGAACGAGCATGCGGCAGCAGGCGGCGCAACCTTTTTGGCAGGAGACGGCGCGTCCCGCCTCGGCGCTGCGGCGTTCTTCCAGAGCCTGGGCTTCTTCTCCCAGCCGCCGCATCATCGGCACAATCGCCGAGACCGGCACGAAGCCGGTGGAGACGTCGACCGCGCTGGTCAGCTGTCCCGCCGGAGTGTTCAGAGAAATGTCGTATCGTTCAGTCGTCATGGTTCATGTGGACGTCAGGTTCGCGCATCATAGAGAAGCGTTTGCCGCAGGGTCAACCGCAGGGTTCGCTTGCTCCCTCGCCGTGGAATGCCGATAATGACGGCTATGTTTTCCGGCCACGTCATCGGCATCCTCAAAGAGTATATGCAGGACCTGGTGGAGCAAGCCGAGCAGGAGATCCTGGCTCAGGAGCGATTCGGATTTGCCGCAACGGTGTATCGTCCCGATCACGCCATTTCCGATCTGCTGGCCCTGCTCGACGACCGCATCGAATCCGAAGGCATGCAGGTCGGGCTTCCGGAAGGCTTTCTGCATGAGATGTGGGGGCTCTGCAACGAGGCCGGCGTCCATGTCGCGGATCGCGTGTATGTCGAATCCAATGTCGGATCGGAGGCGGGGAGTAAGGCGAGAACCAGAGCGTTGACCTACCGCGCTCTGCTGGAATTTATCGAAATGCGGGGGCGCGCACAAGCGCAGAAGGAGGCCGGGTCATGAATCGTTCCGCTGTGTGGGCCGGCGCCGGACTGGCGCTGGTCGGTCTGATGATCGGATGCCCGTCCGGATATGCCGGTTCGATGGCGGTGCCGGCCGATATGGGCTCGGTTGCGCTGGCTCCGGTGGTGACCGGCGGTCTGGAGAAACCGCTGTTCCTGACGCATGCAGGGGACGGGTCGGACCGGCTCTATGTGCTTGAACAACCCGGGCGTATCAGGCTGTTGGATAACGGTATCTTGTCGACGGCGCCGTTTCTCGATCTCACCGACCGGGTGTTGATGGATGATGCGGAACGGGGCTTGTTGGGGCTGGCGTTTCATCCCGACTACCGCCGCAACGGGCGATTGTTTGTGAATTACACGAGGCGGCCGGACGGTGCCACGGTGGTGGCCGAATACCGGCGTAGCCGCTCGTCTGAAATGGTGTCCCGGGACGAGCAGGTATTTTTGGTCATCCTGCAGCCGGAGTCCAATCATAACGGAGGCATGATTGCCTTCGGGCCAGACGGCTATCTCTATATCGGGATGGGTGACGGCGGCGCCTGGGGGGACCCCGGCAATCGTGCGCAAAACCTCGATGAACTGTTGGGGAAAATCCTGCGTATCGATGTGGACCACGGGAATGCCTATGCGATTCCTGCAGACAATCCGTATGCCAAGGAAGGGGGCCGACCTGAGATCTATGCGCTGGGAATGCGGAACCCCTGGCGGTTTTCCTTCGACCGGGAGTCCGGCGGTCTGTGGGTGGCCGATGTCGGACAAAAAAAGTGGGAAGAGGTCGATCTCGTGACGCGGGGCGGGAATTACGGCTGGCGGGTCATGGAGGGCGCGCATTGTTACAATCCCGCCGTGGCCTGTCCGACGGAGGGATTGGCGCTGCCCGTCACGGAGTACGGCCATGAGGGAGGGCGCTGCTCAATCATCGGCGGGTATGTCTATCGCGGTCGCGCGATCCGTTCGCTTCGAGGAACGTATGTGTTCGGCGACTTTTGCAGCGGTGAAGTGTTTGCCTTCAGGCCCTCGAGCGAAGGCGGGGGGGCTCCTGGGGTGCTGCTCAAGACCGGTTTCCGAATTTCCTCTTTCGGGGAAGACGCGGCAGGGGAGCTGTACGTGGTCGATCTGAGCGGCGGGATCCATCGGCTCGTCCCGCCGCGCTGAGGCGATTACAGTTTTCCCGCCAGCCAGTAGACGAGTATTCCCGCCGACTCTCCAGCCACTTCGGTGGTGCGCTGTAAGGCCCAGCT
>OMJA01000095.1 GCA_900299245.1 Nitrospiraceae bacterium | reverse complement strand
GCCAATTTGATGAAGAATCGCACCACGGTGGTGATTGCTCATCGGCTCTCGACCGTGCAGAATGCCACCAGAATCGTGGTGCTGGACCGCGGCCGGGTCGCCGAGATCGGCACGCATGACGAGCTCTTGCGGCACAACGGTCTGTATCAACGGTTGCATGCGATGCAGTTTCAAGACGTGACAAATGTTTAACAGGATGCTGAAAATATCCGCCAGCTGCGTTCTCGCATCGTTCAGACCCTCAACGTACCCCGGAGGGTACGATTCGGCTTTTCACTCGCTGCGGCCTTGCTGAACAGCTATTTTGAGCATCCTGTTGACCGTATAGGTGATTGGCGATGAACGAGAAAGATCTCATAAGCGTTCCGGTGAAGAAGCGGATCAAGAATTGGGTCAAGTTCTCTCTGTTGCCGCCGCTGGGCGCGCTGGTCATCCGTGGAATCAAAGCGAGCATGCGGCTGGAGCAGCGCGGCTACGAGCCGGTAGATGCGTTGTATCGGGAGAAACGATCCATCATTCTGGCATTCTGGCATGCCCAGCAGTTGATGATTCCGTTCGGGTATCGCGGGCCCGGATCGCATGTGCTGATCAGTCAGCACGGCGACGGAGAAATTATCGCCCGCATCATCGCCCGGTTCGGTCATGAGGCGGTCCGCGGGTCGAGTACGCGCGGCGGCGCGGGGGCGCTCCGCTCGCTGATTAAGCTCGGGCGATCGGGCAAAGATGTCGTCGTGACGCCGGATGGTCCCAAAGGTCCGCGGCAGGTCGCGAAGCTGGGCGTCATTCAATTGGCGAAGGCGACGGGGCTGCCCATCGTGCCGCTCGGCTTTGCCTGCTCAAAAAAAAACTCTTCTCGAGCTGGGATCGCTTCATGGTCCCGTACCCGTTTTCACGCGGGGTGTTCCTCTGGGGAGCGCCGATCCGGGTGTCGCGTGAGGCGGATGACGCCGCCCTCGAAGCCGCTCGTGTCGAATTGGAGTCGGCCTTAAACCGGCTGACGGCAGAGGCTGAAGCGGAAGTCATGTCCTAGCCAACCTATGTGGCGACTGCTCTACAATATCCTCCTCGTGCTGGTGTCCCCGCTGGTTGTGGCGGTGCTCCTGGCCAAGCAACGGTGCCGGAGAGGGTTTCCCGCCCGTATGGGGTTCCGGGTCCGGCCGGTGGCCGATCCGTCCGGCGCGCGCCGCCCGTTGATCTGGATTCATGCCGTGTCGCTCGGCGAAGTGGTCGCGGTCACGCCGTTAGTCAAAGAACTGCATCGTCTGCATCCTGACCATCGTCTGCTCGTCTCGACCGTGACAGAAACCGGGCGGGAGGCGGTGGAACAGCGGCTTGCCGGAATCGCCGAGCACCGCTATGCCCCGCTGGATTTTCCCTGGGCCGTCGCCCGTGCGATCGAGTGCTGGCAGCCGGCGCTGTACGTCTTTGTCGAAACCGAACTGTGGCCCAATCTTCTGTGGTGTTTGCGGGATCGCGGGATTCCGGCCGTGCTGGTGAACGGGCGGTTGTCGTCAAGGTCCTTTGCCCGGCAGCACGTGACGGGATTGACTTCGTTTTACCGGTCGGTCCTGCAATCGCTGACACTCTGCTTGATGCAATCGGATCGCGATGTGCAACGTATCGTCGCGCTGGGAGCCGATCCTGCCAGGGCGAAGAGGACCGGCAACATCAAATTCGATCAGCCGATGCCGGCTGCTCCGGCGGACGCGTCGTTCCGGGCGAGCCTCGGTGTGGGCAAGCAGGATCGCCTTGTGCTCGCCGGAAGCACCCATGCCGGCGAGGAAACGCTGATCGTTGAGGCCTATCGACACATTGTGTTACAGCATCCCTCTGCCGTCCTGATGCTGGCGCCCCGGCACATCGAGCGGGCGGAAGAAGTCGTCGCCATGATCACGGCGGCTGGTTTGCCGGTGCAGCGCAAAAGCCGTCTTAATGCTGTCGGGTCAGGGCCGCGGGTTATTCTGTTGGATACGCGGGGTGAATTGGCGCGGGCCTATCATGAGGCGGCGGCGGCGTTTGTCGGCGGTACGCTGGTTCCCGTGGGCGGGCATAATTTACTGGAGCCGGCCGGCTGGGGAACGCCCGTTCTGTTCGGCCCTTACACGGATCATTGCGCGGAAATTGCGGCGCTCCTGTTGGAGTCCGGCGGAGCGGTACGGGTGGCCGATGCCGGGGATGTCGCGCGCACGATCTGCGGGTGGCTGGATGATCCGACGACCGGTCGCCGGGTCGGAGAGGCCGCACGCCGAACCGTCGTGGACAATCAGGGCGCGTTGCAACGGAGTGTGGATTTGATCGAAGCCTGCATACCTCAGGCGCCGTCTCCTTCTTCCCGGTCTGCCGGTTCTGCGCCGCAGCCGGTGATTGCGAGGCCGTGACCGTGGCCTTTCTGCGTCCCGGCGATCCGGTTCGTTCCTGGCTGAGCGGCGCGGCCTTTCTGTATGGGGCGGCGGTTCGCGCGAGGATGCGGGCCTATGATCGGGGATGGAAAAAGCCGTCGCGATTACCCTGCCGGGTAGTCAGTGTCGGGAATATGACGGTCGGCGGAACGGGGAAAACCCCGGTGGTGATTCTCTTGACGGAGTGGCTGCAGGCGCAGGGACAGCGGGTTGCGGTCATCAGTCGAGGGTACAAGCGGACATCGACCGCGGCGCAGGTGCTGGTATCGGACGGGACGCGCGTCCTGGCCGGGCCCGCCGAGGCCGGTGACGAACCCTATCTCATTGCCACTCGTTGCCCCAAGGCGATTGTTGCGGTCGGAGCGGATCGCGCCGCGGTCGGGCGATGGGTGTTGGCCCAGTGGCCGGTCGACTGGATCGTGCTCGATGACGCGTTTCAGCATCGCGCGCTGTACCGCGATCTGGATGTCGTGCTCGTGGATGCCATGGATGCGACGGGCCTTGATGCGGTGCTGCCGGCCGGGCGTCTCCGCGAGCCGCTGGCCGGCATCCGGCGCGCCGCGGCGGTGGTCATCACGCGCGCCGATTCCGAGCGGGATGTGGCGGCCGTACGAAGCAGGTTGCAGGCGGTGTTGACGGATTGCCCGGTTCAGGCGGAGGTCATCTTCAGGCCCGACGAAGCGGTGTCGGTCCAGACCGGCGCGCGCCACGCGGCCGACTGGTGCGTGGGCAGAAAGGCCTGGCTGGTCAGCGGAATCGGCAACAGCGAATCCTTCCGCCGCCTGGCGATGGCAAACGGCGTGCAGGTCTTGGGAGAAACGGCCTTCTCCGATCACTATGCCTATCGGCGCGAGGATCTTGATCGGATACGGACACAGGTGGCGCGGTCCAATGCGGAGATGGTGCTCACGACCGAAAAGGATGCGGGGAAGCTGGCGCCGCTGTTGCGGCCCGACGAGTCCTGGTGGGCGCTGCGGTTACGGGCGGACGTGAGACGCGGGCAGGATGCGCTTCACCGGCTGATCTGCGGTTTTTCTGCGGGACCGAAGAAACACGGAGACGGGCGTGCGTAACGACTCGCCGTCACGGATTCTTGTGCGGGCGCCGAACTGGATCGGCGATGCCGTGATGTGCGAGCCGGCGTTGCGCGGACTCCGCGCGCTGTTCCCCGGGGCGGAACTGACTCTGCTCGCGAAGCCGGCCATCGCCGAGCTGTTTGTCGCGTATCCGGGTATCGATCGTCGGTTGGTGTACGATGATCGCGGGATTCATGCGGGGTTGTCGGGAAAATGGACGTTGGCGGGGCAGCTGCGCCGTCACCGGTTCGATCTGGCGGTGTTGTTTCAGAATGCATTTGAGGCGGCGCTGATCACCTGGCTTGCCGGGATTCGCCGCCGGTACGGGTATGTCACTGACGGACGTTCGTTCCTGCTGACCGATCCCGTCGCGCGGCCCGATCCGGCCGCGCTCGTTCATCAGGTTCATTACTACTGGGATTTGTTGAAGCCGCTCGGCGTGACCGGTTCGCCGTCGGTTCCCGCGCTGGCGGTTTCCGAGAACGAAATCCGCGCGATGGACGAACGGTTGGGCGAGCTTGGCATCGGTCGGGACGATCTGATTGTCGGCGTGAATCCCGGTTCAACCTATGGAAGCGCCAAGCGCTGGTTGCCGGAACGGTATGCGGAGTCTGCGCTGCGGGTGTGCCGCCGGCTTGAAGAGCAGCAGGGGCGGCCGGTCTCGGTCGTGATTCTCGGCGCCAAAGGGGAAGAGGAGCTGGGCCATGCGGTGGCCGATCGGCTGACCGTCCGGTCGGCGGTCCTGTCGGGACGAACGAATATACGGGAACTCATGGCCGCGACCAAGCGCTGTACCATCTTGTTGACCAACGATACGGGACCAATGCACCTGGCGGCGGCGTTCGCGGTGCCGGTGGTGGCGGTGTTCGGTCCCACCGATTGGAAGACGACCTCGCCGTACGGGCAGGCGGCGTCGATTGTCCGTCAGCCGGTCGATTGTGCGCCCTGCCTGTTGCGGGAATGTCCGATCGACCATCGTTGCATGACCGGCGTCACGGTGGATATGGTCTATGAGGCTAGTCTATCTCGTCTCTCTGGTCCATCTCGTCTCTCTGGTGCGGACCCAATAGACCAGACTGATCGACCAGACCAGACCGACCAGATAGACCGAACAGACAAGATAGACCAAGTTCACACTCTTAAAGGTGTAACCATCTTTTTAGATCGCGACGGTACATTGAATCCGGATCCCGGGTATATCAGTTCGCCCGATCAGTTCGAATTGTTTCCCGGCGTGGCTGCCGCGCTGGCGAGGCTGACGCGCGCCGGTGCCCGGCTGGTCGTGGTGACGAATCAATCGGGAGTCGGGCGGGGATTGCTTTCTTC
>OMJA01000094.1 GCA_900299245.1 Nitrospiraceae bacterium | reverse complement strand
GCGGCGCGTGTCGGTCCTGTCGAAAGACAAGGCGAACGCCGTGAAGCTCTCCTTTGCACCGGGCCATATGACGCTGTTTTCCAGCAACCCGGATTACGGGGAAGCGACCGAGGAACTCGCGGCGACCTATGACGGAGAGGCGCTGCAGACCGGATTCAACGCCCGGTATCTTCTGGATGTCTTCAGTGTCATGGATAGCGACACCATCTCGTTGCAGATGGACACGCCGCTCAGCCCCTGCTTGATCCAGGAAGCCGAGAATCCCGGGTTCAAGTGCGTCGTGATGCCGATTAAGATCTAGGCGGATGATGAACATGTTGATCATCCGCTGAAAAACAAGACCAGAGATTAGGAGACGGATGGCCACGAACGAGTCAATCAGCAAGCCCAAGTCGGACAGCTACAACGCCGATCAGATTAAGGTCCTCGAAGGTCTCGATGCCGTGCGGAAGCGCCCGGCCATGTATATCGGGAGCACCGGAGTCGACGGCCTGCATCACCTCGTCTACGAAGTCGTCGACAACAGCGTCGACGAACACATGGCGGGGTTCGGTGAGACGATCGAGGTGACGATCCACATCGACGGGAGTGTCACCGTCGTCGACAACGGCCGGGGTATCCCGACCGGCATGCACTCCACGCAAAAGAAATCCGCAGCTGAAGTGGCGCTGACCGTCCTCCATGCCGGCGGCAAGTTCGAGCAGGGCGCCTATACCGTGTCGGGCGGTCTGCACGGCGTCGGCATCTCGGTCGTGAATGCGCTCTCCGAATGGCTCGAACTCGAAATCTGGCAGGACGGTCAGGTCTTCGAACAGCGCTATCAGCGGGGGAAACCGGACGCGCCGCTCCAGGTGACCGGGAAGACCAAACGGCGCGGTACCAAGGTGACCTTCAAGCCGGACGGGCAGATCTTCGAGACGCTCGAGTTCAGCTTCGACGTGCTGGCGCAACGCCTCCGCGAGCTGGCGTTCCTGAACAAGGGCCTGGAAATCGCCCTGAAGGACGAGCGCAAAGAAAAAGAACAGGTCTTCAAGTACAAGGGCGGCATCGTCTCGTTCGTCGAACACCTCAACGAGGCCAAGACGCCGATCCATAAGCCGATTTATGTGCAGGTCGAAAAGCCCGACATGATTCTCGAGCTGGCGCTGCAGTACAACGACAGCTATGCGGAGAATCTGTTTTCGTTCGCCAACAACATCAACACGAAAGAAGGCGGGACACATCTCGTCGGCTTCAAGGCCGCGCTCACGCGCACGATCAACAGTTATGCCAATGCCAACGATCTGCTCAAGAAAGAGACTGAATCCCTGAGCGGCGACGATGTGCGCGAAGGCCTGACGGCGGTCGTCAGCGTGAAAGTGCGCAATCCCCAGTTCGAAGGCCAGACGAAGGCCAAGCTCGGCAACAGCGAAGTGAAAGGCATCGTCGAAGCGGCGGTCAACGACGCGCTCGGGACCTATTTCGAAGAGAATCCGCCGGTCGCCAAAAAAATCATCGGCAAGGCCATCGATGCGGCGCGGGCGCGCGAAGCGGCCCGGAAGGCAAAGGAACTGATCCGCCGGAAGAGCGCGCTCGACGGCGGCTCGTTGCCCGGCAAGCTGGCGGACTGCGCCGAGAAGGATCCGGCGCTGAGCGAGCTCTATATCGTCGAGGGAGATTCGGCCGGCGGGTCCGCCAAGCAGGGCCGCGACCGGAAATACCAGGCGATCCTCCCGCTCAAGGGCAAAATTCTCAATGTGGAAAAAGCCCGGTTCGACAAGATGCTCTCGAGCGACGAAATCCGCACCCTGATCATGGCGCTCGGCACCGGCATCGGCCGCAGGCGTGAAGAAGGCGACAAGGTCGAGAAAGACGCGTTCGATATCGCCAAGGCGCGCTATCACAAGATCATCCTCATGACCGACGCCGACGTCGACGGGAGCCATATCCGGACCCTGCTGTTGACCTTTTTCTTCCGCCAGATGCCGGAGCTGCTGGAGCGCGGGTATATCTATATCGCCCAGCCGCCGCTCTTCAAAGTGAAGAAGGGCAAATCGGAAAAGTATCTGAAGGACGAAGGACTCCTGAACGAGCACCTGGCCGATCTTGCCGTCGAGGAGGTCGAGGTGTATGTGGAGAATACCCAGGGATACATCACGGGCCGCCGGCTCCTGCCGGTCCTGAAGAAGCTGGTCGCGTTTGAAACGTTCCTCTCGCGGCTCAACAAGAAGCATCATGAAGCCAACATTCTTCGGGCCTTCGTCGACGAGCCCGGTCTGGACCGCGAACTCCTCAAGGATCAGGTGGCCCTCAGGACGGTGGTGGCCAATGCCAAGCGGGTGCTGGAAGCGATCTATCCCAAAGCGACCGCGGAACTGACCATCGTCGAGGACGAAGAGCATCAATCCAACAAGGTCATCTGCCGGATTACGAGCAACGGCATTGTGCTCAGCATGGATCTGACGCACGACGTCGTCGGATCGGCCGATTTCCGCGAACTCCAGAAACTGGCCCCGTCCACCATCGGGCTGGGCCGCGCCCCCTACAAGCTGAAGGCGAAGGGGCAGGAGCAGCAGTTCTCCGGCACGGCCGACCTGGTGAAGACGATCATCGAGATCGGCAAGCAGGGGTTGGGGATTCAGCGCTACAAAGGGCTGGGGGAAATGAATCCGGCCCAGTTGTGGGAGACCACCATGAATCCGGAATCCAGGACTCTGCTCAAAGTGAAGCTGGAAGATGTGACCGGCGTGGATGAAATCTTTACGATCCTGATGGGCGACGAGGTCGAACCCCGCCGCAATTTCATTCAGGAACATGCGCTCGAAGTGCGGAATTTGGACGTATAACTAGGAAGCTGTCAGCCGTCAGCGATCAGCTTGTTCGGAGCTGACTGCTGAAAGCCGATGGCTGAGTGCTAAGAAGGAAGAAGCATGCCTCCAGATGAACGCTTAGGTTATATCGCGATCGAAGATGAAATGAAGTCGTCGTACCTCGATTACGCCATGAGCGTGATCGTGGGGCGGGCGCTTCCGGACGTGCGCGACGGGCTCAAGCCGGTCCATCGCCGCATTCTCTTCGGCATGAACGAAATGGGCCTGGCGCACAATCGCGCCTATCGCAAGTCGGCGAAGATCGTCGGCGAGATCATGGGTAACTACCATCCCCATGGCGACTCGGCGATCTATGACACCCTGGTGCGCATGGCGCAGGACTTCAACATGCGCTAT
>OMJA01000093.1 GCA_900299245.1 Nitrospiraceae bacterium | reverse complement strand
CAATGCCTGCGCTGCCACGGCAACAAACTCGACGGGAAAGGACCGGACAGTCAGGATCTGATCGTCCGGCCGGCCAATCTCCAGTCGCAAGCCTCCCGCAGCAAAACCGACTGGGAGCTGCTCGTCACGATTTCGAACGGCGTTCTCTTCAGTCCGATGCACGGATTTCGAGGCAAGCTGACGGATCAGCAGATGGTGGACGTGCTGTCATATATCAGAAGCGTCGCCAGGCCGGAAATCGTGAGCTAGCTCGGTCCGATCCACCCGGGAGCGCGGCGGTGTCTGCTCAACCTGCATCTCCACATTCCCGGGCCGGCTCCCCGCTCACCCCTTTCTTCAAGCCCCGTTCGGTGGCCGTCGTCGGCGCCTCGCGGGACCCGGCCGGTATCGGACATCGCATCCTGCTCGCGCTGCTAGGCAGCCGCTTTTCCGGCAGCATCTTCCCCGTCAATCCACACGCGGCAGAGATAGCCGGACTCAAATCGTTCCCGTCGTTGACGGCTGCACCAGGCCCTGTCGATCTTGCAATCATTGCCGTCCCACCGGCGCTCGTACTCTCAGTCATCGACGACTGTGCCGCCGCGCACGTTCCGGCTGTCGTCCTCATCACGGCGGGCTTTGCGGAAACCGGCGGCTCCGGACTCGCGCTCGAACAGCACCTGCAGGCAGCGATCCGCCGGCATCGAATCCGTTTGATCGGACCGAATTGCTTCGGGTTGATGAATCTCCATCCCGACGTGCAGCTGAACGCCACCTATACACCCGCGATCCCGCCTTCCGGACGGGTGTCCATCGCCTCCGAAAGCGGCGGACTGGGACTGGCCGTCGTGACCGCTGCCAGACGGTTGAACCTCGGGCTCTCCGGCTTCGTCAGCGTCGGCAACCACGTCGATGTGTCGGTCCTCGATCTGCTCGAATACTGGGAACAGGATGAATCCACCGGCGTGATCCTGCTGTATCTCGAGACCGTCGTGGATCCCCGACGATTCAGACACATCGCCGGGCGGGTGGGGAAAAAGAAACCGATCGTCGTCCTGAAAGCGGGCCGGACATCGGCCGGACAATCCGCAGCCGGCTCGCATACCGCGGCGCTTGCGACAAACGACACAGCCGTTGACGCGCTCTTCACACAGTGCGGCGCGATCCGCGCAGAGACGCTGGATGACATGCTGGCCCTGGCGACCGGCCTCTCCGCCCAGCCGATGCCTCAGGGGCGGCGCGTCGGCATCCTGACGAATTCCGGCGGCCCCGGTGTGCTCTGCGCGGACAGTTGCGCAGCGGAAGGGCTCACGGTGCCGCCCTTCTCAGACCCAACACAATCCGCCCTCGCATCGTTTCTTCCGCCGACCGCCGCGCTGAGAAATCCCGTCGATGTCATCGGCTTCGCCACGAAAGACCAGCATGCGCGGGCCGTCGAGACGATGCTCACCACGGACTCGCTTGATGCGCTCATCATCGTGCATGTCTCGGTCAGACCAGAAGACAATCCCCCCGTGGCAGCCGGAATCGTCCGGGGGATCAAGGCCGCCCGCCGGATCAGCGGAAAACGGAAACCGGTCTATATCTGCTGGATGGCCGAAGGCGACCTGGACCGGACCTTCTCCGTAGGTGAAGAAACCATTCCCACCTACCGGCACCCTGAGATTCCCGCCCGCGTCATCAACCGGGCGCTCACCTACACCACCTGGCAACACGAGTCGGCCGGACAGACGCCGCGCTACCCCGATGCCGACATCGACCAGGCCAGAGCGATTTGCGCCGGCGCATTATCCAACCGCGGGCCGGGATGGCTCACCACACAAGAAACCCGTACGCTCCTCGCAGCGATGACACTCCCCCTGGCGCAAGGAGAAATCGCCGCGACTGCGAACGAAGCCGTCAGGATTGCAGGCGAGATCGGCTTTCCCGTGGCGGTGAAACTGGCGTCCCATACGATTCTCCACAAGACCGAGATCGGCGGGGTACATCTGAACCTGGCCGATGCGCAATCCGTGCGCAACGCGTTCGAATCGATCAGGGCCCGGCTCGCACAGGAAGGACAACCGGAGGCGATGGAAGGCGTGCTGGTACAGCCGATGCTGTCGGGCGGCGTGGAGGTGATGGCCGGCATGACCCGCGATCCCCTTTTCGGCCCGCTGGTCGCCTTCGGCCTCGGAGGATTTCATGTCGAGATTCTCGGCGACGTGCAGTTCCGCATCGCACCGTTAACCGACCGCGATGCGACCGAGATGGTGACGAGAATCAAAGGCGCTCGATTGCTGCAAGGCTACCGGAGCAAGCCGGCTGCCGATGCGGCCGCACTGAGCGATGTGCTTTTGCGCCTGTCACGTCTCGTCGAAGAAATCCCCGAGATCAGCGAACTCGATCTGAATCCGATCTTCGCGCTACCAGAGGGACAAGGTTGCAGGATTGCGGATGCGAGAATCAGGGTTGTACGCTGACCATCCTCTGTCTCACTGATCAGATAGATACCCGAGCGGATGTCGCTTATCGAGTGTTCGATAAATGCCCGCGGACCCAGCGTTCGATATCCTGTGTCCCCATGGCACCGGGCTGCCGCGCCACCTCGCGCCCCCCGCGGAAGATCACCAGAGTGGGAATGCTGGCAATCCCGAATTTTGCCGCCAGCGCCTGCTGCTCTTCCGTGTTCACCTTGGCCAGGCGTACGTGCGGCTCCAACACCGTCGCAGCTCTCTCATAGGCGGGGGCCATTGCCATACAAGGCCCGCACCAGGATGCCCAGAAATCCACCACAAGCGGAATCCCCGTGCGCAGCACATGCAGATTGAAGTCTGCCTCCGTCAACGCGATGGGGTGTCCAGTAAACAGCGGCGCATGACACTGGCCGCAATTGGGTTGATCGGTCAACCGCCTTTCCGGAACACGGTTAATGCTCCGGCAATGAGGACAGACGACTTGAACGTTTTCACTCATACGTGAATCGATACACGATACAGCAACTCGGACATCCGTTTCTTTTCGACCGTCCTTACCGCAACGTCTTCAGCCAGGCCTGGATGTCGGCCATCTGCTGCTCGGTGATCGAGCCTTTCAGCGGCGGCATCACGTGCCGCCCTTCATACACGACCTTCCAGAACGCCTGTTCATTCGACAGCACGGGGTTGCCTGCCAACCGGGGACCTATGCCGCCGGCGGCCTGCGGCCCATGACACACGATACAGCTGGAATCATAGAGTCCCTGGCCTCTGCTACTGTCCCCCGCAGGACGCACCGGCACATTCCCGCTCGATTCATTCATGCCCGCATGTTGCCGTCCATCGCTGTTCGCCCCGTTCACAATCCCGTTGCCCGCAGCTTCAACAACCACCAGAGAGAGGACGGCGCCAATCAACCATCTGTTCATCGGCATGACTCCCTTTTGCTTTTCACCTTCATTGCTGCCCCGTGGAGCCTTCCTTCCGAAGGAACGCCAGATAGGCCAGTGTATCCGCCAGTTCCTGATCCGTGATGGTCGTGTCGGGAAACATCCCCGTGCCGGGATGACCTTCGCGAACGGCTTGCGCGCGCTGCTTGTCGTTTTTCAAATGGAGCACGTTGGGATTCCGCAGATCAGCCGGCGGCGGATTCAGGCGGGCGATCAACGCAGCCGTATCAGCGGCAAGTTCGGGCCGCTTCGCCATATACCCGTCGACACCATGACAGTAGTAACAGACACCTTTGCCGTTAAAGATGCTCCTGCCTGCCAGGGCATTGCCCGGCGCGGCCGGCTTTCCGGACGATGAGGGAGCCGCCCACAAGCCAGGCGCCGAAATACCCCCGCCTCCTAATGCCAGCAGAACGACCACCATCCCCGCTCGTATCGCCATCCGGCTGTGCTTGAGACTGTCTTTGTCCACTGTGTGCACCTCAGGCAATCTTCTCTATGGCGCGCACTGCGGCCTCGCGCTCTTCCGGAGTCATCAGGTGATCCATTTCAGGATAGAGGACCTCTTCCTCCGACATATAGTGCCGATCCACGAGATCCAGCAGAATCTCCTCCTCATGGTCAGTCTCCGGATTTTGCGCCTGCAGTTTGCGATCGATGGATTCCAGGCAGTCCTGGATTTCCTGATGTTCGCGCCGCATGACGATCGTCGGCCCGCCGCCGGTCTGGCCAGACTTTTTCTCCCACAGCGGAAACATCACGTCCTCCTCCCACGCCACATGCCGCCGCATCCCCGTCTTGAACTCGAGGAACGCGCGCTTGGCCCTGGGGAAATCCTTCCGCTTCAACGTCTGGAAGGATTTGAAGAGCGCGTCAAGGCGGTCATGGTCTTCGTCAAACATGCTGCTGATCGTGCGTTCGGACATCATGCGCTCCTTCCTTATGAGCTTCGCAGTTTGTATTCCAGATGGCAGGCCACGCAGGCCTTCAGAACGTTATTGAATTGCGGCAGGATCTGCTTGAGATCCTTCGTCGGGATGATGCGGGCCAATTCCTCAGCGGCGGCGTGATGCGCCATGGCCAGATCATGATAGGCCGGGGGAAAATGCTCCGGCTGCTGACTCGCCATCGCCTGCCGGTGCATAAAGAACCCCAGATGCGTTTCGGTTAATCCCCTGGCCAGCTCATAATCCTCCTCGACCAGCGCGTTCATAATGACTTGCAGCGTTTCCAAATGTTGCAGCATCACCGCGCGATGCTCTCTCCCTGCTGCCGCCGGCAGCGGAATGGGCTGCCGGATATCGGAGGTCAGAATCGGATTCGACCGTGGCTCGCCCTGGCGCGATTCGCCGACGGCGCATCCGGCAAACAGGAGGATGCAGAGCCCGCCCAGCATCGCGCCGTTCAAAACAATCCGGCTCTCTTTCTTGACTGGCGACACTCCCTTCTCAGACATTCCGTACCCTTTCTTCAGACGAGCCTGCCGGACGCATCAGGAATTCCCTTCTTCCCGTTTCACCCTGGCCCAATAGCCATGCACCCGCTCCTGAATATGGGCGATGGCCTCAGTCTGCACCACCGGTTCAAACAGATGGCGGAACCGGCCCTGGAGCTTGAGGTACTCTTCGACCGGCGTCAGCTTCGGCCAGTAGGTATGCACGACCACGCCGTTGACCGCCTCCTTGAGCGGCCAGAGGCCGCACTCCACCGCCAGCCGCGCCACGTCCGGCGTCTGGGCCGGATCGAAGAGCCAGCCGGTCGGACAGGCGGCGAAGGCCAGGAAGAGTTTCGGTCCTTTATAGGCCGCCGCGCGCGCAAACTTTTCCTCCAGATCGAGCGGAAAGCGCGGCGATACCGTCGCCATGTACGGAGGCCTGTGCGCCCGCCAGATTTCGAAGATGTCTTTCTTCTCCTGCGTCGTGCCGGCCGGATGCTGCACGGCGCAGGGCGAGGTCGTCGTGCGCGCGCCGTAGGGGGTCGCGGGACTGAGCTGGACACCGGTATTGCCGTAGGCTTCGTTGTCGTAGCAGAAGTAATAGAAGTCGAGCTGTCTGGTGATGGCCCCGGACGTCGAGGAGAGGGCCATGTCATAGGTGGAGCCGTCTCCGCCCAGCACCACGACCTGCACGTCTTCTTCTTTCGGCACCCGTCCTTTGGCAATCAGGACATCCAGCGCATCGCGCACTCCCTGGGCACCGGCCGGCGCCGACCCCATCGTGGTGTAGAGCCACGAGGCATCGAGCGGCGTGAACGGGAATGCGGCCAGGTTGGTCATGCAGCCCGCGGCATCGACATAGACCACGCGGCTCCCCAGCACTTTTGCAGCCAGCCGCAACGACTCCAGCCCCCCGCACCCGGCACAGAGCGGCGTGCCCGGGAAGACATGCTCCTCGCGGGGAATCTGATGCAGCGTCTTGAAGATCTGCGGTTCCCAGGTCATCGGTCCATCACCGGCCCGTTTTGAGTTCATGGGCGAGGAATTGCAACTGTTCCACTTCACGATGCTCGGACTCGGTAAACAACAGCACCGGCCCGATGCCCGTGCCCCGGACTCCCGCGTCCGCCGTCTGCTCGAAGATCGCCTGAAACTCCCCCTCCGACAGATTTTTTCCCCCCAGCCCGCCGATGAATGAGCAGAGCGCCCGGGGCCGCAAGGCTTCGTGATACAGGCAGGCCGCGATTTCCTGAAAGAGAATACCGCCCTGGCCCGGCGAGAGGTTCTGATCGACCACGGCCACGGCCCGCCGGCCCTGCAAGGCGTGCTGAATTGTCTCAGCCGGCCAGGGGCGAATCATGCGCAGACGCAGCAATCCCACCCGCCGCCCCTGCGCTCTCGCCGCATCCACCGCCGCCTTGCCTTTGCTGGCAAACGCATTGGTCATGACCAGCACATCCTCGGCATCGTCCATGCGGTATTGTTCGACCGGATCGTACCGGCGGCCGAAGAGCCGCTCGAAATCGGCCGCCGCTTCTTCGTACACGCGGAGACCGTTGAGCGACGCGAGATGGAGCTGGTGCCGGAAGTAGCTGTAGGTCGCGCCGCCGAAGACCGCCGTGCCGAGCGACCGCGGCGCCGAGGCCGTGAAGCCCAGATGGGCCGGGCGAAAGGGCGGCAGAAATTGCTTCACCACTTCCGGATCGGGAAGCGTCACCGGCTCACGGGTAAACGAGAGCACAAATCCGTCGAGGTTCACCATCACCGGCAGGCAGACCCTCGCATCTTCAGCAATCCGGTAGGCCAGGAGAATCGAGTCGACGACTTCCTGGCAGGTCTCCGCATGCAGCTGAAGAAACCCGCAATCCCGCGCGGCCAGCACATCGTTGTGGTCCGGCTCCAGCGTGATCGGCGACGCAAGGGCGCGCGAGACATTTACCAGCACCAACGGCACCCGCCAGCCGGCCACGGTATACAGCACTTCGAACGCATGCAGCAGCCCCTGGCTCGACGTGGCGGTGAAGACACGCGCCCCGGTCGCGGCCGCCGCGCCTGCCGCGGTCATCATCGAATGCTCAGAATCGAGCGTGACGAACCGGGCATTCAGCGAACCGCTCCCGCACCACTTGGCGAGCGTCTCGACGATCTCCGTCTGCGGAGTGATCGGAAACGCCGGCACATAATCCACATCGGCCAGTCGCGCCCCCCAGGCCGCCGCCAGATTGCCGGTCATCATCTCGGCGGTCATGGCTGCACTCCCTGCGGCTCCCGCTCAACGGTCATCGCGTCGGTCGGACAGACTTCCACGCAATCCAGACACCCTTTGCAATGCGGGTAGTACACCGCCGGCTTCCCGTCGGGCTTGATCGTGATGGCTCCCTCCGGACAATTCGCAAAACAGAGCCAGCAGCCGTTGCACAGATCGGGACGCAACACCGGGCGGAACGTCCGCCACCCGCTCATGGATCGCAGGCCGGAATTCGGCCCCACGGTGATACTTGCCGTGCCTTTCGTGGGCGCATCATAGGTCGGGCGGTGCAATTGAACGGGCGGCGCGGGCCGAGGCCCCCCCGGTTCGACGGACACCACCGGCACCTGGTCAAAACAATCCAGAGCAACCGCCTGATTGCGCTCAATAACCGCAGAAGACAACCCGAGATCCGCCAACTCCCGTGCCACTGCGTCCCTAATCGAGTCCCGATGCAATCCGCTCAACCGTCCGGCCACCGCCCCCAGCAAGGCACTGATCGCCCCGCGCTTGCCGAACTCGCGCAGCGCAATACCGGTGAGATCCAGCGCCGTCAGCCGGCCAGGAAGCGCCGCCTGTACACTGACCTGATCGGGACTCAGGGAGGAATTGACGAACACAACCGTCCGCTCATCGACCCCGTCCGCCACACGGGCGGCCGGATCGCGTATCAGCGAAGCATCCGCAATCACCACCAGATCAGGTCGGGCGATTACGCCCCGTTCGTGGATCGGACTGTGGTCGATGCGCGTGAACGCGGCAACCGGGGCGCCTCGCCGCTCCGCCCCGTACACAGGCGAATCCTGCGCGTGATAGCCTTCGAGAAACGCCGCCGTCCCCACGATACGGCTCGCGGTTTTCGCGCCCTGCCCGCCCCGGCCATGGAAACGAATCGACAGCACAGGCGCTCCTTAGCTACAGCACTTGTCCATGCGCTCTTTCATCGCTTCTTTGCCGGCATGAACGACCGCCTCGACATCGGCCCGGCGCTCATCCATGTAGTGCTTCCCCCGCTCGATCATGTCATCGAGCGCGGCGCGCGCCTCCTTGGCCTTCTCGATCACCTCTTCCTCCGCCTTCCTTGCATATCCGCGCAACTCCCGCCTGGTTTCCTCCCCCGACTTGGGCGCGAGCAGAATCCCGGCGACGGCTCCGGCAATCGCCCCGCCAAGAAAGGCCAGCGCGATGGCTTGCGATGAACAACGTGTCTCGTGGGTATCCATGGCAATTCCTCCCTGCTGAAAGTGTTCTTCACCAATCGAAAAGCCAGGTTCATGCCAGATCGTCAAGCTGAGCGATGATCAATTGCGTTGGATTGATGAGGGCTTACAAATCCGGGAGGAGGAAAGTAGAAGCCGCCTGGGGCATTCCAGGTCTGGAGGAGAAAGGAGCCTGATGCAAAAGGCACCAGTGCCCTGGATTTGGGAAATCGGTCTGAGCAGGCTTATTTACAGTCGCTGTATGAGCGCAAGGATGGGGATCAGGAGGAGGGGAACCGCTGCAATTACACAGGTGATCTCTGTTCTACCGGCCGCAGGCTTCGCCTTCGCATTCACCCATCATGCCTCTTGGCCCACGATGCCCCATGCCCCCCATCCCGCCTGGTCCCATCCCGGACCCCATACCTTCGCCGTGCCCCATCATTCCGTGGCCATGGTCTCCGGCAAAACCGCGCTCATACTGGATGATCGACCAGATCTCTTCGTCGCTGAGTTGATCGCCGAACCCGATCATCGCGGTGCCGGGCGAACCATGCTTGATCACCCAGAAGATCTCACCTTCCGTCCGATGGCGCCAGAATCCATGGTGCTGAAAATTGCGGGGGGAGGGATCGAGTCCGACCGCCGCCACGCCGTTGCCCGACCCGTCTTTGCCGTGGCAATTGAAGCAGGTCCCTTTGCCGTGATAGAGGGTTTTCCCCTTCTCCGCCGTCTCTGCGGATTCCGGCAATGGGCTCACCAACACGCGCGCTTCGGCCAGCTTGTCGGCCGGCACCCGCGGCTGCATCATGTGGCGCTCCGCCGCCCACAAGGCCGATGCGCTCAGCACGCCAACCGCGACAAGGACTGTCAGCCCACGATGGTTTCGCATAATCCGCTTCTTTCCAGTTGCTAGAAATCCAGCTCGACCATCTTGCGATGGAAACGGGTGATGATATTCGGGTCCGGCGTCAGACGGATCTGCGCCTGGTCCTTGCCCTTGTACGGCAGCAGATTCAGGACATAGCGCAGGCTCTCCAATCGCGCCGACTGTTTATCGTTGGCTTTCACGATGATCCAGGGGCTGAAGGTCGCATGGGTCTTGCTGAACATTTCCTCTTTGTAGCGGGTATACGAATCCCACAGCTCCTGCGCTTTTTCATCGACCGGACTCAGCTTCCACTGTTTCAGCGGATTCTGCCGGCGTGCCTCAAACCGTTTCGCCTGCTCCTCCTTGGAAATCGAGAACCAGAACTTGATGATCGTCACGCCGTCTTCATAGAGCATATGCTCGAACTCGGTCACCTGCTGGAGGAAGCGCTGGTGGTCCTTCTTGCTGCAGAACCCCATCACCGGCTCGACCACGGCCCGGTTGTACCAGCTGCGATCGAAGAACACGATTTCGCCCTTGTTCGGCAATTGCCGGATGTACCGCTGAAAATACCACTGCCCCCGCTCTTCATCCGTGGGCTTGGGCAGCGCGACGACCCGCATGGCGCGGGGATTCAGATGTTCGGTGAAGCGGCGGATCGTGCCGCCCTTGCCGGCGGCGTCACGTCCTTCGACCAGAATGGCGATCCGCTGCCCGCTCTCCTGGACCCACCGCTGCAACCGGACGAGTTCGACCTGAAGCGCCCGCAACTCCTGCTCGTACAGCAAGGTCTTGCGCACTTCCTCCACATCCACTTCTTTCCGCTTGAGCAGTGTCAGCAGACCTCTTCTGGTGTTGATCCGGCCCAGATCCTCATCCGTCAACGTATGCCCAGCGACCCCGATCGCATAGGCGAGCTGATCACCGGTTCCGGACTGTCGCTGCCGATAGCCGTCGCCGAGTTTCGGAACGGCGGTGGGAATCGTCTCCAGGTCGTCGGCCAAGAACTCGCCGTCGTTGTCCACCGCCCCGGCATCGCGCCCGACTCGATTCTCTTTTTTCTGCTTCGATTTGCCGGTCGACTCGCCTTCAGCAGCCATCATGCCCCCCCGCGTTAGAAACAATCCCCCGAACTAAAACACCACGTTCCGGTCTCGTTCGGCCACGGCCTTGATATAGTCCGGCATGCCTTTAATGGACGCGCCGGCCACCAGATCCGCTCCGCCGATCTGCCTGGCCACCGCGCAGGCGCCGCAGACCCATATAGGAATATTTGCAGCTTGCACCCCGGCAAGCAAGTCTTTTAGCGGAGTCAGATTCACGCCATGGACATGATCGGCCGTGCCCTTCCGTCCCAGCGTGACAGCTTCGTTCCAGAGCCAGAGGACGACATCGTGTCCCTGCTCTTTGGCTGCTTTGGCGGCGACGAACGGGAGTGTCGCCATCGTGGGATCATCTGTGCCCCGACTGCCGGAAATAATAAACGTCGCCACCGTAACCTCTTCTTATGCGCCGTTCGTCGCTCGCATGTGGCGAGCGACGAACGCAGCTCATACGTGAATGTCTACTTCGGTCCCTTGAACGTGGCCTTCAGATAGACCATGACGTCCGCGACGCCCTGCTGCCCGATGGTCAATCCCCAGTACGGCATATTGGCAGACTTGCCCATCGCCGCCCCCCCGTGATTGATCATGTTGTAGAGATATTCCGTCGGCACCTCGCTGAAATTGATGTTGGCATGAATCGCCGGTTTCGGCTCCAGCGTCGCCGCGGCCGGCCCATCGCCCTTCCCGGTCGCCCCGTGGCACTGCATGCAATACTCCTTGTAGATGACTTTTCCGCGCCCGACGCTGGCCTTCCCGAATTCGGGAGCCGTCCAGGGCTCGTAATATTTAAAGTCCGGCACGCCCTGCGTCGCCAGGTATCCGAGCACGGCACGTAACTGCGGCTCGGTCGCATCGGCGAGGAACTCGCCGCTGTGCGGCACGAAATCCTGCGGGTTCAATCCGAACCGGAACAGCCAGTCCATGTTATAGCGTTGACCGGATTTTTCCAGCGCCGCGCTCTGCTGCCCGCCGATGAGTTTTCCGTTTTCCTCGACCGTGTGGCAACCGAGACAGGCATGCGCCTTATAGGCCATCCCGCCGAACGCGGCTTCAAACTTGGTGACCTTCGTCACGTCATACGCGCCGACTGTCACCCGCGGATCCTTGTTGTGCTTGTCAAAGTAATCGGCAATGGCATTCGCCTCTGACTCCGTCACGACCGGATGCTTCACGGCTCCTTCGCTGAGATCCCAGCGATAGCCTTTCACATAGAGCGGCGCTTCCTTCCCGGTCAGCCAGCGGATCAACCAGGGCCGGTTGTACTTGCTCCCGGCCCAGATCAGATCCGGGGCGCGCAGGTTGAATCGCGAGTCGGCTTGCCCTTCCAGCCGATGGCATTGGACGCAGGCCTGCTGAATCAATTCTTTCGCCCGGGGCTGGTCGCTTCCGAACAACAGCTTCGGAGTGGACATCAATCCCACTAGCGTCAGCAGCGCCCCTCCAAGCATCACGTTCCTTCTCACATTCATGACCGCTCCTTTCCGTTGCGTTGAACTGCGTACCTTCTTATTTCGTCAACAACCAGGCGTGAATGTCGGCAATGTCCTGATGGCTGAGCGCGGCACCCCAGGCCGGCATCGGCCCGCGCCCGTGCAGCACCGTTTCCCAGAACAGGTCTTCGTGTTTCAGTATCGGATTCTTTGCGAGTTTGGGTCCGAACCCGCCGGTAGCCCCGGTTCCGTGGCATGCCTGGCAATTGTGTTCAAAAATACCCGCTCCCCGCACGGCCACGCCGACGAGCGGCCCCTCGGCTGCCGGCTCCTGCGTCAACGGCTCTGCCTTCCGCAACTCGCTGTCCAGCGGCGGCAGTTGATCCGGCGCGCCTGGGTGATAGCGGGCGGACAGAAACCGCACGAGCAGCCCCGCCTCTTCCTCCGTGATCTCGGCGCCCCAATGCCGCATCTTCTGGACCGTCGCCTCCCATCGGTCTTTCGGCAGCCGCTGCTGCGCGACAAGGTCCGGCGTATGACAGACGGAACAGCGTGCGAGAATCAATGTTTCCGCCCGCGGTGCCAGGGCCGCCACGACATCCTCCTCCTGCGCTCCGGTCATGGCCGCGCCCCCGGCCACGCCCAACACAATCACGCTGATCAACATACGACTGAACATCATCAGGCCTGCACCGTCACAGTCACGCGGTCCCACCCGTTCCATAAAAACCCGCTTGGGTTCCAGGCCGTCGTCTGCGGCTGAACCTGGCCCGCCGAATCCGTTGCACGACACAGTATGCTGGCGGAGCCGGCCGCCTTCGGTTTCCAGAGAAACTGCCATTGCCGCCAGGCGTAGGGCTCATCCTCTCCGACCAGCCTCGCCTGCTCCCAGGTCCTGCCTTCGTCAAAGGACAATTCCACCGTCGTAATCGCCGATTCCCCGCTCCAGGCTACGCCCTGCACGGTCACCGGCCCGCGCCCGACCTCATCACCGTTGCCGGGCGAGGCGATCAGCGATTTCAGGACCATCGCTTCCACCGGAACCATCGAGGTCCCCGGCAGACCGGAATTCGGCTGAATGGCCGTGACCGGCACGCGATAGGCCGTCTGCATGTAATAGCCCTTGGCCTCGTCCGCCTGCACAGTGATGTCGGTCAGCCACTTGATACAGGAATCAGCCATCCAGCCTGGCGTAATCACCCGCAACGGTGCGCCGTGCAACAGCGGCAGGGGCCGCCCGTTCATTTCGTACGCGAGGATCGTGTCCGGATGAACCGCTTTCTCTAATGGAATGCTGCGGGTGAACAATGGCACGGACGTGACCACCGGGCGATCGGCGCCCTGGAGTTGCACGTGCTTCGCAGCAGGACGCACACCGGCTTTCGCCAACAGGTCCCGCAACCGCACCCCCGTCCATTGGGCGTTCCCGACCGCGCCCCGCTCCCACTGCACGCCCGGCACTTTCGGACGATGAAACGCGCGGCCATTGCCACTGCATTGCACCACCGCCGTGATCGTGATCCGTTCAAACTGTTTGAGGTCCTTGAGCGTCAACTCCAGCGGATGCTCGATCAGTCCCCCCACACGGAGCCGCCAGTCGGCCTCGGCAATCAGCGCCGCTTCAGGCGGGCCGAAATGACTTCTTACAAAAAATCGATGATTGGGAGTCAGGTACGAGGCAAATTCTCGCACCGGGGTTTCTGCATCGTAGGGTCGCATGACCCGCACGGTCTGGGGGCCGGTCTCGACCACGCCAGCCGGTTCAGCCTGCGCCGGTTGTACCCGTCGCCATAGGGCAAGACCGCCGAGCAGAAACGCGATCCGCTGGAAGCACGTGCGGCGGGACAATGCGCCGGAGTCACTCATGGGTGCGCTCCCGTGGTATGAGGATTGAGCTGGATACTGACCGCCGGCGAGCCCGAGAGAGACTGGTGCACCGTGCACCCGTGCGCAACTTTCAACAACCGCTCCTTCATCTCCGGCGTGAGCCGGTGCGGCAGCCTGATTGCCAGAGCAATCTTCCCCACGCGATGAGGGCCTTCGGCCATTTCCCATTCGGCATCGACCGCAAGGCCTTCGCGTGAAATATGATGCCGGGCGCAGAACTGCCCGACAAAGTATCCGACGCAACTGGCGACCGAGCCGACGAACAATTCAACCGGACTCATCCCCGCATCCTGCCCGCCGTCTTCGGCCGGCTGGTCTGTAATAATGCGATGCTTCCCACTCACGATATCGTGCCGCATGCCGCCATGGTAGGAGACCGTCAGTGTCATCGTGTCCCTCCCGCTCCGGGCAACCGCCATGCAAGATACAGACAGCCCGCAGCCAGCGGCGCGGCGAGCCAGATTCCTTGCATGCCCAGAAAGCCCTGTACCGTGACCGGACCGAACTGACCCATCGAAAGCAAATATCCCTCGAGCTCGGGAAACATGAATGCAAAGACGAGCGCACCGACGAGCCCGCCGAGGACCGTGGCCCACGCATCCGGTTTCCCTTCGGCTGCGGCAGCCAGGGCCGTGCCGGGACAATAGCCGGTCACCGCAAAGCCTACTCCGAAGATTCCTCCGGCCAACGCCATGCCGGGCAGATAGAGGTCTTTGACTTTCATATGAGCCCAGCCGGCCGCATCCAACATATGCACGCCGATCAATCCGACGCCGATCGCCGTCAGAATCACCTTCATGACCGTCAGATCTTTCAACCGGAGCGTATTGGTGATCTTCGTGTGGCTGGATGCGCCGGACAGCTGAAGCATGGCGCCGAACGCCGCACCCAACACTAATCCCAACAACAGCTTCATCCGCGTCTCCCGTTCGAGTAGAGCCACCGCGCCGTGACGATGGCGCTGGCAAAGAGCGTCACGGAAAATACGATCGAACTCACCGCCAACTGCGAAACCCCGCTGATCATATGGCCGGATGTGCATCCGCCCCCAAATCGGGCTCCGAAGAGCAGAAGGAAACCGCCGATGAATGCCCACACCAGCCGCAGGCCTGGTCCTGATCCGAAACGGCGATTCCATTCGTCCGGCACGAGCCTGGTCGTAAATCGACCGGTCGCCAGGGCTGAGAGAAAGGCCCCGAGCGGGATTCCCGCCACAAACAAATTTCGTAGGTGGCCAGGGTCCATTCTCCGGTTGTTTCCTGCAGATAGGGTGTCTGCGCGGCCACCTCGGGAAGGACGCGATACAGCAGCACGCCGTCTAATGCGACATATTGGGTGGATACTCCGATCGGTTGCACCAACCCGACAGCCACGATCAGCACCAGACCGATTCCGAGACCACCGGCCCACCAGGGAAGCACTGGTTCGACCGGAGAGTGCGAGGCCATCAGGCGCTCCTAGTAGGGTGTATCCGCCGGTTTGCCGCCCTTCGGCCAATCCTGCTCTTTGCCGGGAAAGTCCGGACGCGGCTGGCTGTTCATATAGGTCGCCACGTCATAGGCCTCATCGTCGGTCAAGGTCCACCCCCAACCCCTCGGCATGTTGGATTTGATGAACGACGCCGCGACGCTCACGCGAGCCATCCCTGCTGCAATGTTGTACGAGTGCGGTCCCCAGAGCGGCGGGGCGGCCATCGTCCCCTGCCCGTCCGCGCCATGGCAAAACACGCATTTCGCGGCAAAGATCTTTTTTCCGTTTACAGGATCCGGAGTGCGGCTGGAAGCGACCCGCGGAATACCGCGCCACGGAACGGCGCTGCCCGGCGGCACATTTTCCGAGAGCCAATCGATGTAGGCGACGACGGCTTGCAACTTCGAACTATCGGGTGGAGCCGCCTTGCCGTTCATGCTGCGTTCGAAACATTCGTTGATGCGATCCGCCAACGTCATCTTCCGATCAGCCCGCGCCCGATATTCCGGATACAACCGGCTGATGCCGACAAAGGAAGCGGTATTCGGATTCATTCCGGCATCAAGGTGACAGTTCGTACAATTCAACCGGTTGCCCGCATAGGGCCTGCCATACTCCTGCGTATCGACCACGATCTTGTACCCCAGGCGGATTTGCTCACCCCGCTGGTCGCCCGGTATTTGCTCCGGATACGGCGGTGCAAACAACACGTCGGCAGCGGTTAAGCCCGCTTTCCTCTCCCCGGCGTGAAGCGGCGGATCGACTTTCGGTGTCGGAGTACATCCAGCCCATCCAGCCAAGACACCCGCCACAAGCAGGCTACTCACCACACGTGAACGCATCGATTACTCCCTATCCCTTCTTGCCTGGAGCGACCGGACAGGTATTGATCCCGAACACTGTCCACAGGGGACAATATCCGATCGCACCTGTGACCAGAGCAATTGTCCCGACCAACAGGGCTATCCCGGTACCCACCGGCGGCAATCCGCCAAAAGCCCCGATGCCCAGCGCCCCGATGCCAACGACGATACGAACAGGCCGCTCTATTCCTCCGACATTACAGATCACAATGGCACCTCCTTGTCTGAGAGGTAAGCTGACTCACAGTCTCAATTATTGAGAGACAGGGAATCTGAAAGGGATTCGTCCGTTTTTCAAATCGATTACTCCTGCCGGAATGTCCGGACATAGGCCAAGACGTCCCAGATTTCGTCGTCGGACAACGCCGCGCTCCACGCCCCCATCGCAGTATTGGGCTTTCCGTCGTGAATCCGTTTAAAGAGACTCGCATCCAACCGGCCCTGGATCCCAGGCGACGTCAAATCGGCAGGCTTCGGCACGAGTTGCAATCCCAGGGCTCCCTTGCCGTCGATCCCGTGGCAGCGAATGCAGGTATTGGAATAAATTTCCCGGCCGGTCACCGCATCAGCTTGCTTCCCCGACGCAGCCGGCAGATCTTTGAGCCCGCCGCCCCCGAAACCGACAGAGATCAGTCCGATCAGAATACTGACCACGATTCCGATCACACGCATACACACCTCTTCTTTCTGCAAAGTCAGTATTGCCAGCGATGTGCCATGCAAGGCCCAATTACAAAACCAACATTCAACTCTGTTTTCAGCGGCTTAGAGGTTTACAGACACACAAGGCTCTGCTGTACGGCGTTGATTGGAGAGGAACTCCCCAGGGCATTCTAAGTGATGGTCCCAGAATGCCCCACAGGAATTTCTATCGGATGGTTGGAACTAGCGTCACATGTGCCTTCATCGAATTGGAAATCAGGCAGTTCGCTTCGGCCTTCTCGATCAGTTCCTTGGCCTTGGCCGCGTCCCCGCCGGCAGGGAGCGTAATCACCGGCTTCAACGTGATCTCGGTAAATTGAAATTTTCCCTCCACCAGTTCAAGCCGTCCCTCGGCCGAACTTTCGTACGATGTAAACGCCAAGCCGGCCCGCCCGGCGACGGCGAGAAACGTCGTCATCAAACAGATATTGGCCGACGCCACAAAGAGATCCTCCGGCGACCAGATCCCGTCATGCCCTTTGAACTCCGGCGGCGTCGCCACCTCGACATCGGGTTTGCCCGCGCAGGAGATCACCCCTTTGCGCTCCTCCGTCCATCGCACGGCCGTGTGGTACAGATAGACTTTCGGTTTCGATTCCATCGTCGTCTCTCCTCCTGATGTGAGCCTCTGCATTCCACCTGTTATGCTGCACGGTTCACGGCTTGATATAGGCCCACCCCTGTTCCTGCCGCTCCATCAACCGCACCATCGCCGGAACCGTATCGCCGACCTCGTCGAGCAGCTGCTCGCGTGTCACGTTCATGGCTTTCATGGTGTTGGAACAAGCCGTGACCTGTACGCCGTACTCGTTTTTCAATTGCGCCAACTCGGAACCGAACCCGGTCGTGCCCTTGATGAGCAGGGCCAGCCCCGCTCCGTGCACGACCAACTCCACTTGAAGATGCTCGCGGCCCACTTCCTGATAGAGATGGCGGATATTGTTCAACGCCCCCCGCTGGACCTTCTCGTCGCCGGAGTTCAGATGCATCACGACACGATGGTGCGGATCAGACGGAAGTTGCTGACCGATGCTGTCTCCCGGCAGGACATGCAGGGACGACAACACCGCCGCGAACATCACGCCAATTACCCGGAGTTTCCACATAGGTCCTCCCTCAGCTCTTCCATTATGGCGAACCGCCTGCAATCAGCCGGATCACCTGTGTCGCCGCCCAGACAAAGAAGACTCCGTACACCGATCCGAAAAACCAGGGGAAGCTGACGGCGCGATGCGCCCACCACTGGCGGTGCTGCCGAAACGCCCAATTCGGCAGAAAGACCGGCGGCACGTTCCGCGGATCCTCGAGCGACTGCCTGGTCTCATGGAGCTGATACAGGCTCGTGATCAGTTTCGGCTTCTGCCAGTCCGGCGCCTGCTCGACGCTCCTCAACCGCCACTCCCATAAGGCATTCTGACCCGACAACCGTCCCAGCACGATCGCCATCTGCAGGCACATGAGCACGCCGAATGCGCACAGCAGGACGATCAGAACCGTGAACGAGAGCGGGAGTGCTTCCCGAGACACGATCAAACCGATCACCGCCACGAAAATGGAGTGGGCCGTCAGATAGTCGGAGAGCATCGTATGGTAATCGCGCACACCGGAAGTCCAGAGCATCAGCAGATGCTCATAGGTGGAATCGCACGCAATTTCATCGGCTGTTCCCATCACGGCCCCCCGTCCGCCACATACGACGCAACCCAATCCCCGACCGCATGCGTCAGGGCGACCACACAGAGCGCGATGACAAGATGCTCGCCGATGACTTTCCATGGCGCGATGGCCTGCGCCCTGGCGATGAAGAAACTGAGCCCGGCCAGCAGGAGCAGGCCCCAGAGCACGCTGAGGGGAATCGCGCGATCGAGCGGCACCAGCAACACCGGAACGAGAAACGTCAGCGCGATCACGAATTTCGCCAGAAATGTGGCCCCGGTCGCTTCCCAGATCTGCAAAGCCGGACTGTTGTTTTTCGACTCTTCCGACACATGGATGCCGAGCGCATCCGACATCGCGTCGGCGATGGCAATCGTCAAAATTCCACCGATCACGACAGGGCGTGAATGCGTCCCGGAATTCAACCCTACCATCAGTCCCAGTGTGGTAATCACCCCGGACGTCAATCCGAAACTCAACCCGGTTTTCCACGAGGCTCTCATGACACAACCGCCATGCCGTCGATCATGCCGTCCTCATCGGGGAAACGTCAGAATATAGGCCAGCACGGCACGAATCGCCTCATCCGACAGCGTTGTTTTCCACGCATCCATCGCCGTGTTCGTCCGGCCGTCATGGATGCTCTTGAGGAGCCGGGAGTCCGGCTTCATCAGCACATCACTCGATGTCAGGTCGGCCACCGGCGGATCGAATTGGGTTGCGCCATCCCCCCGCCCCTGCGGGCCATGGCAGGCCAGACAATATTTCTCATAGACCTGTTTTCCCCTGGCAAGATCCGGCTCGCCCGCCGCCGCTCCCGAAACGGCCGCTGCCAGCCACCAGCCGATCATCGCCGCTCCGGCCATCTGTTTGCGGAAAACCGTCATGATCTCCTTACCTTCCTTTGCTCGGGCCGCACTGTTCGCTTACCGGTTGCACTCCGGCGCATGCCGCGCGCAACTCTGGAGCCACGACGTGATCTGCGCCAGCATCGCCGCCGCCGCCCGGTTCGACGCCAGCACCCCCCCGTAGGCATCCTCGCTCGGAGCCGGCTCCTCCACCTCGAACAGTTTCGTGCTGACGACCCGGGACTCTTTCAGATCGACTAACTGGCCGCGGAGGGCCATCCGCACCAGGCTCGGCTGCCGGAGAAATTCCTGTTGCACGATGAATCCCGACGAATCCAGCCGGTAATCGCCGCGCACCGACCCCGGCAACGCAACCACGGCGCGCCAGGTTCCGGTCTGGCTCAACGACTGCACCAACAGCGGCGCGAACAAACGTGCGGGCGAGTCGGTCCATTGATTCGTCGCGTAGAACTCCAGCTCATACGGCCGCTTGAGATAGACCATCCGCGGCGACTCAAAGCCCGGATGAGGTTGCGGCTGGCCGACCAGGAGTACGGAACCGGTGACATCGGCCGGACGCCCTTCTCCCGACGCCGTATCAAGGCTCAACTGATAGGTATGCATGGGCGGTGCGTCCCCGCGAGGCGAGAGGCATCCGCCCGCCGTTGCCAGCATCACCACCGCCGCTGTTCGTGCGATTCCCCACTTCATCATTACGCTCCCTACTCCCCCGGCCCCCGCCGGGAAGGCGGACGGCCGAACACCAGCGCATTCGGCTCACGTTCGAGATCCCGGGCCACCCGAGTCAACGTCCCGGCCAGCTGCCGGAGTTCCGTCACCAGCAGGCCGGTTTCCGGCAACGTCTGCCGGGAGAACTGCTCCAACTCCGGCCTGGTGTCATTAACGACCGAGCCGACAGCTTTGCTGGTCTTCGCCAGCTCATCCGTCAACGTCCGCAGGGCATCGGCGCTTTTATTGATGCGCGTAAGCAACACTGGCACCTGCTCATTGAGCGAAGTGGTGACCTTCACCAGATTGTCGGCGCTCAGGGCGGCACCGTTCAACCCCTGCTCCATCTGCGCCTTATGCGCCGCCACCGTCTGCGCCACATCGGCAAGATCCTTGATCGTCCGTTTCAACGCCGTGCGATTCTCTTCATCCAGGATCTCCGCAGCCCCTTTTGCCACCGTGTCCATATCCGTGAGCAGCTTGGTCAGCCCCTTTTCCGACAACAGCCGCGAGATCGCCTCGTCGAGCCGGAAAAACAGCGACGGGCCCGTTCTGATGACCGGATACTCCTGCCCCGGCAACGCCTGTAACGGCGGCGCATCCCGGCTGCCCCCGGTTAAGTTGATGGTGGCCAGCCCAGTGAGACCCTGGGTTTCAAGAACGGCGATCGTATCGGTCTTGATCGGCGTGCCGCGCACGATATCCAGCGTCAGCAGCACTTCTTCGGGATTGCTCTGATTCAAGGCGATCGCTTTCACCCGCCCCACGTCCACGCCGCGATACTTGACGGTCGAATCCACACTCAGCCCCGCGACCGACTCCCGCATCGAGGCTTCATACCGGTCATAGACGCCCCGATAGTCCGTTTTCCCCAGCCAGAGCACGCCTATAAGCAGGGCTGCGCCGAGCAGCAGCACAAAGGCGCCCACCACGACATAGTTCACTTTCGGTTCCATACGTCCTTCCCTTATGCTCCGGGACGATCGGCCGATGCCGCTCCGCCGCGGCTGTTCCAGGAGGCCTGCTCGGTCGCCGCCCGCCCTCGCGGACCATGGAAATACTCTCGGATCACAGGATCCTCGGACTGCGACAATTCCTGCATCGTGCCCACCCCCAACACCGTCCCGTTGCCCAACACCGCCACCCGGCTGGTGATCCGCCACAATGAGTCCAGATCGTGCGTCACCATCACCACCGTCAACCCCAGAAGACTTTTCAGAGACAGCACCAGGTCGTCGAATCCCGCCGCGATGATCGGATCCAGGCCGGCCGTCGGTTCGTCGAGAAACAGCAGTTCCGGATCCATGACGATCGCCCGGGCCAGCGCGGCCCTCCGCCGCATCCCGCCGCTCAGTTCGTTGGGATATCTCGACGCACTGTCCGGCGGCAGCCCCACCATCGCGATCTTGGCGACCACAATGTCACGGATCAGGCGCGGACTCAATGCCGTGTGTTCACGCAAGGGGACCGCGACGTTTTCCGCCAGCGTCAGCGAACTGAACAGCGCTCCGTGCTGAAACATCACGCCGAACCGCCGGTGAACCGGCCGGCCGTCATATTCCTCCAGCGAGCGGCTGTCCAGGCCGAAGATCCGGATCGATCCGGAAGAAGGGGTCAGCAGTCCGACAATTTCACGGAGCAGCGTCGATTTCCCGCAGCCGTTGCCGCCCGCAATCGCAAAGACTTCCCCGCGCAACACCGTCAAACTGACATCCCTGTGCACGACCGCCTGCCCGAAACGGGTAGCGACATGCGCTACCTCAATGACCGGCGGTGCATTCGTTGAGACTAGCGACATCCGAGCGCACCTTCTCGCTTCGCTCCGCTTCCGGTCACAGATCCCACCAGTTCAGAAGGATCGAGCAAATCGCGTCGAACACAATGACCAGAAAAATCCCCTGCACCACGCTGATCGTCGTATGGCGACCGACGTCGTCCACTCCGCCGCGGATCTGAAACCCCTGATAACATCCGACCAGGGCGATCAGCATGGCGAAGAACGGCGCCTTCCCGATGCCGATCAAGAAGTGCCGCACGGCCACGGCTTCCTGAAAGCGGGACACGAATTCCGTAAAGCTGACATTCAACTGGCCCGACGCGATGAGCATCCCGCCGAACACACCCAGCACATCGGCATAGACCGTGAGCAACGGCACGGCGATCATCAGCGCCAGCGTGCGCGGGAGCACGAGCAACGCCATCGGCGAGATCCCAAGCGTTCGCACGGCATCCAGTTCTTCTGTCACCTTCATCGTGCCGATCTCCGCCGCATAGGCCGATCCCGACCGGCCGGCGATGAGAATCGCGACGATCAGCGGCGCGATTTCGCGTAACAGCGAAATGCCCACCAGATCGACGATGAAAATGTTCGTTCCGAACTTGCGTAACTGCTCCGCGCCCTGATACGCGATGACGACGCCGACCAGAAACGTCAGCAAGCCGGTGATCGGGAGCGCGTTCACCCCGTCGACGTGAAGAATCCGCAAGAGCGAACGCCAGCGGATGTAGCGCGGATGCCGGAACGCATGAGTGAACGTCACGGCGCTTTCGCCGAGAAACGCCACGCCCCGCAGGCCGGACTCCCACTGCGTCCACAGAGTTTGCCCCAAACGCGCGAGCCATCCGACCGGAACAGCCGCAGCGCCGGCATCCACCCTCCTGATCTGACCGTCAATGCGATCCAACAAAACACGGAAGTCCTCCTGCAACCCGCGGAGCGTCACCTGCTGTCCCCGCCGGCGCCTGTCGGCGACGATCTCCTGCAGCAGCACCGCGCCCCCGGTATCCATCGCCGTCACCTGGCTCATGTCGCAGGGAGCCCCCGCCCCTTCCGGCCAGTGAAGCGCGACGACCTGCTGTTCAAGATCCGCCAGATTCTGCAAGGTCCATCGCCCGCGGCAGCGGATCACGTTATCGCCAATGTCGATTGAAGCCTGCTCTCCCGCCATCGCGCTCCGTTCGGCCGGACCTACCGGCCGGCCGATTGGTTCTCCATGATCGTTTTCAATTCGGCACCGGTGATGACTTCCCGCTCCATCAGCATGGTAGCTCCCGCCTGCAGCGCCGCTCGCTGTTCTCCCAGCAATCGCTTCACCCGCGCAAACTGCTCGTCCACGATCCGTCGGATCTCGCAATCGATTTCACGGGCCGTCTCCTCGGAGTAATCGCCCTTTTCCTGCGACAGCTGAATTTGCATAAACTGCGGCTGGCGCTCCCGTTCCAATGTGATCGCGCCCAGCTTCTCGCTCATGCCGTAGGCCTTGACCATGCTCTTGGCGATATCCGTGGCTTTCACCAGATCGTTCTGCGCACCGGTGGAGGCTTCGCCAAAGGTAAGCTCCTCTGCAATCCGCCCTCCCAGCAACACCGCAATTTTGTTCTCCAACTCCGTCCTGGTCATCAGAAAGCGGTCCTCGGTCGGAAGTTGAAGGGTATAGCCCAACGCGGCAATCCCGCGCGGGATGATCGAAATCTTCTGGATCGGATCGGCTCCGGGAAGCGAGAGGGCCACCAGCGCATGACCGACTTCATGGTAGGCGACACGCTCCCTCTCCATCTTGTTGAGCACCCGGTTCCGCTTTTCCAGACCGGCCACCACCCGCTCCACCGCTTCCTGTAATTCCGGAAGGCCGACCAGTTCCTTATTCCGGCGCACGGTGAGGAGCGTGGCTTCGTTGATGATATTGGCGAGATCGGCGCCCGAGAAGCCGGGCGTCATCCCGGCGATCACCTCCAAGTCCGCATCGGGCCCCAAGGCCACCTGCTTCGCATGGACCCGCAGAATGGCCAGCCGGCCGATCTTATCCGGGCGGTCGACCAGCACCTGACGGTCGAACCGGCCGGCCCGCAACAGCGCGGGATCCAGAATCTCCGGCCGATTGGTCGCGGCCATCAGAATGACGCCGATGCGGGGATCAAACCCGTCCATTTCGACCAGGAGTTGATTGAGCGTCTGCTCGCGTTCTTCATGGGCCATCGGTCCCATGCCGCGGGCTTTCCCCAGCGCATCGAGTTCGTCGATAAAGATAATGCATGGAGCCTTCAGCTTCGCCTGCTCGAAGAGGTCACGCACCCGCGCGGCCCCCACCCCCACGAACATTTCGACGAACTCCGACCCGCTGATGCTGAAGAACGTCACGCCGGCCTCGCCGGCCACGGCCCGCGCGAGCAGGGTCTTACCCGTTCCCGGCGGTCCGACGAGCAGGATGCCCTTGGGAATTTTCCCGCCGAGTTTGGTGAATTTCTCCGGCGTCTTCAGGAACTCGATCACTTCGCGGAGTTCCTCCTTCGCCTCATCCACCCCGGCGACATCGGCGAACGTCACCTTGATGTCTGTCTCGGCGTAAATCTTGGCCTTGGACTGACCGACCTGCATAAACCCGCCCTGGGCCTGTCCCAGCCGGCGAATGAAGAAATACCAAATGGCCCCGAAAATGGCGGCAGGCAGAATCCAGGACAGCACATCGCGCCAGAACGTCGTCTCGATCACCCCGACAAATTTCACCTTGTGCTGATTCAACTCCCGAACAAGATCCTGATCTTCCACCCGGATGGTCGAGAACAGCTTCGACTCTTTGGCGTCGCCCTCCGGCTTGAGCTTTCCCGTCAGGGTGTGACTGCCGACCGCCACCTCGGCAACTTTGTCCGCCGCCACGAGCTGCCGGAATTCACTGTAGGGAAGCTCTTCGATTTTCTGCAGCGCAGAGATGAAGTCGTGGACGAGGATCACCGCCCAGATGGCAAGAAAAACGTACCAGATGGAAAAGGAGACTTTTTTATTCACAACGCCTCGCTCCTGTCACGGCAAACATCCTCCTGCAGCGTACGCACCGTGTGAGTCTTCACAGGCCATCCTCGGAGCGTGCAAGCCGGACACCAGAACGGCGTTCAGAAACGACCGGTGCTGCCGACACGCAATCCTATGCCTTCTGATGGCACGGAACAATGCCACTCTCTTCGCAGGGGAGTCTTACCCCAGCAACGGCACACCGCACTGTAGCAGAAGTCGTCAATCGTCGGGATACGCCGCTTGTTCGTAGAAGGCCACCGGCCCACTCCGACCCCCTGACCAGAAGGCGGATGACGGCTAGGAGCCGCCACCGGAGCTCACGAGACGGCGCCCGATCAGGTGGTAATACAACAGCGGAATAACGATGAGTGTCAGCAGGGTCGAGGCTCCGACACCGAACAGCAGCGACACGGCCAACCCCTGAAAGATGGGATCGAGGATGATCACGAACGCGCCGACCATCAGCGCGGCGGCCGTCAATACAATAGGTCTGGTACGAATGGCACCGGCGGTGATGACCGCCTCCCGTAACGGGACTCCCGTCCGTTCCTGCAGCTGGATGAAGTCCACCAGGAGGATGGAGTTCCGCACGATGATCCCCGCAAGCGCAATGAAGCCGATCATGGAGGTCGCGGTGAAGTAGGAACCGGTCAGCCAGTGCCCCGGCAGAATCCCGATGAGCGTGAGCGGGATCGGCGCCATGATGATGACCGGGGTGAGGAAGGACTGAAATTGACCGACGATCAGGAGATAGATCAAGAGCATCGCGACGGCAAACGCGATGCCCATGTCGCGGAACGTTTCATAGGTGATCTGCCACTCCCCGTCCCATTTCATCGCCAACTGCTCTTCCGACCAGGGCTGCGACGCATAGTACTGTTCCACCCGATAGCCTTCTGCCGGCCGATAGGCGTCCAGCTTCTTGCCGACCCCGAGAACGCCGTACACCGGGCTCTCCGCCTGCTCCGCTCCGGGCCCGCCGACATCGGCCACGACATAAACCACCGGTTTCTGATTCTTGTGATAGATCGCCTTCTCCAGCTTCGTCTGCTCGATCGTCAGAAGTTCGGAGAGTTGCACCATCCCCCCGGTATTCGTCCGCAGGCCGATTTCCCCGATGTGCTCCAGTCCGGTCCGCTCGGCCAGGGGCAGGCGCAACATGATTTGCACCGGGCTTTTTTCACGGGGAATGTGGACCATTCCCACATTCGCGCCTTCCAGCGCCATCCGCAGCGTGTTCACGATTTCCTCGGAAGGGATGCCGGCCAGCGCCGCTTTCGCCCGGTCCACGGTAAACAGGTACTTCACCTGCTCGGCTTCGATATAGTCATCGACGTCGACGACCCCGGTCGTGGATTCCATCAGCGCCCGGATCTCCCGCGCGACAGCGAGTTGCCGGTCATACTCAGGTCCATATATTTCGGCCACCAGCACCGATTGCACCGGAGGCCCCGGCGGGACTTCGACGACTTTCACGTTGGCCCCATACCGGCGGGCAATCTCCTGCACCTCCGGCCGCAGCCGTTGGGCGATCTGATGACTTTGCGCAGACCGCGAATCCTTCGCTACCAGGTTGACCTGAATATCAGCCTCATGCGGCTGTTCCCGCAGATAATAGTGGCGCACCAATCCGTTGAAGTTGAACGGCGAGGCCGTGCCGACATAGGCCTGATAGTCCCGCACCTCCGGGACGGTGCTGACATAGCGGCCGAGCGCCTGCGTGACGCGCGCCGTCTCCTCCAGCGTCGTGCCCTCCGGCATATCCACCACCAACTGCAATTCGCTCTTGTTGTCGAACGGCATCATCTTCACCACCACATGCCGGGTATAGAACAAGGCGCAGGATCCGACCAGCAGAAGCGCAACGCCACCCAGAAACACATAGGCCAGCACCGGGTGAGCCAGCAACGTCGCCAGCATCCGGCGGTAGAGACGCGCCGTGAAGCCCTGTTCGCTGCCTTCATGATCGACACCCTTGACGACCGCCCCCGGCCGGTAACAGGTCTGGCAGAACCAGGGAATGACGATGAACGCGACAAGCAGCGAAAAGAACATGGCAATGGAGGCGTTCACCGGAATCGGCCGCATGTAGGGGCCCATCAATCCCGACACGAACGCCATCGGCAGCAGCGCGGCGATGACGGTGAACGTCGCCAGGATCGTGGGGTTGCCGACTTCGTCGACCGCATAGATCGACGCTTCCTGGTGAGGCTTCAGCCGCAGCGTCAGATGGCGGTAGGTGTTTTCGACGACGACGATGGCGTCGTCCACCAGAATGCCGATGGAGAAGATCAGCGCAAAGAGCGTGACCCGGTTGATCGTGTACCCGATGAGCATGGACGTAAACAAGGTCAACGCCAGCGTCAGCGGGATGGCCAGTGAAACGACCATCGCCGGACGCGGGCCCAGCGTGACCCCCAGGAACACGACAACCGCCGCCACCGCAACCAGCAGATGCCACAGCAACTCATCAGCCTTTTCGCGAGCGGTCTCTCCATAGTCGCGGGTCACCGTCACGCGCACATCTGCGGGAACCGTCCGCCCCTGCATATCCTCCATCTTACGGATGACACGCTCGGCCACGCTCACGGCATTCGTTCCGCCCTGTTTGGCGATCGCGACCGTCACGGCTGGGCTTTCTTCAAGATCGCGTGCCCCGAACCAGACATACTGATTCACCTCGTGCGGTCCATCGGTGACCTCCGCCACCTGCCGCAGATAGACCGGACGCTGCTCGTTGACACCGACGACGAGCGATTCCAGATCCTCTCGGGATCGAATGAAACGCCCTGTCTCCACAAGGAAACTCTGATTCCGGCTGTCGAACCGGCCCGTCGGCAGAGCCCGATTCTCACCGCGAATGACCCCGGCCACCTGCAAGGGGGTCAGCCCATAGGCCTTGAGTCGCGTCGGGTCAATCTGCACACGCAACTCGCGCGACCGCCCCCCTACGATGAAGCCGTTAGACGTGCCGGGCACTTTCTTTGTCTCTTCCAGCACCTGCTCAGCCAGTTGATGCAGTTCAAACTCGCCATATCGCTGGCTTGACAGCGTGATCGTCACAATCGGCACATCGTTGACATCTTTGGGCTTGACCAGAAAGGGCTCGGCGCCAGGCGGCAGTAGGTCCTGGTTCGACATCAGCTTGTCGTACAAATCGACCAGGCTCTGCTCCATCGGCTGACCGACATAAAACCGCACAATGATCAGGGCGCCGCCCGGGCGCGAAGTCGAATAGACATACTCCACCCCCTTGATCTCGGAGATTTTTCGTTCAAACGGTTTGGTCAGTTGCTCTTCGACGATCTTGGCGGAGGCACCGGGAAAGGACAGCCACACGTCGGCCATCGGGACCACTATCTGAGGCTCTTCTTCGCGGGGCGTGACAACGACAGCGAACAATCCGAGCAACAGCGCCGCCAGCATGATCAGGGGCGTCAGCTTGCTCCCGATGAACAACGCCGCGATCCGGCCACTGAGTCCTGGTCGGTAGGGTTCCATGGTGCGCGGTTAGGGCGCCGCCGGAGTGGCTACGGGATTGGAGATCTGCACGGTAGCACCGTCGACCCCCCGGCTCCCGTCAAGCAGCACCCGTTCGCCCGGATTGACGCCGGAAAGAATTTCCAGTTGCTGCTCAAACCGCCGGCCGGCCTTGATCCAGCGAAGCCGGGCAATCCGGTCGGCTCCGACGACATAGACACTGGTCAATTCCCCGCGCTCCACCACGGCCGACGCAGGGATGAGAATCGTATGGGTGGTCCCCTTATCCAGCTGAAACCGGCCGAACATGCCGGTCTTCAACCCGGCCGTCTTGGGAAGATCGACTTTGACCATGAAGGTGTGGGTTTGCGGATCGCCGGCCGGCAGAATCTGGCTCACAACCCCACTCAACGTCTGCGCCTCCAGCGCATCGATGAGCACCAGAATCTTATCACCCCGGGCAATTGCTTTCAGATCGCTTTCCGCCACTGTCGCCTCCAAACGGAGCTGGTGCGGGTCTTCCATCTTCAGCAGGGGTTGACCGGGTGACGCCAACTCCCCGGCCTCCACTTTCTTTTCGGTGATCACGCCGTCGAACGGAGCTTTCACCACGGTATAACTGAGCTGCGCCAGGGCGGCCTTCCGATTGGCCTCTGCCACCTTATACGAACGGGTGGCGTTTTCCATTTCCTGTTTCGACACCGCATCCTGGCTATACAGCGACTGCATGCGATCCAGCTGGGCCTTGGCATTTTCAACCTCCGCGGAAGCACGCGCCACATCCGCCTGCACGTCACGGCTATCCAACTGAATGAGTGTCTGTCCTTTTGAAACACGGCTACCTTCTCTTACCAGCAACGTGTCGATCGTCCCCTGAATACGGCTGGACAGTGTCGCCTGGAAAATAGGCATCACCTGACCCGTGACTTCGACACGTACGGGAACCTGAACCGCCTTGATCTCGACGACCACAGCCTGAATAGTGGATTGCGCTGCCGCCGACACCACTGCCGGAACCGGTTCCTCTTTCGAACCACAGCCGGCCGCGAAGAGCACGGCGGCAATGAGCCAATACTTGCCCGTCATGTCGACTCTTTCCTGCGTAGCGCAGACACTATTACGAACCGCTCCTCCCTCCGGCGGGAGGAGAAACCGGCACCAACCTTATCCTAAGCCCGCTGTTTTTTCACCAGGCAGTTACTCCTGCACGCCGAGCTTTCTCAGCAACGCCATCATCGGACACCAGCCCGTAAACGCCGACTGGATCAAATTCGCCGCCACAAAGGCAGCAAAATAATTCCAATAGGGATGGACCGTCGCCCCCAGGATAATAGCCAGCAGCACAAACACTCCGGCGATCAACCGCAGCAACTCGTTGAGTTTCATAAGGCCTCCTTTCCTCTTCCCCTCTACTCCTGTGAGACATCTGACGGAGAAAGGATTCGATTACGCCGGTCAGGGCGTACGTGTGAGGCTGAGCATATAGCTCGTCAGATCATGCAGTTGTTGGTCGGTAAGCGGAAACTTCGGCATGAACGAACCGGGTGAGACCGATTGGGGATCCTTGAAATGTTTCAAATGCCATTCCCGCTCCGGCCTGGTATCGCCGACAAACGACAGGTCCGGCGCGACCGCCCCGCCGGCACCATGGATCCGGTGACAACCCGCACAGCCAAACCCGGCATACAACGCCTTCCCACGGGCGACCGCCGGATCGATGCGCGGGACGGCATAGAGATTCCTGACCGACAGCCCCAAGAGAGACAGCACCACGACCAGAAATACCGCCCCTGCGCCGAGCGCCACAGGGCGCCGGATCGGATTTCTGGCAGGGTTCCGATCGATGAACGGCCACAACAACATGATCAGAATCACTCCTATCGGAAGAATCCAGGTGGCCAACGGCTCCAGTGGCCCGTGCACGTACTTCAGCAATTCGTAGTAGAAGAGAAAATACCATTCCGGTACCGGGACGAAACTCGTATCCGACGGATCAGCCTTGTCCGTCAACGGAAACGGCAGCACCCAGGCGGCTACTGCCACCAACGCGAAGACGCCCCCGATCACAACGGCATCCATATAGACCTGGCGGGGATAGAAGGTCTCTCTGGTCAGGGAGCTTCGTTCGTCGGTCCAGGGTCCGGCCGGTCCGACACGGCGCAGGATAAAGAGATGCAGTCCGATCAGCGCAATGATGACCCCGGGGAGAAACAGCACATGAATCGCAAAAAACCTGGACAGAGTCAAAGCACCGAGGGTTTCGCCCCCGCGCATCACCCGCATCATGAAGTCGCCAACTACCGGAACCGTCCCTACCATGTTGATCCCGATCTGCGTCGCCCAGTAGGCAGTCTGATCCCACGGCAGCAGATACCCGGTAAACGCAAAAGTCATGACGAGGAGAAACAGCAGTACCCCGACCATCCACATCGCTTCCCGCGGCGGCTTGTAGGCACCATAGAGAAAGGCTTGCAGCATGTGCAGCCCGATCGCCACCACCATCGCCGACGCGCCCCAGTGATGGAACCCGCGCACAAAGGCGCCGAACATGACCTCCGTTTCGATGTACCGGATGCTGTCGTAGGCATGATCGGGGGTCGGCGCATAATAGACCGCGAGGAACATCCCCGTGACGGCTTGCAGCAGAAAGAGGAACAGCGTGACCGACCCGAACACATAGATCCAGCTGGCGCCGCCCGGGATCGGCTCATCGAGCAGCGTGCGCTCCACCGGCTTGAGATTGAGCCGGCTGTCCAGCCATCGATAGAGCTGCATCACAATGCCTCGGAATTCGCTACACCCGATTTGAACTCCTCAAACACCACCATCAGCCGGCCGTTCTCGATCCTGGCAGGCAGCCGGTCCAACGGACGCGGCGCCGGACCGGCCAGCACCTGCCCGTCGATGCCGAACGCACTGCCGTGACACGGGCACTTGAACTGCTTCTCCTCGTCCGCCCAGCGATACCCGCAGCCGAGATGGGTACATTTCGGCGCGAAGACCGTCACCTGTCCATCCTGCTGCTTTACGGCCCAGACCGCCTTCTGAGAGCGGGTCTGCAAATAGCCGTCCTGAATGGTCGTCACATGGTCGAGCTGTTTCGGCTCACCGACCGGCACGTCCCCGACACCGCCGACATCGACCCACGCCCGTTCCCGCCGCTTCAACGCAGGCGAGATGACATAGCCGAGCAGGGGAACCGCCAGCCCCATACCGATCAGGCCGGCAATGCCGGCGGTGATCCGACTGAAGAACGAACGGCGCGTGCCGACCGGCGTGTGCAGGCCTGACTCACCCTCGACGTGATGGTCATCCCCAGGCGTCATCTCTACTTCTCCAGCTTCGTAATTCCCATCGCCTTCAAGATCGCCTTCTCGAAGAAGGGCTCGCTCACCCCCCGCTTCATCTTCATCAGGAAATACTTCTCCAGACCGATCTTGGCCAGATGCACCCATTTGCCCTTCTTCGCCCAGGTGACATTGCGCGGTGCCATCTGCGGCAACGCGACGAACGCCATACCCGTATCGCCCATGTCGGCGAGGCAGATCGCATTCCAGGTCGCCGTGTCCCGTTTGGCGTTGTTTTCGATATCGGCGTGTATGTTATGCACCGCCGCCGAGACCATCGACTCGATCATGTACCCGGTCTTCGGCGCGCTGGTCGGCACCGGGGTCTGTTCAACCGGAGGAATCGCCACGCAGACACCCACGGCATAGATGTTCCGATACTTGGGATTCGCCTGATAGGCATCGATGTTCACGAATCCTTTCGGGTTGCACAGGCCCGCTGTTCCTGCCACCGCGTCTACCCCGGCAAACGGCGGGATCATCATCGAGTACCGAAAGGGCACTTCCTGGCCATCCTCCAACAGCATCTTTCCCGGCTGCACTTCCTTTATCGACATATTCGAGAGCGGCTTGATGGAATGTTCGGCAAACTCATCCTCCATCAGCCGCCGGGACTTTCCGACCCCCGCCAGCCCCATATGGCCAATATAGGGTT
>OMJA01000092.1 GCA_900299245.1 Nitrospiraceae bacterium | reverse complement strand
GACGCGGTGGAAGGCGTGACGGAGCAGGACACGAAAATCGCCGGGGCGGTACTCAAGCAGGGGCGGGCCTGCATGCTGCTCGTGAACAAGTGGGATCTCCGGGCCAACGATGCCGAGGCCCGACAGGAATATGAACGGGAACTGCACCGACGCTTTCCATTCCTCGCCTGGGCGCCGGTCTTATTCGGCTCCGCTGCTCAGCCCGATTCGTTGCATGAACTATTTCCCAATATCGACAGCGTGTATGCATCGTTCAATAAACGCGTGCCGACCGGAGCGCTCAATCAATGGCTCCAAAAAATCCTGGAATCACATCCGCTCCCGGTTCGAAAAGGCAAACCGACGAAAACCTCGAAAGCCGCCTTCATCACCCAGGTGGCGACGAAGCCGCCTTCCTTTGCCTTGTTTTGCGGACACCCGCAGGATGTGGGCCCTGCCTACATCGGATTTCTCGAACGCCAGCTCCGCGAGGCTTACGGATTTTCCGGCACGCCACTCCGCATCCTCGCCCGTAAGAAATAGTCTCCCCGTCAGGAACCCTCACCGGACAATCCTGCTTCGTTGCTCGGCGAGGCGAAGGGGATTCAACTTGACTCGATTCCGGCCCCATGTTATTCGCAGATTAACCGGGCCGTGATCTGAGCGGATCCATCCGATCTTGATGATTCGCCGTCGGGTCTCAATCGCGTATCAATTATGACAACATCATCGATCACCCTCCGTATTACGCTGGCCTGCGCCGCTCTGATCGGAGTCGTGCTGCAGGGTCTCCCCGTGACAGGGTTCGCGCAATCCCTGCCGGCAAATCAGCCGGAGATGTCGGCCGCGACCGAACACGACGAGACCAATCCGTCGATCGCCTTGAAAGGCTCGGTCTGGAGAGCCAAGCCGGGCATCGTGTTTCTCAAAACTCCCGTCGGGCTGCTGACTCTCAGTTCGAAAACCCTGCTGAAGGACATGCGCGCGTCCCAGAGCGTCTCCTTCTGGATCCATGGACCCAGTATGGTTGTGGAGATCCGCAAGAGGGCCGACGACTCGCTCCTGCATCGTTACCTGACCGGTCCCGTGGCCAAGAACCAGGGAGATGCGAAAGATCTGGTCCTTTGGACTCCGGAGGGTGAGACGTCGTTCCACTCCGGAACTCATGATGCGCAGCTGTCCGCGCTCCGTGACGGCGATCCGGTCACGGTTGAAGTCGATGACACCGGCACCGTTATCGGTGTGCACGATCTCCAGTTCGATTTGCAGATCGGACAAGTGCCCGCCAGCGGATCGGAGGCGCATGTGCTCTTGAGCGGGACGGTCTCCAAGCTCAAATCGAACTTCATTTTTTTCAGAACGCCGGTCGGCGTCATCAACGTCAACGCCAAGATCGGCATTAAAAACGCCAAGGTCGGTCAGACCATGACGCTGCACGTGCATCGCCACTCGGTCGTCGCCGACTTGATGCCGGCCAATGGAACGGCCCCGGTACGCCGGTTCATCACCGGCCCGCTGGCATTCTCGACCACGGAGCGCACGGGCGTGAAACTCTGGACGCCGGACGGCGAGCAGACCTTCCCCTCCGATCGCGGGAAAGCCACGTTGGCCGGGGCGAAAGAGGGCAGTCCGATCACGGTTGAGCTGAATGGTGAGGGGACGGTCGTAGATTTTCACCGGCTCAATTAGACCTCCGGCGCTCTATCGTCCTTGACAGTGTTTTCGATCCCTCCGTAGACTCCCCCCGTACACCTATGAAAACCTCGGCGTCCGCCAAGCAACCAGCTCCGGTCTCACGTGATGCAGCCCGCACCGCGGCAAGTTTTGATATGTTGTATCGGGACCATGTCGATCAGATGTACCGGTTCGCCACCAGGCTCTGCGGGGAGGCCGAAGCAGCGAAGGATCTGGTGCAGGAAACCTTTCTGAATGCCTATCGGGGATACGGGACCTTCCGCGGCGATGCGCAGGTATCGACCTGGCTGTATGCCATTGCAGCGCGCGCCTGCTCGCGCATGCGGCGCAAGCGCAAAGGCGCGCCTGACCGGGAATTGTCGCTGGAGGAGTTTATCCCGACCTCGGAAGGAGAGTTCCGGCTCCAGATTCCCGTGGACGGACTCAGTCCGGAAGAAGCGCTGCAGAACAAGGAGCTTCGCCAGGCCCTCGACCGGGCGATTGCCAAGCTCCCCAAAAAATACCGTATGGTCCTGGTTCTGCGCGACATGGAGGGCCTGAGCGCCAAAGAAGTCGCCAGCGTCGTCGGGTTGAATGAACGCGCCGTCAAGTCCCGGCTGCATCGCGCACGCCTGTTTGTCCGGCGCGAACTCAGTGCTCAAGGGATTGCCGCATCCACCCCTTCGCACAACGGCCACCCGCTCATGCAAGGAGGGCACTAACCATGGCGAAACGGACGACGACCCGATCCGCTCGTCAGAAACCATCGGTCCGGCCTCACCGTCACGGAAAAGGACGGTGCGTGTCGATCTTGAAGAAGCTGTCCGCCTATATCGACGATGAACTGCCGGGCAGTCTGTGCGAAGAATTGCGCAAGCACCTGGGCGCCTGCCCCAACTGCGAAGAATTCGTCGCCTCGCTCAGGCAGACCGTCGCGCTCTGTCAACACCAGCCGACACCCGCTCTCTCACAGGCCGAGCGTGCCCGCATGCGAAATGACATCCTCCGAGCCGCGCGCCCGCGCTAACGACGTCACCCCCGCCTCACAATTCCCGCCCCTTGCAAGCCGGCTCACGCCGGTCAGTCGCGGGAGTAATCTATCATGGAAACTCGGTAAATCCGCTCTCCTGGCCCCTTTCAGATTCGTTCGGCGCCATGCTACAGTATCGCTCTTTGGACCTCATACTATTCGTCATGAAGGAAACAGGTGATGGTAATGATGATTCGCCGTCTCGATAAGAACCGCCGGACATATACGTTACTCACCCTGATGACCGTGCTGCTGGCAGGCTGGTCCGGAATGGAGACCGCCATCGCGGCCTCCCCGAAGACATCCAAATCCACCGGCCACGGAAACAGCCCCGCGGCCGATGCCGCGCGGCGCTATGCCTTGGCGCTTGCCAAGGGGGATCATGTCGCGGTCGGACAGCTGGATTTTGCCTGTCAATTTCGCCTGCGTGCAGCCGCTCCATCGGGATTGAAGGCGTACCCGCCGGCAAGCGATCCATCGTATGAGTCCTGCTGGCAAGACCTGAAAGCCGCCCACGCACCGGCGTTGAAGCGGGATGATGTCGGCATGACGGCGCTCTGGCCCAGTGCCGGCCCGCTCGTTTTCTTCGGAGACGAGTTGGCGCGTACACCGGCCTCCGCCTTTGTCATGGAAGAACTCGGCATCTCTCCTCCCGGAAGCGGGCTCCATGTCACCGTCGACAAAAATCAATCCATACCCTCCGGTTCCTTTCGACTCGATGCCGGCGGAAAGACTCTCTCTGTCCCGACGACTCTCGTGTTGATGACCGTCCAGTACCAGGATCCCCTGGCTTCCCCGGTGACCTATGCCGAAGGAACGGTCAAATGGGCCAACACCATCAAGCGCGCCCGCAAGGCCCTGAAGTCGGTCACGACTCAGTGGGTCGTCTTTACCGGATTGAAGAAACATGGCTTCCCGGGCGATGCCGCCGTGTTCAATCTTCCGGTGGCCACCAAACCGTCCGTCCCGGGCATGGTGGCGGAGAAGATTCCGTTCACGACGGAGATCAGCCGGGCGTTGCCGGAATCGCTGGTCTGGTGGAGCCCGAATGACCAGCCCGGCACGCTCACGGCGGCGGCGGCGCGGGCCGCCACGTTTCCGGAATTGCGGGACCGGGTGGCTCTGCTCAATCGCATTCTGATCATCGACCCGAACCAGCCTGACGCGTTGACCGTTCTCACCAGAAATCTCTATGCGGTCCTGCTCCGCGAAGGCGGCAACGGACACAACCTCACCGTCCGGGATCCCGCCCTGTCGGTGGTCGTCAGCGAATTCTATTGGAACATCTACGCCCAATCGACGAGGACCGATCTTTCGAACGGCATGGAAATGGGCGGATTCTCCCAGCCGACGCCGGCCGATTACCTATTCAGACTGTTGCCCGCCGCGGAAGCGCTCGCGAAGACTCACCCCGAACAGCTCGACAACCGGTTCAGGCTCGGCGTGGCCTATCGCTGGAACAACGATCAGCGAGCCGCCATCGAGACGCATGACGCGCTGGTCAAAGAAATCCCGGATACCAGGAAGGCGGCCAAAGCCGAGGCGCTGCTGCAACTGGCCTGGTCGCGCCTGCACAAATCCGCGTGGAACCGCATCCTGCACGATCAGGAAATCAACCGCGCCTATAGCGACGCGGAAACCTCCCTGGCCGTAGCCGATCTGCCGCTCGACAAATTCCTCGCCGAATATACGATGGCCTACAGCATGATCTTCATGCCCAACTATGGAGACAAGGCCAAGCTGCTGCACCACATCACGGAAGCCAAGCGCTGGTTTGACGAGGTGCCGGGAAAAACCGACGAAGTATGGCGCTATTTCCTCCACTCGGAACTGCTGAAAGCCGTGCTGGATGCCGATCCGATGTTCCAGCCGATTCTGGCGACGGCAGAAGAGAAGAAGGGCTGACACCCCGGCGCAATGCCCGAGGCGTACGGCCAGTCCATCCGGGTCCCCCCGCAGACTCGATCGCGGGGGGACCCCAGACCCCACCCGAGACGAACACCTCCCGCCAGGATTACGTAGGGTCAGCCCGGCTCGCTCAGGCTGTGCACTCGGCGTTTCGCCCGATTGCGGAAGCATTTCCGCGCCGGCACAGCGCTGCCCCCTCGCTTCCTATTCCTTAGCGATACTCCATCGAAAATATCGGATTGCCTAGGCAGTTCCATAGGATCAGCGGTAATGTGATAGCCGGATCGCCACCGAGAGAGTGCGGCGATGCGGTTCCTACCCGGATGGGCTGTGACATGACACGCTGGCGAACATATGCAACCGTGAGCGGAAGCCGCCTGATCATCATCGGCCTCATTCTCTGCCTTTCCCTCGGCATGGTTCCGCTGACCCTGCTCCTGGTTAAAAACGAGTTGATCGAACGGGCCGGTGAAACCGTCGCGCTGGAAGCGGCGGACATTGCCGACAAGCTGGACCTCGTTCTGGCCGAACGATTGAGCGATATTCAGGCCTTCGCGCAATCCCCCTTCCTGACCAGGCAGAACCAGACCGAAATCCGCGCATACCTGGGGGAGTTGCGGCGTATCTATCCCATGTACCGGCGGCTCTCCCTCATCGACAGCGACGGCCGGCTAATCGCCTCTACGGAGCCCGCCAGCCAAGCTGAGGCGGTGGTATCGCCCTCCATGATGCAGGCCACGATTCAGCAGGCCGCCCCCCAGATCGAGCTCATTCATCGCCTGAATCACCCGGGGGGATCGCTGCACTCCGTTCGCTTCTCGGCCAGACTTCTCGACTCATCGCAAAACCTCCAAGGCATCATCGTGTCGGAAATCGACCAGGAAAGATTTCGCCTCTTCGTCACCCAAACCACTCAACGGGAACAGGCCTCCTCGCTACATCCCGAAATTCAGGAGTTTGTCGTGCTGAGCCCGACGGGGGACATGCTCCTCGCCTCGGACGAACACAGGGGCGAACCAACAACCATTCCTCCGGCCAGTCTTACGTCAGCCCTGATGGCCAATCAGGGAAAGACGGGCTACGTCGAGGAAATCGACAGCGCGAACGGGCGGAACGCACTCACCGGCTATGCCCGCATGGCCGGTGAGTCCGGCGCGCCGAGTTTGCATTGGCGGATTCTCGTCCGTGTCGACCGCGCCGAAATTCTGCAATCGATTTGGACCGTCCTGTGGAAACTGGTCGGGATCGCCGAAATCTGCCTGGTTCCCTTGCTCGGCCTGTTCTATTGGGCACGGCACCGGCAATCGGTCGAAGAAACTCAGGCGTCTCTGGCCCGCCGCGCACTGGAAGCCAATGAAGCGAGGATCCGAAAGATCGTCGACATTGCTCTGGACGCCGTCATCACCATCGACGAACGCGGATTGGTCACGGGATGGAATCCCCAGGCTGAACACATCTTCGGGTGGCGCGCAGACGAGGTCATCGGGCAATCGCTGACGACGACGATTATCCCGCCCCGCTACCGCGAAGGCCACGAACGCGGACTTCGCCGCTATGCCGAGACCGGAACCGGACCGGTCTTGAACAAGCGGATCGAGATCACGGCATTGGATCGCACCGGACGGGAATTCCCCGTGGAGCTGGCCATCACCCCCATGCATCTCGACGGGCAAACTATTTTCAGCGCGTTTCTACGCGACATCACAGAGCGGAAACAGGCCGAGGACGAACTCCGTCGCACTCAAGCGGCCGCGGAATCCGCCAACCGGGCCAAAACCGAATTTCTCGCCAACATGAGCCACGAACTCCGCACGCCGCTCAACGCCATCGTCGGCACCGGCGACGTGCTTCTGAAGACCACCCTCACTACAGAGCAGCGCCAGTGCGTCCTCATGAGCCAGCGCGCAAGCCAGGCGCTCTTGCGACTCGTCAACGATGTGTTGGACCTGGCCAAGATCGAGGCGGGAACCCTGCGAGTGGAATCCGCGCCCTTCGATCTGGGAGAGCTCCTGGATCGAACCACGCGTCTCTTGGAGTTGCGGCAGATGCGCAAGAGCGTCGCCCTCACGGTGACGGTGGCCCCGGATGTGCCCGCGCAATTGGAGGGAGACGGATTCCGACTTCAGCAGATTCTCTTCAACCTGATCGGGAACGCTTTGAAGTTTACCGAACAGGGATCGGTCACGCTCACCGTATCGAACGCCGGGAACGACGGGCAACACCTCCGGCTGCAATTTGCAGTCAGCGATACGGGCATCGGCATCCCCGCGGACCAGCTGACCCATATTTTCGGTCGATTCACACAAGTGGACTCCGGTGACAGCAGAAAATACGGAGGAGCCGGTCTGGGACTCTCCATCTGCCAACAACTGGTTCAACTGATGCAGGGAACCATTCAGGTCTCAAGCGAACCGGGAAAAGGCAGTACCTTCACCGTCCTGCTTCCCTTCACGGCAGCGGCCGCGCCCGCTCAGGCCGGCGCCGCTCCCAACCGGGACACAGTGCCGCCGTCAGACGCCGGCATTCCGGCCAATGAGTCATCCAGCGAAGTGCTGGCGTTGCTCCTGGTCGATGACTCCCCCGAGATCGGACAACTGGCAACTCTGTACATCAAAGGATTGCCCCATCGGATGGACCGCGCCGGTGACGGTCTCTCGGCCATTGAACAATGCCGGACTCACCGCTATGACCTCATCTTTCTCGACCTTCAGATGCCCGGAATGGACGGCTATGCCACGGCCACGGCCATCCGGAATTGGGAACAATCTCAGGGGATCGCCGCCACTCCGATCATCGCCTTGACGGCGGACGTGCTGGGGCCGGCGCGGGAACGGAGCAGACAGGCCGGCTGCACGGCCTTTATCGGAAAACCGTTTTCCCAGGCGGTATTCCTCGACGCCATCCAGCGCTACGCCAGGCCGTCTTCCAATCAGGCACTCCAATCATCAGAGCAACGCACCGCGCCGATCACATCCGCTCCTCAACTGCCGGAGGAACAGGACCTGGAGCGACTCCGCCTGAAATTCCTGTACAACCGGCTGCGCGACGTCGATGCATTAACCTCAGCGTTGTCCGCGCACGATTGGACGACCATCAAAACCCTTGGCCATCGTATGAAGGGGCTGGCCGGCTCGTACGGGTTCGAGGAAATCGGTGCGATCGGAAACCGGCTTGAACAAGCAGCCGGCCGGCAAGAGCCGGATGACATTGGATCGGCAATCCAACAGCTTGCTCAGATGCTTGAGCGACTCCATCCGTCGCAGGATCGAGCGGCCTGAGGTTGCGAGATTGTTCAGGGTGGCTTGTGAAACGGAGGCAGGGTCATGAGTATTCTTCTTGTCGATGATTTTGACGAAGAACGCGAGTTTCTCCAGACAGTGCTCCTTAAAGCCGGCTATGGGCCGGTCGTGACAGCCGAGTCCGGACGCCAGGCGTTGGAACGGCTCGGGATCATGGGCCGCCGGATCTCCGCCTGCGACCCGGATGTGATCCTGATGGATTTGATGATGCCGGATATCGACGGATTGGAAGCCTGCCGCCAGATTCGATCCTCCGAACGGCTGGAACATACCCCGATCATTATGATCACCGCCAAGACCGAGACGGCCGACCTGCAGGCCGCCTACACCGCCGGCGCAACCGACTTTCTCCGCAAACCGATCACGCCGGTTGAGCTCGTTGCGAGAGTGTCGACCGCCCTCAGCCTGAAGCAGGAACTCGATGCCCGCATCCTGCGCGAGCAGGAGCTCGTCGCCAAAACCGGAGAACTCGAACGGGCGCTGAGCGAGTTGAAGAGCTTGCGCGGCCTCATCGCAATCTGCGCCAAATGCAAGCGTGTCCGTTCGGACGGGACCTACCGGAAACGGATCGAAGACTATCTCGAGCAGTACTTCGAGCGAAAAGTGGAACGGGATATCTGCCCCGACTGTATGGAACAGTCCTATCCCAAAGCCGGCTGAGCGGTGCCCGACTGCGGGCAATCCTCGCTTGCGCACGTCGAACAAGCACATGAGAGCACTCGCTCGGCCTCAAACCTCCATTTTACTCACATACCTAAGGGAGTGGCCGAATGGTCCTTCACTGCGCGCATTGAGGGACCACCGCTTCATCGTGGGACCTCAGCGAGCAAGAAGAACCATCCGGCCACTCCCTCCCCTACCTCTTCCCCATCTTCGCCAGCTCATCAAAGTAATGCGCGAAGGCGGTCATGCCGCTGGAGGCCTGGCCCCAGTCGAAGTATTCGTTCGGCGCATGGTAGCCGTGCTCCGGCAGGCTGAGCCCCATGAAGAGAATCGGCACCTTCCAAGCCTTCTGCATCGTGACCACCGCGCCGATCGAGCCACCCTCGCGAATGAAAGCCGGCTCTTTGCCGAATCCCGCCTTCGCCGCCCGCTTGACCGCGTCAACGTAGGGCCCTTCGAAAAGTCCCTGGAATGGTTGCAGCATGCCTTCCGCTTCGACTTTCACGTTGGGGTTCAGCCTGGCGACGAATTTTTTCAGCAAGGCGAATGCTTTCTCGGGCGTTTGATTGGGCACCAGCCGCATACTGACTTTCAGTTCTCCGTGGCCCGGCACGACGGTTTTCACGCCGGGGCCCTGATAGCCTCCGGTCAACCCGTGCACCTCAAACGTCGGCGCCGCCCAGATGCGGCGCATAATCTCGGCAGGATCCTGCGTCCGTAAGGTCTGAAATCCATAGGCCTGCTTGAACCGGGAAACCTGGAATCCCGACTTGAGGAAACTCTTAATCTCCGCCTTGGTCGGCTCGACGACGTCGTTATAAAAGCCTGGAATCTTCACCTTGCCGGTTTTCGCATCCACACAGGCCTGCGCGACTTCCATCAATTCCGCAAGGGGATTTCGAGCGGCGCCGCCCGTCACACCGGAATGCGCATCCTTCGTTCCCGTCTTGAGGGTCAGGCGCGCGCCGATCAATCCGCGCAACCCGTAGGGCATGGCAGGCTTCCCCTTGGCGATCCAGATCGTGTCCGAGACTACGACCGAGTCCGGCCGCGGAATGGCCGTGCGATTTTTGAGGCCCGCCGCAAAGTGCGGACTGCCGATTTCCTCTTCCAGCTCCCACAGAAAGCGAATGTTGATTGGAACCCCCTGTTCGATGGCATACCGGGCTCCGAGCAACGCGGACAACGCCGGCCCTTTGTCATCCGTCGCGCCGCGGCCATGGTAGATGCCGCCGTCCTTGCGAAACGCGAAGGGCGATTCTTTCCACTCCGGTTCCTGTGCCGGCTGGACGTCGAGATGGTTGTAGATGGTCACCGTCGGATAGTCGGCTCCTGTCGTCCATCCTCCGGAAATGATCGGATAGCCGCCCGTTTCGACGACCTGAGCGTCGGCTCCGAGACTTTTCAAATATTGCACGGCCAGCGTCGCCGCGCGCGGCATCTCCCCCGCCCTGGCCGGGTCCATGCTGATGGACGGCACCTCCACCAGTTGCCCCAAAAGATCTTCAAATCGCGGACGGTTGTCTGCGATATACTGTTTGAGCTGCTGCGTATTCACGGTCATGCATCCCTCCAGAGCATCAGGTCAGCACGGATTATAACGGCCCCCTGCGTGAAGCGAAAGCCGGGCGGGGACGCGCCGGCGGCAAAGAATGATAGAATGCCCGTGCAATGGGATCGCACGGACAATTCCTCCGACAGCTCCATACCGCCGTCGTCCTGGCGGTTCTGGGATTTCCGTCTGTCCTCCTGGCGGAGGAACCGATTCCCATTCAGCAGATTCTGGACGAACCCAGAATCTATCACCTGCGCCAGGTGACGATGCAGGGAACCGCACGGGACGTGCAGCCGCTTGATCCCTATAAACTTCCCAACGACACCGTCTGTTACGGCGCCTATTTCTTCAAACTCGAAGACGACACCGCCGTCATCTCCGTCGCCGTCCTCGGCATCTGCGGACGACCGCTCATCCGCGATCCGGAAATCGAAGACGGCCAGCGGGTCGACGTCAGCGCGACCATTCAAGCACCCAGCCACGGCGGGTACTACCTGAGCTTTCACGGACTCAAGGTCGTCACCGAAGAAGAAGGCTTCGTCCAAGCCGTCGCGACCCGCATTCTGCCTGTGATCGAGTAATCCCGACCCCGCCTTCGCTGTCGAGAGACTCCGATTTCTTTACAGTTCACACCCTTACGGATATAGTTTTACGAGTGTGTCCGATGAATTGACGCGCTTGAATGCGCGCGAACGAGGAGAAGAGCTCATGGCCTGGATTTTCTTGGCACTGCTGGCGGTAGTGGTATTGCTGATCATCGGCCTCTACAACGCCCTGGTCCGGCTGAAAGTCCAATCGGAGAATGCCTGGGCCGACATCGACGTGCAGCTCAAGCGGCGATACGATCTGCTTCCCAATCTGGTCGAAACCGTGAAGGGCTATGCGGGACACGAGAAGGAAACCCTCGAAGCCGTGATCGCCGCCCGCAACCGCGCCATGGCCGCCGCGACTCCTTCCGCGAAAGCCGACGCCGAGGGCCTGCTCACGCAATCGTTGAAATCCCTCTTTGCGCTGGCCGAGGCCTATCCGCAGTTGCGCGCAGTGGAAAGTTTCACCCAGCTTCAAGGCTCGCTCAATCAGATCGAAGAAGCCGTTCAGAATGCCCGCCGGTACTACAACGCCGTGGTGCGCGACCTGAACACAAAGATTCAGGAATTCCCGTCCAACCTCATTGCCAATTTCTTCGGCTTCAAACCGCGCGAGTTCTTTGAAATCGCCGACGCGGCGGAACGGGCCGTCCCGAAAGTCCGGTTCGAACAGGCGGCCCGCTAATCTCACGTGCTCACCGCAGCACACAAGCGACGCGCAGTTGCCATGCGTGCATCGATCCTCATTCGAGTCAACCTGCTGCTCCTGGGCTGGATTCTGGCGGCCGGGACCGGCCATGCCCGCTCGCTGGCGATCGAACAGTTCCAGACCGACATTCAGGTGCTTTCCGGCGGCGACCTCCTGGTCGCGGAGACGATCCGGCCCCGCTTCACCGGATCGTGGAACGGGCTGAAACGCGATATTCCCGTCGAATATCGCACCCCGCAGGGATTCAATTACACGCTGCTATTGGACCTCGTGAGCGTCACAGACGACCACCAGGCTCCGCTCACATACGAAAGCTTCCGGGACCGGCATTACCGGAGTGTGAAGATCTGGCTCCCCGGCGCGCAGGATACGACCAAGACGCTTATCCTGACCTATCGGGTGACAAACGGACTGAAGTATTTCGAAGACCATGACGAACTCTACTGGAATGTGACCGGCGACGAATGGGACGTCCCCATCGAATTGGCATCCGCCAGAGTGCAGTTGCCGGCGAACGCTACCGGTATCAAAGCGCTGGCCTTCAGCGGCGCCTATGGTGCGCGCGAACAGCAGGCTGACGTCCGAATCGACGGCTCCGAAATTTTCTATCGAATGACCCGCCCGCTGGGATTCCACGAAGGGCTGACAGCTGTCGTAGGATGGGATAAAGGGCTGGTTGACGAACCGGGGCCGCTGCAATTAACCCGGCTGTTCCTTCGCTACAATTGGCCCCTGGCCCTGCCCCTCGGCGTGTTCGGCATGATGTGGTACCTCTGGTACACCCGCGGCCGCGATCCCCGCCTGCGGCCCACCATTGTGAGCTACGAGCCTCCGGATCAGCTGACACCCGCCGAACTCGGCACCCTGGTGGATGACTCACCAGACCTGCGGGATATCACCGCCACACTGGTTGACCTCGCAGTGCGGGGCTATCTCCGGATCGAAGAACGGCAGGAACCGAAACTCCTCGGATTGTGGTCGAGCACCGGATATCATCTGCATCGCCTCCGGCCTGCATCCACCTGGGCGGAATTAAAAGCCCACGAGAGCTCAGTGCTGAGAGGAATCTTTCCGGCCGGAGTGCACTCCGACGACAATGAAGAAACCGTGGCGCTGTCCGACCTGGCCAATCGATTTTACGCGCGCCTGGACGGGATCAGATCCTCCCTGTTCGATCAGCTCGTCACCCGCGGCTACTACGTGCGCCGGCCCGACCGGGTCAAGCAGGCCTACACAATCGGCGGGATTGTCGTGGCCGTCGCCGCCGTATTCGGAAGCGCCTGGTTGAGCGAACGATTCGGCCTGGCCTTTCAAACCGG
>OMJA01000091.1 GCA_900299245.1 Nitrospiraceae bacterium | reverse complement strand
GAGTTTCTGTCCGCGCATCGCTTGAACCTCGTCGGCATCTGCCTGACGCACGGGCATGCGGATCATGCCGATGGGATCGAGCAGATTCTCAAATTTCATCCGGTGCCGGTCTATCTCGGAGCCGAGGATATCGGGCTTCTCAGCTGGCAGCCGCCGTCGGCCCAATTGAAGACGCCGGTTCATGGACAGACGATTGCCGTCGGCCGTCTGACGCTCCATTGCCTCCTGACGCCCGGCCATACGCCCGGCGGGATCTGCTATCGCCTGGACGATCGTGAGGTGCCGGCCTGTTTTGTGGGCGATACATTGTTTGCCGGCTCGATCGGCCGCTCGAACCCCGGCACGCTGTACGAGACGCATCTGGCTTCCGTTCGGACGACCGTGCTCGGCCTTGCCCCGGAGTATCGTCTGTTGCCGGGCCATGGCCCCGCGACCACGGTCGAAGAAGAACTCGTTCATAATCCTTTCTACGCGTCTGCATAGGAGCGCGCATGAACGGCGACCGGCAGGATGGGGGCGCCGATGATACCGATGAATTCGAAGAGTCGACGTTTTCGCGCTACCTGTTGCCGATCGGCCTGTTCTGCCTGACGATCTTTACCACGCTCTGGGCCGGCGCCTATCAAGACCATCCCAACCGGTTTCATCCCTTTCGCGGAGCCTGGGAATTGCTGACGGAGCGGCCCGGCGAACTCATCAACGGGATTCCCTTTGCGGGCACTCTGCTGTTGATTCTCGTCACCCATGAGCTCGCCCATTATGTCTACTCGAAGCGGCATGGTGTTCCGGCGTCGCTCCCGTTGTTCATTCCTGGCCTTCCGTTGCTCGTGGGTACGTTTGGCGCGATCATTCGCGTGCGCGGCCAGATTCTGGAGCGGAAAGCCCTCTTCGACATCGGGATCTCCGGACCGCTGGCCGGATTTGCCGTGGCCCTCGTCGCGCTCGTCATCGGATTGCACTGGTCGCAGATTGAGATGGGGATCAGTTCGGCCAGTCCGTTCTATGTCGGGCGTTCGGTGCTGATCGATTGGTGCGTGTCGCTCGTACTGGGAGAGATGCCGAGAGGGACGAGCGTCAATCTGCATCCGGTCGCCGAGGCGGCGTGGTTCGGCCTCTTCGTCACTTGCTTGAATCTCATTCCCATCGGACAACTCGACGGCGGCCATGTCGCCTACGCGCTCTGGGGCAGGAGACAGCGGACGATCGCCCTCTGGGTCATCCCCGTCCTTCTCGTGCTCGGCTATTTCGGCTGGCAGGGCTGGTGGCTGTGGGTGATTCTCTCGACGCTGCTTGGAGTGGGGCATCCGCCGATTCCCGATCCGACGTCCCCGCTGGGCTCCACGCGCATCTGGCTCGGGCGCGCGACGGTGCTGCTCTTCATCCTCATCTTTACGCCGTTCCCCATCGTCACCCGCTAGCAGGATGCTGAAAAAGTCCGCCAGCGGCGTTCTCGCTTCTCTCAGAGGCTCAACGTACAGAACAGAGTACGCTTCGCCTCTTCGTTTGCTGCGGCCTTGCTGACGACCTTTTTGAGCATCCTGCGAAAGGTATCCAACGAAAGGCATCCAATTTATGGCTCGGACTCACATGGGAATTTGTTGCAAATTCTTGTCGGAATGTCCGGTTGGCCCTAGCATGCAGACATGGACGCGACAGAGACACAGACCGGATCATGTCCCAAATGTCAGGCTGATCGGTCCGAGGCCGGGCTGGAGTGTGTCCGGTGCGGAATCATCTTTGCCAAGTACCGGCCGCTGTCCGTTCGCCCCTTCGACACCGCTTCCGCCGAGCCGCGCGCCGGATCATCCTGGCGGGTGACGGCCAGACAGTGGTTGATCGAGACCGATACCACGACGGACGCGATGACTTTCTACGGGCGGGCGCTCGTCTTTCTGGGTCTGCTCTGGTGGGGGCGGATCTTCATCATGACGCCGCTGGAAACCAACTACACCGGGGAATCCTTTCTCCATCTCGTCAATCTGCCGTTTCACGAAGCGGGGCATCTGATCTTCAGTCCCTTCGGCCGCTTCATGATGATTCTCGGCGGGAGTCTGGGCCAGGTGCTCATGCCGCTGATCTGCCTCGGTACGTTTCTGATCAAAAGCCGCGATCCGTTCGGCGCCTCGGTCGCGCTCTGGTGGACGGCCGAAAGCATCATGGACGTGGCGCCCTATATCAACGATGCCCGCGATATGGAACTGATCCTGCTCGGAGGGGTAACCGGAAAAGAAACAGACGGCCATGATTGGAACAATCTGCTGACGATGACGGGCCTGCTGAATTGGGACCACCGTCTGGCCCATCTTGCCTACGGGATCGGAATTCTGCTGATGCTGGCCTCCTTTGCCTGGGGCGGGCGGCTGCTCGTCCTGCACTATGCACGATCCAGGTACTAGACCGTGGCCGGTTCAGGTCAGCGCGCCGGCACAGGCTGGTCGGTGGCACGCCGCATCGGAGAACCGTTCCGGTGCAGTAACGGCGGGCCCAGCGGGACCATCTGATGACCGGTAAAAGCCTGAGTCAAGCTCGCCACCGCATGATAGAAGGCCATGAATCCGACCACAATATGAAGGATGCCAGGCAGGGTTTCCCCGATCAGATCGAGCCGCGCCAGAAAGGTCGAAGAGAAGGTGATCGTAATCACGATGTGGAGCACGCAGAGCGTGGTGTTGCGATAGGCGGTGAGGTACACCATCACCAGTGAAAAAGCCGCGTAGACGAAGTTGATCGGTGCAAACAGCACCATGTCGATATGGAACGAGGTGCTCTCGCTCACGAGCTTGGCGATACAGACGGTTGTCCAAAAGAATCCGTACATGGTCAGGGCAGTGCCGCCTAGCTGCTCGTGATAGCGGATATCGGTGATGCCGGCCAGAATCTGAACGATTCCTCCGAACATCAGGGCGATCACCAGCGTGCCGACTTTATTCGAATCGGGAATGCCGCCCATCTGAGCCACGCCCAGCGTCAACGCTCCGACGGCGAGACCGAACAATCCGATTGCCAATACATCGATTCGCCGGTGATGCTCCACGTTGCTCATAGAAGACCTCCTTCGAATGGATCCCACATCCAATGATGGCTCTGGCCGTTCAAACGGCCCCCAGCATGCATCAGGGGCTATTGAAAAGACAAGCAGGCTGGGGCAGACTGACTGCGTCCGCGCCACGGGAGTTCGAGTATTACGGAGGCCCGCCATGATGGAGAACAGATTCATTTCTGAAAAATTGTGCCTGATGGGAATCGGCCTGGCACTGGTGCTCGGAGCGGGCCACGGTCTTGCCGAGCAGCGGGAGGCCCGCTTCACGTCTGTTCTCGGCGGGGCCGCGGTCAAAGATAGCCTGACCGGATTGATCTGGGAGCAGGAGCCGGATCGTGAGCACGATGTGTGGAGCCGGTCCAATGAGCGTTGCACGGGCAAGACCGTCGGTGGCCAACAGGGCTGGCGCGGTCCGACGATCGATGAGCTCAAGACCTTGATCGATCTTTCCCAGCACGACCCTGCGTTACCGGTCGGACATCCCTTCTCCAATATCAAGTCTGAAATCTTTTGGACTGCGACGCCTGATCCGAAAGACGACATCGTGGCCTGGCAGGTCAGTTTCTTCAGCGGCGAACCGGTCACCGACCAGAAGTCCGGCACCAGACGCATGTGGTGCGTATTGGGTGCGGCGAAGCCGTAGAGGGTGTGGCAGGAGAAGGCCCGTGCTAGCGCAACGGTGCAGCGGCATCCCGGTCGCGCGCGAGTGATCGTACACGATCCGCAACGCTTCTACCGAAAGCATCAATCGCCCGGTCTTTCGCCTCATTCAGCGCGTCCGTATCGTTCACCAAGACCACGGCTCCGGTGCGTTGCGCCTGTCCTTCAGCCGTTTGCCGGCCGGGGCTCCTATCGGTCCGCAAATCCCAGAGCACGCCGTCGATGATGAACAGCGCGTCGATGACCGTGCCGGGAGCCAACCAGGCGCCGAGCAACGTCGGGTAGAGGAGAGCATAGGCGTTGTTCCCCCGGGAGACAGCGCCGACGCCATCGACGAGTAGGAGCACGTCGGCTCCGTAGCGCGCAGCGGCTTGTCGTAGTTCCTGTCCGGTCAGCGTTCGTACGGTCGGTTCGGCGAGCAGGACGATCTCACGGATGATCCGGTCGTCGCGCAATGGAGCGAGACTTTGCACCAGCCGGTCTTTCTCCGCGCTCAGCCACTCCGCTGAGCGAATCGATTCGCGGCTGGGGAATTCCGTTTGAACAAAGTAGACGCCGAGCCGGAAGGGGCCTGCGGGAAGCGGCTGGTTTTCCGTCCGGTCCGTGGTTTGGTGTTCAGGGAGGAACGTCAGCCGTTGGTGTAATGTGTCCTGCATGCCGGTGCGGTCGAATTCCCGGCCGGTCGAGCAGGCGGAGAGAGCGATCAGAAAAATCGCGAGCAACCATCGGGTTCGGTGCGTCATGGAGTCCTCTGGGGAGCGGCGGTCGTCATCACCGTATTGGAAAGCTCCTCCAGGGCCAACAGGAGGGCATGGGTTCCGCTCCTGCCATGGCCGAGCGCCTGCACGCGTTGATAGAGTCCGTGCACCAGGGACAGTCCGGGCAATGTGAGGTTCATGCGCGCGGCTTCGTCCAGCGCGATGCCCATGTCTTTGACGAAGTGTTCGACGAAGAATCCCGGGTCGAAGTTGCGCTGCAAGATTCTGGGGGCCAGGTTGTCCAGAGTCCAGCAGGCGGCGGCGCCTCCGCGTATCGACTCGAGCATCTGCGTTAAGTCGAGTCCCGCCCTGAATCCATAAAGCAGACTCTCACATACGCCTGCCATCGTCCCGGCGATCACCATTTGATTGCAGAGCTTCGTATGCTGACCGGATCCCGTCCCGCCCTGGTAGACGATCTTCCGGCCCAAACGCTCGAAGATCGGCCGTGCACATTCCACTGCCTCACGGTTTCCGCCGACCATGATGGAAAGCGTGGCGTTCTTTGCGCCGACATCTCCACCCGACACGGGGGCGTCGATTGCGTGGAGTCCCCTGGCTGACGCGGCGGCTTCGATTTCCCGGCTCAGGGCCGGCTCCGTCGTCGTCATATCGATGAGCATCGATCCCGGTGCCGCTCCGGCCAGAATTCCCTCGGTCCCGAAGTAGACCTCTC
>OMJA01000090.1 GCA_900299245.1 Nitrospiraceae bacterium | reverse complement strand
GCCACGATCAACACCTTTCCCCAAATCCCCATATGGGCAAAAGAGCGTCGCCGGTCTTCCGGGGTGGTCGCTTCCGTTTCGTCTTCGCCGAAGAGTTTGACATATCCGCCCAGAGGGATAGCCGAAAGCAGATATTCGGTTTCACCGACCTGGCGGCCGAAAATCTTCGGGCCGAATCCGAGGGAGAATTTCAAGACTTTCACGCCCACCCATCGTGCGGCCAGGAAGTGGCCGAGTTCGTGAAACGCGACGAGTACGCCGAGCACGACCAGGAACCACCAGGCTTTTTGCATCAAGACCCAGAGGGTATCGGGAGACCAGGTGAAGGCGAATATCATGGGTGCACTCAATATCTAGAGGTGAATGTTCAACGCCAGTACCAACTTAACACTCATTGCCCAAATTTCAAAACGATGTTTCAACGGGGGAGGGCATGAACCAGGGACTCCGCTTTTTCCCGCGCCCAGCGATCGGCTTCCAAGGCGTCTTCCAGCGTCGCCACGGTCTTCGGCGCATGCGCGTCCATGGTCTGGCGGATGACTTCGGCGATTTCGGTGAAACGGATGCCGCCGTTGAGAAAGGCGTCGACGGCGATTTCATTCGCGGCATTCATCGTGGCCGGCATGGTGCCTCCGGTCCGGAGGGATTCGTACCCCAGGTTGAGGCAGGGGAACCGGTCATGGTCCGGCTTGCAGAAACTGAGCGTGCCGATTTCCGTCAGGTCGAGCGAAGGCAGGTCGAGCGGCAGCCGTTCCGGGTATCGCATGGCATACGAGATGGGCGTTCGCATGTCCGGCAATCCCAGTTGGGCGATCATGGAGCGATCTTCATATTCAACCAGCGAGTGAATAATGCTTTCCCGGTGCACCATGACTTCGATGCGGGTTTCCGGAATATCGAACAACCAGCGGGCTTCGACGACCTCGAGCCCTTTGTTCATCAGGGTGGCGGAGTCGATCGTAATCTTTGAGCCCATTTTCCAGTTGGGGTGTTTGAGCGCCCGCTCCGGCGTGACATGCTGCAATTCATCTTTCGCCACGGTCCAGAGCGCTCCCCCGGAGGCGGTGAGGATCAACCGGCGGACGTCTTGGAGGCGATGGCCTTCCAGCGATTGAAAAATGGCGCTGTGTTCGCTGTCGACCGGGAAGATCCGGACGCCGTGCTTGTGCGCTTCTTCCTGCATCAGTTTCCCCGCCATGACCATCGGTTCTTTGTTGGCCAGGGCGATATGTTTACCCGAACGGATCGCCGTGAGAGTGGGCACGAGGCCGGCGGCGCCGACGATGGCGGAGATCACCAGTTCGGCTTCCGGCAATGAAGCGACCTGGGCGATGCCGGCCTCGCCTGAAAGAACCTCGACCGGCAGGCCCGCGCAGCGCTGTCGCAGCGTTACGGCGGCCGCTTCCTGCGATACGGCTACCACGCGCGGGGCGAACGCGCGGATCTGCTCTTCCAGTTTGTCGATATTATTGCCGGCGGTGAGCCCGGCCACGCGAAATTCATCGGGGAATCGCTGAACGATGTCGAGGGTGTTCGTGCCGATCGACCCGGTGGAACCCAGGATGATAATGGTCTTCATAGCGTCTCCTGCTAAGGAATCGGCGAAAAGCCGCAGACTGCTGTCACATAGTAGTAGAAGGTGGGGGCGGTGAACAAGAGACTGTCCAGACGGTCGAGCATGCCTCCGTGACCGGGAAGAATCCCGCCGGAGTCCTTCACGCCCACCGCGCGTTTCATTGCCGATTCGCACAAATCGCCGACGAGGCCCGTGCCGGTCATGAGCAATCCCAGTACCAGCGCGTGCAGCATGGTCAATTGCGGGACCAGCCAGATCTGCGTCAGGAGGGCAGCCGCCATGGCCAGGGCCAAGCCTCCCGCCAGGCCTTCAATGGATTTCTTGGGACTGATCGACGGAGCAAGCGGGTGGCGTCCCCAGAGAGTTCCCGCATAGTACGCGCCGATGTCGCTGGCCCAGGTCACCACGGCGATAAAGACGATCAGCCATTCGCCGGATGGAAGGGCGCGTGTGGAGACAAGGGTGCTGAGCGTGAGTCCGACATAGAGGGGGCCGAACAGGGCGACGGCCGCATCGTGAAAGCGGGATGTGATGACATGTGAGGACCAGAGCATTGCCAGCAGCACACAGGCCAGCCCCGCCAGAAGAATGGTGTCTATGGGAAGCGTCCAGTGGGGGCGGACGATCAAGAGAGCTGTGAGCCCGAGTGCGAGTCCGGTCAGTGCCGGATTGCGACGATCGCCGAAGCCCATGCCGGTGAGCTCAAGGAGGGCGATGGCCGCGCCGGTGAGGACCAACAGCGTCAGGCCCCACGGAGGCAGATAGCGAATGATGGCATAGACGATGGGGATGCCGATGAGCGCGGTGTAGACACGCCGGGCATCGAAACGGCGAGCCGGCGCGGAAACGGGCGAGACCGGGGTTGCCGCCCGGTTGCCATGCACATCTACTGGGCTGAGGTTGTCCACGTGATTTTAGGAGGACACGGTGCTCAGGACCCGGCCAAACCGGCGTTCGCGCCGTTGGTATTCGATCAACGCAAGCAGGAATTCGCGTCGCCGGAAGTCGGGCCAGGGCGTTGAGGTGAAATAGAGCTCGGTATAGGCCAGTTGCCAGAGGAGGAAGTTGCTGATACGGGTCTCCCCGCTGGTTCGAATCAGCAGGTCGGGGTCCGGAAGTGGGTGTGTATAGAGATAACGTGCGACGAGTG
>OMJA01000089.1 GCA_900299245.1 Nitrospiraceae bacterium | reverse complement strand
CGAAAGCTGAATGTCGGCGAGGGGCAGGCCCATCGCATGGCCGCCAAACTGATTCATCCCGGCTTCAAACGACCCTCTGGTTCTGGTCGACGGCTTCTGGAACAGCAGGCCGAGCGTCTTTCCTCCCAACAGGGAGTGCCGAGTCCCCCGCCGCAATTTCGTCTTCAATTCCGCCGCCAGCCGCAGCAACGCCTCGATCTGGAAACGCGGCATGGTCGCCACATCCAGCAAATCTTTCGCGAACGCACCGGACCGTTGCTTCGACGCGCGTGAGGCTGCCATATCAGTGAGGCTGATCCTTTTCCGCCATCGTCCGTTGATTGAAGATCGACGACAGGGTCTCCAGAACACGATCGATTTCCGCTTGCGAAATGATCAACGGCGGCACAAAGCGCAGCACCCGCTCGCTGGTGGCATTCACCAGCACACCGCGGGTCAAACAGTCCGCGACCACCGCCTTCGCATCGATTTCCACTTCCAAGCCTTGTAGCAAACCCAGTCCGCGAACATCCCGCACGGCGCGATGGCGGTCTTTGAAGTCGGCCAACCCTTTGGCCAGGTAGTCCCCCATACGACGGGCCTGCTCAAGCACCCGTCCTTCGAGCAGGATCCGACAGACCGCAAGCCCCGCGGCGCAGGCCAGGGGATTGCCGCCGAACGTCGACGCATGCGATCCGGCCGTGAAGACCGCCGCAACCGCCTCTGTGGCCAGACAGGCGCCGATCGGCATCCCGCCACCGAGCCCCTTGGCGAGGGTCATGATGTCGGGCTCCACACCCAGTTGTTCATAGGCAAACAACGTCCCGGTCCGCCCCATTCCCGTCTGGACTTCGTCGAAAATCAGAAGAATATCTTTCTGCGTGCAGAGTTCCCGCAGATTCTTCAGATAGGCCTGATCGGCGACATGCACTCCCCCCTCGCCCTGGATCGGCTCCAGCATGATCGCAGTCGTCTTGTCGGTCACGAGCGCTTCGACCGCCGCAAAGTCGTTGAACGGCGCATACACAAACCCCGGAACGAGCGGCTCAAAGCCCTTCTGCACCTTGTCCTGACCGGTGGCGGTGAGTGTCGCCATCGTGCGGCCATGAAAGGAATTTTTCATCGTGATGATCTCAAACCGGCTCGCGCCGTGCTTCTCATGCCCATAGCGCCGCGCCAGCTTGATCGCCGCTTCATTCGCCTCCGCGCCGCTGTTGCAGAAAAAGACCCGGTCGGCGCACGAGTGATCGACCAGCATTTGCGCGAGTCTGACCTGCGGCTCGGTGTAGTAGAGGTTCGAGACATGGATCAGCTGCGCCGCCTGACGCTGGATCGCTTGCACCAGATCCGGATGGCCATGCCCCAGGATGTTGACCGCGATACCACCGACAAAGTCGATGTACTCCCGGCCTTCCATGTCATAGACCTTGGCCCCACGCCCCCGCACGATTGAAATCGGCTGGCGCGCATAGGTTTGCATCAAATACTTGGCGGCGTAATCTTTCAGTTCCTCTGTCGGCATAATAGACGTATCCCCTCAAGAAAGAAGGGGAAAGCTAGCACAGGGTTGACTCGAAATCAATAATGACGACGCGGAAATTGAGGGGGCGCCGGCGGGCTGTCCCGAGGATCAGACCGGGAAGCACAGGACTCACCCCCTTGCTCCCGGGATCAATCCAAGCCCCCCAGCCGGTTCCTCGCAATAAGGCCTCAGCCCCGATGCCCGAGTGTGATAAGCTGCGTTTCCATGAAAGCCTGTCATCACTGCCGGCAGCAGAATGCCGACGACGCCAACTTCTGCGCTCAATGCGGAACGGCCCTCATCATGACATCGTCTGCCGCCCCGGCAGAAAGCGCAGCGGCTGAACCGGTGCCCGAAGCAGCGTCTTACGCTCTCCCGGCGTCCGAGCAGGACCTCTGGCGTCAGTTCATCGGCCCGAATGCCGATCGCTATCTTGAACAATTCAAGAAGTTTTCCTCCGACGGACAGCCCAAATTCGCACTCAGCTGGAACTGGCCTGCCTTCCTGTACATCTCGTTCCTCTGGTTTCTCTACCGGAAGATGTACCTGCACGCCTTCGTCTATGCCATCGGCCCGATGGCCTCGACCTATATCACGGGAGACATGACCGTCGGCCTCGTGTGGAGTGTCATGGCCGGCGCTACGGCCAACTATCTGTACTACTGGCACTGCAAGGAAGAGATCGAGGAAATCAAGAAAGCAGGCGCGCGCAACCCGTCAGCGCAGGAAGCCGCGTTGCGGGAAGCCGGAGGGGTCCAGCCGTATGTCATCTATGTGGGGATCGTGCTCTATGTCATCGCACTGGCCGGCGTCGCCAAAATGATCGAGGAGGGACAACTGGACGGGGACAAGATTCCGACACGTCCGGCAAAACCCGCTTCGAGCGTCTCAACCTAGCTCACCCAACACAACACCCGGTCGGTTCCGTCAACTTCTTCCCTTTTGCCATCCCATCCACGCCTGGAACCATTGAAAATCCTGTTCGTATGCCGCCCCGCCCGCATCGGCCGCTTCCTGTCGCTGTTCCAGCTGGGTAAAGGTGCGCGGCCAGTTTTTCTGCCACCAGGACTTGAGTTCGTCCGGCGGATAGGGCTGACCATTGGGGTTGAGAATGCCGGCGGCCGCGCAGAGCGGCGCAACCAGCGGCCAGTAGCGGTCCTTCCCCAACCCGAGGCTGCGGAAATGCTCGCGCAACAGAAAGACGACCCACAATTCGGCGCTGTGCTTCTTGTTATGTTTGAACGGCTGCGTCTGGCGCAGCGGCACGGGATCGAAGGCTTTGACGATCGAGGTATAGTCCGGCCCGCCATAGGTCCCTGCGGCTTCGGCGATGCCTTCAACGATATTCGCCAACTCCAGCTCCGTGACCGGCGACGGACTGAGGCCTTTCCCCTGGGACGCGTCTGCCAAGGGGCCCGGGGCCGTGAGCAATTCGATGAGCGGCTTCAGCTCCCGCAAGCGAAGGGCTGCCGCTTTCAGAATGTGTTCCGATTCAAGCCAGTAGTCCGGATCGTTCTTCGTCAACCGTTCGCAGCCCGGCGGAGGCAGCACGGTCGGCACCCAGTAACGCATGAGCACGAACAGGACGTAGTCGGCCTGCGCCCCGACCTGGGCGATGCGGTCGAGATGGCTTCCCGCTTGAATGGCGGTGAAGAACGACTGCGCCCGCTCCAGGACCGCCAGTCGCGCCCCCATCCCGCACCACCAGGCTTCGAGCGCGGACCAATTCATGTACGTATCGGCTGCCGGAGGAACCGTCATGGGTCGTCTATTCCTGCATGAAAGAAATCGAGCGGCATGGTACTGCCGGTTCCGGATGAAAGCAACGGCTTGACTTGACCGGCCGATCCAGTATTCTTGCTGACACGCACCCGGTGTCTTGAGAAAAGGAGATGATTATGGCTCGCTTGGTCCTGCTGCGTCACGGTGAATCGCAATGGAATCTGGAAAACCGGTTCACCGGTTGGGTCGATGTCCCGCTCTCCCCGCGCGGCATCCAGGAAGCCAAGAACGCCGGCGACAAGCTGCGCGGCTTCACGTTCAACCGGGCGTTTACTTCGGTGCTGGCCCGGGCCAATGACACCTTGCGCCTGGCGCTGGAGGGCATCGGCCAAACAAATATTCCGATCGAGAAAGACAAAGCATTGAACGAGCGGATGTACGGAGAATTACAGGGACTGAACAAGGCCGAGACGGCCAAGAAGTACGGCGACGAGCAGGTCAAGATCTGGCGCCGGAGCTTTGATGTGCGCCCCCCGGGGGGAGAAAGCTTGAAGGATACGGCGGAGCGGGTGCTCCCCTACTTTGAAAGCAGGATCAAGCCCTACATCCTGAAGGACGAAACGATTCTGATCGCCGCCCACGGCAACAGTCTGCGCGCACTGGTCATGGAATTGGAGCAGCTCACGAAGGAACAGGTGCTGGAACTCAACATCCCCACCGGCGCGCCGCTCCTGTACGAACTCGACAAGAACGGAAAGGTGTTGTCTCACCGATACCTGTAGAAGCACCGCGTTTGAGGCAGGGGTCTACCTGACGTCGTCGAGGAGTGCCGCATACTGATCGACCGGGGCATAGTCGATCAGGAGCATTAACAGCTTTGGCCGGTCGTCGGACGATACGACCCCCAGGTCTTCCAACAGCGTCGCGGCTTCCGCGCTGAGCCCCATCGGGTTCAACCGGTCGTCCATCAGCCGCGCATAGTACTCCCGCCGTTCCTCGAGTTCCTGCCGGTAGGCGCCCCAGCCCTCCAAACCGAATATCCCCGGAGACCATTGCGCGGTCACAGATTCGAACAGGAGCCCGCCGATCAACGCCCGGTACTTCTGAAGAATGTGGGCCTCGACCGCGGCCAGGATCCAATAGAGATTCAGCGACAGGATTTCCCGCGCGAGATGACGGGCCTGAGATTCGGTGACGTCAATTCCGTATTCCTGGATCTGATCGACCGTGATGGGTTTCGGAAGAGCGGCAAAAAGTCCGCTCGCAGCATCTTTCGGTGTCATAGTGAACTGATCTCCCGCTAACAAGTCAAGGATGATCCGGCGAGAGTACTGCACCTGCGATTCGACTCTCAAGCGCCTTGTTCGAGTCAAAACGCTATGCTATTGTCCGCCCATGTCTACACACATGTTTTCGCGCTCCCCGATCAGGATATTCACGCTGGCGATCCTGCTCTGGACCGTTGTCGCTCCGATGTCGGCGCATGCAGATGAAAACCGGTGGGGGTTCGGATCGGACCTCGGACTCACGACCGGCACAGTCGATGGGACCGCCTTCGCGCTCGGATTCAATCTCGACTATTATGCCGATCGAAATTTTTCTTTCGGCCCCATGATGCAGATCAGCCCGACGGGGAATCTGTTCCAGATCGCCTTTGCCGGCGTCGGGAAATATCACCTCCGGCTGAATAACGGGATCAACCTGGTTCCATTCACCGGCCTCGGGCTTATCCATGCCGACCTGGATCGCGGCACCGGCCCGTCCCAAATCAATCGCAACGACACCAGTTGGTATATTCCCATCGGCCTCTCGCTGGAATATCAAGTCATTCACAACATCGCGCTGTCATCCACACTGATGGTGAATCTCCACGACATCAATCTCCAGCCGTCCCTGCCCGAGAAAGACCGGACCAGCATCAGCCTGATGTTCGGTTTTCGTTGGGGACCCTAGACCAGCCGTCCTCCGGCCACGACACACATCACCCAACAACGCAACCCGCCGGATGCCGGATAACGCCTCTACCCATATCGGTTGAATAGGATGCGGGGAACTAGGCGGCTTTCGCCGGCTGCCATCGCAGGCCGACGTTGAGCAATTCCTGCAGCAAATCTTTGTAGCTGTAGTCGGCTCTCTCGGCTGAATCGGCGAAGTCTTCCTCGTGCGCAATCTGCGGGTTGGGATTCGCCTCCAGCACGTAGACTTTCCCCTCCCCATCCATCCGCACATCGATCCGCGCATACCCGCTCAGGCCGAGCGCCCGGTACACCCGTTTGGCGAGATGCTGAATCTCCTCCGCCTTGCCGGCCGGGAGATTCTTCGCCTCTTCGGATGTGATGCCGTACTTGTCCTGGTACTTCCGGCTCCACTTGACGCGCTGGGTGGCGATTCGCCTGGCATCCTCGGGAAGCTTGTCCATGATCAACTCCCACACGGGCAGCACCTGCAGATGCCCATTGCCCATGATCCCGACATAAAACTCGCGTCCCTCGATGTACCGCTCGACCAAGGCCCCGGTGCCGATACTCTGATGGATGAACGCGACGCGCTCTTTGAGTTTCTCATCGTCCTCCACGATCGAGGCCTGCGAGATCCCCAACGACGCCTCTTCGCTGATGGACTTGACGATGAGCGGGAAGGCCAGATCCTTGGGACGTTTGACGCTCCGTCCCTGCGGGACCACGATGAATTCCGGATAGGGAATCCGGTGATAGGACAGCACTTTCTTGGTCAGCGCTTTGTCGCGCGCCAGCATGAGTCCGCGCGGATTGCAGCCGGTATAGGGCACATGCAGCAACTCGAGATAGGACACCACATTCTGGTCATACACCGACACGCCGTCGAATTCTTCGAGCAGGTTGAAGGCGATGTGCGGACGCCAGTCTTCGATCGCCGTCCGGATCACCCCCAAATCGCTTCGCACTCCCAGCGGGCGCACGTCGTGACCCAGTTTTCTGAGCGTCGACACTACGTCGTATTCGGTTTTCCATCCGACCTTGCTCAAATCATGGCCATTGAGTTGATCGGGCGGGACGAGATCTTCATGCATCAGCACGAGAATCCTCAGTCGCCTCATAACGCCACCCGATGCCGGCCGCTGCGCAGATAATTCATCGTGTGCACCGTCAGTAGAATGGTAAAGTCCAGCTTGGCCTGCTCCTCCGCCATCGACAGGCGAAGATCCAACTGACGGCACCGTTCGATCATGTCTTCCAGAACCTGGTCGATCGTGTACTGATACTCTCCGGTCCAACTGGCGACTTTGCGGCGCACTTCCCGGCGAAACCGGTTGAGAAAGGCCGCGGCGCCGGGCTTCCCCGGCTGCGCCGCTCCTTCGGAAAACAGCCGCTTGAGATCGGGGTCGTAGAGGAGAGAATGTTCCACGCCGTAGTGCGCGCGCTTCTGCTCATAATGTTCGCGTAGCGTCTTCTTGAGGCTGGGAAGCGGATCGATCTCGTCCGTGGCCACAACGGTCGGCTCGACCTCGGCCAATTCCTGCATCAAGACATCGACGTATTTCAATTTTTTCAGCACCGGCCATCCGCGATACCGTTCATGCCACATCGAGTCCGGCGTCAACCACACGGCAAAGGTCTCGGCGAAATCTTCGTCCGGATGGCTCTGGGCGTACCAGACATCGAGATGCCGGACGAAGCTCCGGCTGTACGGTCTGGGACTGTAGTACTTGGGATAGGCCTGCGAGGATTTGCCGAAGATCGCCTGCCTCGTGCGGCGCCGGCGGATCCGATAGGCATTCTCAATCGCATGCCCGGCTTCGTGCCGCAGAATCCGCAGACACCAGTCAGGCGTCCCGCCTTCTACTTCCAGCATCTGCGCCGATTCCAGTTTGGCCAGGCGCGGGTGCGCCAGGTAGAACGGGATTGCAATGCCCGGTATGCCGTCCGGAGTAAACCATTCATTCGACAGCCAGTAGTGCGGCCGGAACCGCAGGCGCCGGGATTCCAATTCGCGATCCAACTCGGCGATGGGCCCTTCCAGAAAGCTGCCCTTGATGTCCAGATTGAGCCGCCCCATGGGCAAATCCAACAGCTGGTCATCGGACCAGCTGACCCATTCCGGATCAAGCGGTTGGGGTGTGTGATGTTTGGATATTTCCTGCGACGATCGATGCATCGTGCAACCGTTTCACACGTTCTCGACGAATTGTTCGCGCCACTTGAGAAACTATAGCACCCGAAGTGAATTTCGTCGGGCGCCGACCGTCAAAGCTTCCGGGTTCGGAGAAAAAGCGGAATATTTTGTCACTGCGCGTACAAGAATGGACTGCGAAATGCGCACAGCAGGAAAAAATTTACCGAAGGCGAGGTAATCGTGCCGCGAAATGAGGAATCGCGCCATAAATGTGATCGACTACCGAACGGACATAGGCCCGGGCCTGCGCTTCGTTCTGTTCCCAATCCGGCAGCGCCTCGTGCACGTCAAGGATCGGGTCCTCGCGTCCAAAGCAGATTTGATTAAACAGCGGGGCCGACAACCCGAACAAACGCTGCAATGCTTCTTGATGATCGCGCCCCATTGCGACGACACAATCCGCCTGATCGAGCAGCGAGTGGGTGAGTTTCCGCTGAACATGCCCGGCCGGATCAGCGCCACGTTCCAGGAGCAGGGCGCGCACGAGGGGATGGATCAATTGAGGTGTGGCCTCGATCCCGGCGGAGCTGACGAAATATCTGCGTTGCGGACCAAGATACTGTTTGAGCGCATACTCCGCCGTCACACTCCGAAAAATGTTGCCCGTGCAGACAAAAAGAACCGATCTCGCCGATCGATCCGCCTTCACGCTTCCCCTCCATGCTCCATCGACAGGCACGCAATCGAGCGGGTACAATCGCGCCATGTCCTCGCCGCCCGTCTCAGTCGCCCCCCTCGCCAAGTTGGACGAGGAGACAGACAAGCTCCAGACCCGCCTCTGTCGTCTGGTCGGCCAAGCCATTGCCGACTATCGGCTGATCGAAGACGGAGACAAGATCATGGTCTGTCTGTCAGGCGGGAAAGACAGTT
>OMJA01000088.1 GCA_900299245.1 Nitrospiraceae bacterium | reverse complement strand
TGATCCGGCAACGAAAAATCAGGCGCCTTCATTCCAACTGCGAGTTCTTTACCCATCCTGCCAATCTCCTTCATCGCCTGACGCGAACCATCGCCGGCCGATCACCCGCACGTCTCTACCGCTACCGCCCGCCCATGCTGCGCCGGTTCGGGTTCTGGGGGGCGGCGACTTTTTTCTCTTCTATTTCGGGATTCCCGTAGGGCGACAACACGGGGGAATCCCAGATGACTTTATCACCGGGAGCAAGGTTCGCCGCTTCGAGGAACTGTTTGCGCGCCGCTTCCGTCTCGCCCAGCTTATTGAGCGCCAATGCATAGTTGTAATGCGCGGGGCCCGATTGCGGCGCGACCTCTACCGTTTGAGCAAAAAACTTCTTGGCTCCCTCATACTCACGTCCCTGATAGGCCTGGGTCCCCTGCTCATTTAAAGCAATGGCTCTCGCCGGGACACCGGCCTCCAGCGCCAGCGGCACCAACGGCTTGGCTTTGCTTTTGGAGCAGGCCGTCACAGCGAACACCAGCATCAGTATTCCCAGCAATGCGACAGACACCCGCATCGGGCCTCGCCCCCTCATGCCGTCATCCTTTGGCATGTTTCCTCATCTCTTCTTCGAACGTTTTCCGGTAGAGCACGTCCCATTCGGAACTGCCCTCCACGATGCCGCGCGAGTAGGAGGAGAGTTTGGCGCGCACTTTCCGGTCGATTCCCTCTTCCTGCGCCAGTTCGTCCGCCAGCACCCGCTTGATGTCTTTCAACATGCGCGCGTCGTCGCCCTTCAGGCTGACCAGGGGGCTTTTTTTGACGGCCTGGAGAATGACGTGGGAGAGATGGCTGACTTTATCTTCGCTCAACATAATGGAGACTCGTGATTCGCCGTTCACAGGCGCTGCGTGTTACGCGCGCTACAGGATGATGCCCCGCTCACGGACCAGCTTGGTTTTGATCATGGTGAACATGCGTTGATAGTCGACCTGCCCCTGCTCGATCTCCTTTTCATAGGCCTTGAGCATCTGCCGCACTTCGGCATTGAGCCGGTCTTCGATCGCCAGCTCTCCGGTGATGGCCTGCTCGAGCGAGTCGACGAACGCCTTGCGGTCGCCGGCGATGTCCAGCTGTCCGTCCTGCTGAAGATGCGTCGCCACCGACTCGGCCATGTGGCGCACCCGCTCCTTGGATACACGCATAGACTAGACTCGCTCGACGCGGATGGTCGAGGCCTCCATGACCCGGCGAAACTGCGTCGCATCGCCGATGATTTTCCCGATCACATTGACGCGATCCGCCGGCACCGGATCCGGGCCCATGCTCATCGGCGTCCGGCCGAAGAAAATCGCCAGCACCTGCCCCGCCCCCCAATAGGCGACATCGCCGACCTTCACCTGATTCGTCGCGGTCTCGCGGTAATCTTTGACTCCGGCCAGCTTGAAAAAAAACTCACCCCCCCAGGCATTGACCGGCGCATCGACCGGCAACGCGGCATACACCTCCCCGGCGGTCTTCGTTCCCTTCAATTCAGCCTCGAGTTGCACGCCCCCGACGGTAATACGGATACGCTTCGCTGGCTCTGTCATAGTGTCATCAACGTGTGAATGTGGACGGTCGCACCGAGTTCAGGGCGCAATTTTGAGGGCGAACTGTAACCGGTCTCCTATGTGAAATCAAGGCAGCGGAGTAGCACCAGGTTTCTCCATCCTGCTAGAATCCCCCGAGATGTTATCCTCAACTTTTGTGATCCTCTCGGGTATCGGTCCCGCGACAGAACGGCGTTTCTGGCAGGACGGCCTGCTGACCTGGAACGACTTCCTCCACCGGCCGAAGGTCCCCGGCATCTCGGCCCACCGGAAGCACTGGTATGACCAGGAACTCACCCGCGCCCAGGCCGAATTCGATGCCGGCCGTCTCGACTATTTCACCTCACGCTTGGCCGGCCGCGAGCACTGGCGTTTCTTCGAACTCTGTGAACCCCGCACGCTCTATCTGGATATCGAAACCACCGGAACCTCCCCGCACGACGGCGACGTCACGGTCGTCGGGCTGCACCGGCGGGGAGAAACCGTCTGTCTCGTCCGCGGAGAGACACTGACAGCGGAACGGCTCCAGGCGGAACTGGATGCCTGCACACTGCTCGTCACATTTTTCGGGACCAGTTTCGATGTGCCCTACTTGCGCGCTAAATTTCCGCAGCTCACTTTTTCCATGCCGCATTTCGATCTCTGCTTTGCCGCGCGCCGGCTGGGCCTCAGCGGCGGGCTCAAACAGATCGAACGCGAACTCGGCATCGAGCGGGACAGGGCCGTCAACGGACTGGACGGCTGGGATGCCGTGCGGCTCTGGATGCAATGGCGTGCGGGCGACGCCGCCGCGCGGGATCTGCTTCTGGCCTATAATGCCGCCGACACCGCGAACCTTGCGCCGCTGGCGAAACACGTCTTTGAGGACAGCCTATTCCGGTTCGGCCCGGCATCGGTCGGCGCGTCACGGCTGCTTCACCCCGATCGACAGGAACTGCACGCATGAGCGCCTGGGTCGGAATCGGACGGAGCGACATCGGTCTCGTCCGCGCCATGAATCAAGACGCCTTCGTCACGATGGACCAACTCGGATTCTGGGCCGTGGCCGACGGCATGGGCGGCCATGCCGGAGGAGAAGTGGCGGCACAGGCCGCTATCGCCGCCGCCGCGGCACGCGCCGAACTCTTCGCGGATCCGCTCCGCAAGGGGCAATGCACACCGCAGGATTTCCTGCGGGATGTGATGACGCAGGCGCACGACGCCGTCCTCGGGCGCGCGCGGCTGGAGCCCCGGCTGGCCCAGATGGGCACGACGCTGGTCACACTGTTGATCACACCCGATGCCGTGCCGACCGCGCATTTTGCCCATGTGGGCGACAGCCGCGGCTACCTGTTTCGGGACGGCCGCCTGACCCAGTCCACGACGGATCATACGTTGATCGAAACGTATATCGCCCGCGGCGTCCTGACTCCGGCAAAGGCCAAAACCCATCCCGAGCGGCATGTGCTGACCAGAGCGATCGGCGTGTCCCGCACGGCGAAACCCGATTTCACCGCCTATCCGCTTCACCCGGCCGACATCCTGTTGCTCTGCTCCGATGGACTCACGAAAATGCTGGAGGATACCGACATCGCCGAGATTATGGGCCAGGCACAGGGCGATCCTATCCGGATCTGCGATCGCCTCATCGACCGCTCGCTCGCACGCGGCGGTGAAGACAATGTCACGGTGATCGTGGTCACTCCCCCGTAAGCATTTCCGCTCCCCGCATCGTTGACAAGGCCTGTCAGGCCATGTAGCCTGACACAACATTCAGCAGCAACGCTCCTCTCTTCCTTGCACACACGCTGAATAGACTGAGGAATTTGTAATGCCCGATCTCACTCGGTTCTCCTTGTTTGTCTTGTCAGGATTTCTGGTTCTCACCCCTGCCCCGGGATTCTCAAACGACGGTCCCGGTCCGGAAGCCGTCATCCGCGCCCTGGTCGATGCCAATGCCGCCCGGGATCTCGACGGGATGTCCCGCCTGATGGCGCATGACGACGACGCCACCGGCTATACCATCGGCGGACGGAAATATGTGGGATGGCCGGAGTTGGAACGGGATATTCGCGACGAATTCGCCTTGGTAGAAAAGCTGGAAATGCCCATCACCGACCTCAAGGTCTGGACGAAGGACGATCTGGCCTGGTTCGCCATGGAACTCGACTATATCCGCTACGTGAACGAAGGCGGACACCTCCGGCACACCGTCATTCCGCTGAGGGAAAGCGGCGTGCTCGAAAAGCGGCAGGGCCGGTGGCTGTTGATCTCATGGCACGAATCCCTTCGCGCGGCGAATTGGCCGAGCGCGTCCGGCCCGCAGGCGGCGGTATTCACTCCGCAGCTGGTCGCCGACCCCGGCACCATCCACCTCTCGCCTGTAGACTTGAGCGGCGAATGGGAGATCCTCGAAGTGGAGGATGACAAGCGCTACAAAGCCACGCTGGATAAGTCCGGGAACGGCCCCTACACCCAGCATGGCGGACGCTTCACGACGACAAAGTTCGCCGACCGACTGTGGCAGGGTACCTGGCAGCAGCCCGGCAACGACCGCGAAGGCGGGTTCGAACTGTTATTGTCGGAGGATGGCACGCAGGCAAAAGGCGTCTGGTGGTATTCTCGCGTCGGCACTCACAAAAACATTCCCCCGCGGGAACACGGCGGCACCTATCAATGGAAGCGGCTCACGCAGCCCCCGCGGGTCCAATGAACCGGCCGTCCCTCTTCCCACTCTCCGCGTTCCAACCGAACCACGAACAGATTTGCTCGGCCCCTTCACCATCTCTGGGAGACTTTATGTATTGGATGCTCGTTCTTTTGCTCACGCTGCTCACGGGCGCTCCTGCGTTCGCCGACGGGGGCCATGACCACCATGCCGTTCCCACACTGAAGAACCAGACGACGACGACCGTCACGATCACCGACGACACCGTCACCTTAACGTTCGGCCCGATCGATCTGCCCACCAGCCATGATGGTGAGTTGGCAGCCTCGATGCCGAAGCATAACTTCCAGCTTCCCGAAGACATGTATATGGTGGGGTATAAATCAGCCGTCTTTACAAAAGCCGGCAAAGAACTGCCCAGAAACTATCTGCACCACATCCTGATGCTGAACAATACCAAACCCAGCGTCTCCTGCCCCGGCGAACCGCTCTTCTTCGCGGGCGCCGGCCTGGAGATGACCGAGGCGCGCTTTCCTGAGGGATACGGCGTCAAGCTGGCGAAGGGCGATCATCTCATGTCCATTGTCGCCTTTTATCACAAAGCCCCGCCGACGAAAGATGTGATGGCGACCTTCACTATGTATATGGCGCCGAAGTCGAAGCCGGTCAAAGAGATGGACGTCTACCAGGTGGGCGTCAACATCGTCTGCTACAGCAAGTTCGGCTCGCGGGGCGCGGACCAGACTGACGAGGGCATTGAAATCAGACCGGGCGTCCAGGTGCATACGGCGCCGCTGAAATTCTCTATGGACGGCTGTGTGAAGTTCGCCTATCCTCACGGTCACGACGAATTGTTGATGATCGCGCTGGAAGACAAGGCGAACAAGCGCACGCTCCTTCGAACGGTTCCGGATGTGGATCTCGACGGCACATTCCGGGAATTCCTTCCGCATCAGGTGTATAAAGACGCCCGGGGATTTTCCGTCATGCAATCTGGTGAATACGACATGGTGATGGTCCATCATCATCCGCTGCAGAAAACCGACTTCCAATACGGCATGGGAAATTACCTTCTCTATATGACTCCGGGCGCCTGCCGCACCACCGATACGGCGAAGGTGAATCCGTAACCGCGTTTTCCAACGTCCGCTCATGACGCCTACCGGGCTCCGTCTCCAGGACGTGAGACCGGTAGGCGTTTGTTTCCTCTCCGTCCGAACCTCGTCCAAAATTGTCCGTTCAGAAACGTGCGCAGCCGGTTATCCCCTACGAAAGAACTCCTCGTTCACGCCCGTTGAGGCTGTGATTGTAGCGGCGCGATATGGTATTCAAGACGGGAAATCGAGACGGGGCGACGCGCCACCGTACGTCGAAGATTTTTCACATTTATCCCTCTGGGACTGGGCCGACTCGGCGTCCCCAGCAACACGGAATTGGTCCATGCCGCAGAGTGAGCCCGTCACCATCCTGGTCGTCAACGAGCAGGCCGACGAGATCAAACTTGTCACGCTGAGCTTGCGGGGTTTCTTTCCCGATTGCCGGGTCGAATCGGTCTATTCGGCCGACGAAGCGCTTCAATGGGTGCCCCGCGCCGAGTGGGATCTGATTCTGATCGACGAACGGCTCGGGCTCCAGAGCCATCCGCCGCTGGTCTCGACGATCCGGGAACGGCTTCCGACCACCGCGCTCGTTCTGCAGACGGACCGGAGCGATTCCACCGCCGCCGTGACCGCGCTGCAGGCCGGCGCCGATTTTCTCCTGTTCAAAAAATCGCCGGCTTTTCTCACTGAACTGGTGCTCTACGCAAAAGGCGCGATCGAACAGCGCCAGCTTCGCGCCACGCTCACCCGCACGCACGATCGCCATACCCGCCTGCTGGAAACCCTCACGGATGTGTTCTACGAAGTCGACGCGGAGGGGCGATTCGTGTTCGTCAGTCCCGCTATCACGGGGCTCCTCGGCTATACGCCGGAGGAACTGACCGGCGCGCCTTTTTCAAAACTGATCCCGCCCGACCAGTTCGATCGGGCCCGGCACCGCATCAATGACCGTCGCACAGGTCCCAGAGCGGCGCGGCGCGTGCTGGTTGAGATGCTCAAGAAAGCGCAACCTTCCGAACCCGATCTCGTTCGCGTGCAGGCCGAGGTCAGCGCCAAAGGTCTGTACGATTCGCGCAGGCGCCATACCGGCACCCTCGGCCTCATACGGGATGTCACCGGCCAGATCGCGCAAACGGAAACCATTCAACGCCTCGAAGCACGATTGCGCGAATCGGACCGGCATCTGGCGATCGCCCAACGGTTGACCAGCCTCTCGCAGGACTTGCAAACGCCACTGACGGCCGTCTTGACCCAGTCTCAGCGCTTGATGGAAACCATCCGTGAAGCACGGCTCGACACCCGCCTCGAAACGCTGGCCGCACAGGCACGCGAGGCATCCGCATGCGGAGACGCGCTGGCGCAGGCAGTGGTTGATGCCGGCCTGACGGAAGACACGCTGGATGTTGTCATCGATGACGCGCTCGCTCCGCTGTCGGATCTCGACCTCGTGCAGCGCCGTGCGGCTGCCGGCCTCCCGGCCTTCCACGGCCCCCGGGCAACCTATGTGCGGGTGATTCAAATTGTGGCGACCCATGCCGTTCGCCTGATGGCCGCCCGCCGAGCCGTTCATCGGCTGCAGGTTACGGCCTTTGCCGTCTCCGCCACCGGCACGCGTCTCGCGTCACCCCCTCGACTCGCTGCCGCTCCGGCGACGCGAGAAATCGAAGTGCTCATTGAGGAAACCGATACTCCCGTTACGGTCGATACCGGGACGCTGACCACGTCATCCGATCTGATCCAGGCCTACGAGGATCTCGGTCTGATCAACGGTCGTCTGGAGTGGTTCGCTCCTGCGGGACAGCCCGTATCGATCCGCCTCTGGTTTCCGATTCCTGGCACATCCGAAGAGCCCGAAACACCGGCTGCGCCGACCGCACCGTCTCCGGTCCCGCCGGAACCGCCCGCACCCGCGATCATCACCCCTCAACCGGCGCCGCCGTCGGCTCACCACCGGGATGAACGTTTCCCCGATCGCCGGATGGCGCCGCGCAGCGCGGTTCATCTTCCGGCACGGGTGACTGTCGGCCCCTCGACACGCGAAGGCACTGTTCTGACGCTGAGCGAAACGGGAGCCTCCGTCGTCCTCACCGGTCCGCTCCCGCATCTCTCTGAACAGCCCGCTTACCTGGTATTGAAAACCGTCGTGGGAATCCTCGAACTGCAAGCCACCGTCCATGAACGAGGTATGCAGGCAGGACCGACCGGCGGAGAGCAGGAACGCCCGGTTCTGGCATTCGAATTTTCCCCTCCCGGCGAAACCGAGCGAAAAGTCCTCGTCTCTTTCATTGAAGCCGCTCGCGAACGGACCCTGGAGATCACGCTTGAAGCATTACTCTCACTGCCGGATGAGACGGCGATTCCTGACCCGGCGAGAACAGACCACCAGGCGACCGACCACCGTGAAGGCATTAGAGTCCGGGTCGCGCTTCCCGTGCGAATCGAACGCACCAACGAACCGAATCCGTCGTCACGGCAACTTGGACTGGTGGTAAATTTTTCGCGCGGAGGAGCCTGCCTTCAGGCCCGAAATCTTCCCGGTCAGGTGGGAGACCTCATCGCCTTGCATTTTCCGCACGGTAACGGACTGCCGCACACGCAATCCCACGGACCGGCCGCGCCGGACGCCATTCTCTCCGCCCAGATTGTATGGACCGCTCCGGATCCTACGACCCCGTCCGAGTTGCGCCTCAGCCTTGCGGATCCGGGCCAGCGCTTCGGCGTCCGCTTCCTTCAGCTGCCGGCATTCGCCGAACGCGAGGTCAATCGCGTCGTCGCACAACACATCGGCTCGTCCATCGATCTGGACGGCATCGCCGGACGCGCCGCCGTTGTCAGCGCCAGGCGTGAATGCCGGAACGCGCGCGGCCAGGTCATCGCCATTACCGACGACCATGCGCGTCACCAGATTTCGCCGAATACCCCCATCGTAATTCTCTCGCCGGGATTCGGCTGCACACAGACCGACTACCTGGCACTATCGGAATTCCTCGCTCTCAACCGGCTGCGCGTCCTGCGTTACGACCACAGCAACCACATCGGACAAAGCGACGGCGATGTATTACAAACGACCCTGCGAAGCATGCAAGCCGATCTGCACACGGTCCTTGAATTTGCCCATACGGCCTGGCCTACGGCGCCGATCGCGATTCTGGCCGAAGACGTCTCGGCGCGCGTCGCGCTGAAGGTCGTCGCCCAGCTTCCCGTCGCCGGCCTGTTGCTTCTGGCCAACCCCGTGCTCGATATTCAAACCGCACTGTCAACCGAACATCACCACGATCTGCTGGCTGACTACCAGCACGGCCTCAGACGCGGCAGCGGCAATGTCTGGGGGCTCAACCTCAATCTCGATCAATTCCTCGGAGACATCATCGCCGGCCAGTACACGACCCTTGCCTCGACGGTGGCCGACTTCTCCTCGCTCGCACTCCCGACGGTCATTCTGACCTCTCCGCCGGGAGAGTCGTCGATGCGGCATCCGTTTCCGGCACCGGACGCAGCCATCCGGGCCCTGCCGGTGAAACCGGCCATTATTCCGGTCCCCAGCGGGCTTTCCGTCACCGGTCGCTCCTTCGACAGCCGCCTGTTCTCCTCTTTTAAGAGCGTGTTCACGGAGATTGCCCGCGTGTGCTTCGCCGGAGATGCACTGCCGCCCGTACAGGTCCCGGCTACCCACGATATTTCCAGACAGTATCTCCTGGAGCGCGAACGGATCCGCATCCGGCATCATGTCTCGCAGTCCACCCGGGAAGCCCTATGGGTGGCGCATGTCGCCCAGCTGCCGCAGTTCGGCACCCTGCATCATCACGCGTGGCTTCTGCAGGAGCTCTATCAACAGACCCTCCCGCTCGAACCGGGGATGACGATTCTTGATCTCGGGTGCGGAACGGGGGATTTTGCCCGCTCGATCGTCATGAATCACATCTATCGCCTGGCTCATACGTCAATGACGCCGCAGCAACCGGTGCGCTACCTGGGCATCGATCGTTCCGGAGAAACCCTGCAGGCCGCGGAGCAGGCTTTCGAAACTCTGTACCGCGAACTCCAATCCACCTTCTCCGACGTCGCCGCGCCGGCACAGGCCCTGCTCACGACATGGTCTCAATCCGAATGGGATGTCCAACTCCCCTGCGCGCCGCAATCGATCGACCGAATCGTGGGGCATCTTTCGCTGTCCTTTACCGCGTCGCCGCTCGCATTCCTGCGCCAGGCCGTTCAGGCTCTGACACAAGACGGACGCCTCGTCCTCACCTGCCTGCAGCCGCACACGGATCTTGCCGGGCTCTATCGCGATCAACTTCATCTGGCCGGGCAGGACGAGCTGTCCCCTTCCGCTCAAATTTTCCTGCATTATCTCGGGCGACTGCATGAGGCCGTCCGCCACGGACTGCTGCATTCCTTCGACCGCGAACAATTGTCCGACCTGCTGTTCCATGCCGGTGCCGGACCTCTTCGCATCGTCCCCGTCCTTGACGGCCAGTTGCTGCTGGCCACGGCCCGGAAGGGGAAATCCGCTGGCTGAAACGGCGGTCGCCGTGTATACTCGCCCCGTTGCAAGACATCCTCTTTCTTTCACCACTGCCGGGTATTCGCATCCGGGCAGCGAGGAAGAACCTTTCGCCCCTCTGGATAGGCATGGCCGACCGTACGCCGCACGACGCCATCGGTTCACCGACTCCACTCACCCCGCTCCAGCGGTTGACCCGATTCGCCCAGGATATGGGCACGCTTACCAACCGCACTGCCATCGCGGAACGCATTCTGGTGGAACTCTGCGATATCACCACTTCCCGACACGGCACGCTGTACCTGCTGGACCGTGAACACGACCGTTACGACCGCGTATCGACGGTCGGCGATCCAAACCCATCTGCCGATACGCTCTCCTTTGCTCCGACTCATGCCCTCGTCCAATCGCTCGCCAACGATCATCGTCTGCTCTCAGTCACCGCCGTACCGGACCTGCCGCCGATCACACCGGAACTGGCTGAAGCCGTAGCCTTGAGCCGGTCCTCCTTCGCGATCCCGCTTCTGAACAAACACCGGTTGATCGCCTTCGCGCTGCTCGGGCCCTCGGCGGAACAGGCCCTCGATCCCCCGGATCGGAGGGATCTGCTCACCGCGCTGGCCCAGAACGCGGCCAACGCCCTGGACTCCATTCTGGCGCACGACGATCTTCACCAGTCTCAAACCCTTATGCGCCGAACCGATCGACTCCGCTCGCTGGAAATCATCGCTGGCGGGTTCGCCCACGAAATCCGGAACCCCCTGACATCGATCAAAACCTTCATCCAACTGGCCCCTGAACGGAAAGACGATACGGAATTCATCCGTGATTTCAGCCGCATCGTTCTGGACGACGTGTACCGGATCGAACGGCTGATTCAGGAAATTCTGGACTATGCCCGCTATATGGAGCCGACGCTGACGGATGAGGATCTCAACGACATCGTGACTTCCTGTCTGTACTTCATCGAAGTGAAGGCCGACAGCAAACGGATCAAGATTGAAAAACAGTTGGCGTCCGGGCTTCCTCGTGTCATGTTAGATCGTCAACAGATCAAGCAGGTGCTCTTGAACCTGTTGCTGAACGCCATCGACGCCATGGGGGACGACGGAGGAACGCTGAAGGTTCGCACGCACCGGTTGATGAAACCGGATTCGAACACGTGGACACAGATCGAGATCGAGGACAACGGCCCGGGTATCTCCAAAGCCAACCTCGAGCATATCTTCGATCCGTTCTTCACGACGAAGCATACGAGCGGCGAACATGCGGGCACCGGCTTGGGGTTGACGATCGTGCATCAGATTATTCAAGAGCATCACGGAGAAATTCAGGTCGAGAGCAGCGAGGGAGTGGGAACCACGTTTTCCGTGAATCTTCCGGCCCTCCCGATAGACTAGGAGCACTGTGGAAAGTTCAGCCATGAAAAAGCGCGTTCTCTTGATCGACGACGAAGCCCGCGTCCGGACTTCACTGAAGATGGTGCTGGAGCCCAACTATGAGATTCTCCAGGCCGCGGACGCTCAGGAAGGCCTCGAGACGTTCAGAAAAGAGGGGCCGGACCTTGTCCTGCTTGACGTCATTCTTCCGGGAACCGACGGCCTCGCCGTTCTTGAAACGCTGCGCACCGAAAGCCGCATGACCCCTGTCATCATGCTCACGGGCACGAAATCGGTCAAAACCGCCGTCGATGCGATGAAACTCGGCGCGGCCGACTATCTATCCAAGCCCTTCGACGTCGAAGAACTCCGCATCGTCGTGGACCGGGCGCTCAGTTCCCAGGCGCTCGAACGCGAAGTGAAACAGCTCAGAGCACAGGTCGTCCAGCGCTATGCCTTTCACAACCTCATCGGCAAGAGCCAGGGGATGCAGGAGATCTACGCTAAGATCGAACAAGTCGCGGACAGCCGGACCACGGTGCTGATTACCGGCGAAAGCGGAACGGGAAAAGAACTCGTCGCAAAAGCCCTGCACTACAACAGCGGTCGGCGCGAACGCCCCTTTATCGCGCTGAATTGCGCGGCGCTGCCGGAGACCCTGATCGAGAGCGAACTCTTCGGCCATGAGAAAGGCTCCTTCACCGATGCCACGGCCAGACGTGTCGGCCAGTTCGAACTCGCCAACACCGGCACGCTGTTCCTGGACGAAATCGGCGATCTCAGCGCCATGACGCAAGCCAAGCTCCTGAGAGTCCTACAGGAACGGGAATTTACCAGGATCGGCGGAGTCCAATCGATCAAGGTCGATGTCCGGATCGTCGCAGCCACCAATAGAAATCTCGAAGAGATGGTGCGCAAGGGTCAATTCCGTGAAGATCTCTATTACCGCATCAATGTCATTTCGCTGTTTCTTCCTCCGCTCCGCGAACGCGGCGAAGATATTCCCCTGTTGGCCAAACACTTCCTTGCCAAACGTGTCGAGGAAGAAAAACGGCCGCATATCGAATTCGGGAAAGAGGCGCTGGAGGTGCTGACCCGCTACCCCTGGCCGGGCAACGTCCGGGAAATGGAAAATATCATCGAGCAGGCCTTTATCTGGTCGCAGAACTGCCCCAAGATTACTCAGGAGCATTTGCCCACGATCCTCAAAAGTGATTCGCGCTCATCCTCCCTCCGTGATGACACGCTCGCCGGGCGCATGTCGCTCGAAAAAGCCGTCATGGAATTCGAGCGGGAAATCATTCTCGACGCGTTGAAGCGCACCAACTATGTCCAGACGCACGCAGCCAATCTGTTGGGCATCAGCCGGCGGATGCTGAAATACCGGATGGATACGCTGGGAATTGGCCGACCGGACAATGGGAACGGCCAGGAACCTGACCAACCCGTGCAGGAATAACACACTTCACTGAAACGACCGCGTCATTTTCCACACAGCGCCAGGGCTACGCGCTTCAATGAGCTACGTAGTCGAACGTTCATGTGATCTACATATAGACTTTCTACGTAGATCGCCCACTGCGTATTGTCCTCTCCAAGCAAGTACCTGATAAGGAACGAGTATTGCTTGACAGGTTACGTAGTTGGGGGTACATGAGCACTATGAGCACATCAATTTCTCAAGACGGATCACAAACAAAACCGACGGTGCTTGTCGTCGATGACGAGGCCGGACCGCGCGATGCCCTTAAAGTCATCTTGCGGCCGTTCTTCAACATCCGCTCGGCCGACAACGCGCAGGCCGCACTCGACGTCTTGAGTCATGAACCAATCGATCTTATTACGCTGGATCAGAAACTCCCCGATCGCCAGGGCATCGATCTCCTGCAGGATATCAAACACGACCACGCCGACATCGAAGTGATCATTATTACCGGCTATGGCAGCCTCAAGTCGGCCATGGAAGGGATACGCCACGGAGCAGCCGGGTATCTGCTCAAGCCGTTCAATGTCTCGGAACTGATCGCCCTCATCGGCCAGACGCTCGAGAAAAAACAGCGCCTGGACCTGATCCGGAATGTGTTGAAGAGTTCCACGGATCTGTGGGGCGATGAACAGACGGCACGGTGCGCCTGGAACAGGCTCAAAGCCGAGTACTTCGCGATCGGCAAGCATGAGCAAGATTCCTCATCCGCACAACCGGACCTGCTTCCCCTGCTGTCAGATCTTCTGGAAGCCAAAGACCGGCAATTGCTGAATCATTGCAGCCGCGTCAGTTTCTATGCGACGCTGCTCGCCAATCGCCTCAACCTGACGCTCCCCGAACAACAGTCGCTGGCGATCGGAGCCTTCCTGCACGACATCGGCAAAGTCAGCCTCCAGAACTACCATTTTTCCGATGAGTCGATCCTGCCGTCAGGAGAAAGCGCCTATTCGAAAAACCATTGCGAAACAGGGGCGCGGATGATTCTTCCGCTGGGGTACCCGGCTGAGGTCGGCCAGGTCATTTCCTATCATCACGAACGATGGGATGGATCAGGTTACCCGCATGGCCTTCAGGGCGAAGGTATTCCCCTGCTGGCAAGAATCGTCAGCATTGCCCAGATGTTCGACCATCTGACGGCCGAAGTGCCGGGCCGGTCGCCGCTCCCGGTGGATCAGGCCATTCAACAAATCGCACTTCAAGCCAACACGTACTTCGATCCGATGCTGGCCGACCAATTCGCCAGGGTCGCGACCGAGTGCAAAGCCTCGCTGCCTGCCATGGCGATCGCGACCACGCCGAGCAGCGTCTTCGACCTGTAAAGCAGAAATCCGTCCGGTATCGTTATTCCCCTGCATCGGCGATGAGCTCCGCCGCCGTCTCACGAACTTTCTTCGTCACCGTCAACCCGCCTAACATTCTGGCGATCTCATTTTCCCGCTTCTGGCCGTTCAGAGCACGCACTGTCGTGACGGTTCGATTGCCATCCTGCGCCTTCTCGACACAAAGATGATGCTCCCCCTGTGCAGCCACTTGCGGCAGGTGGGTGATGCAAAAGACCTGATGGTAGCGGCCGAGTGCGCGGAGGCGCTTGCCGATCGCGGCAGCCACGGCTCCGCCCACGCCCGTATCGATCTCGTCAAAAATCAGCACAGGGACATAGTCCCGTTCCGCCAGCACAGATTTCAGGGCGAGCATGACCCTGGACAACTCCCCGCCTGACGCGACTTTTGACAAGGGCTTCGCCGGTTCTCCCGCATTCGTCGACAGACGAAACTCCACCTGATCAATCCCGTCCGGACCGAATCCCGGTTCGCCGGTATCCGAGGTCACATGGATCTCAAAGATCGTTTGTCCCATTTTCAGCGCCTCAAGCTCCTGACGGACCACTTTGGCCATCCGCTTGGCCGCCTCGACGCGCTTCAACGATAATTGCTTCGCCAGCTGTCCCAGTTCGGCCTGCTGCCCAATGATGCGCTGCTGCAGTGCGCTCAATTGCTCATCGGAGCCTTGCAACCGCTCTAATTCATCCTTGATCTTCCGATGAGCTTCCAGAACCTCCGCCAGAGACCCGCCGAATTTCTTTTTGAGTTTCTGAATGACCGCCAGCCGGTCCTCAATCGCTGCAAGCCGCGACGGATCGGCCTCGACCCGTTCCGCATAGTCGCGCAGTTGTCCCGCCATTTCCTTCAGCACCACTTTGGCTTCAACGGTCAACCTGGCCAGTTCTCCGACCGTAGAATCAATCTGAAGCAATTGGCCCAATGCGCGCTCCGTCAGCGCCAGCTGGGCAAGAATGCCCTGTCCATCCGCACTCACTCGCTCCATCGCCTCCGCGGCCAACGCACCGATCTGCTGGGACGAACTGAGCCGGCGGCGTTCATTCTGCAGTTCCTCGTCTTCTCCTTCGCGCAACGCCGCGTCATCCAATTCGGTGCATTGGAATCGAAGCAACTCTTCCCGCCGCGTCCGGTGTTCAGACTCGCGTATCAATCGATCGCGCTCCTCGCACGCCGTCTTCCAGGCCTGGTATCCCTGCTGATAGGCGGCGCAACGCTCCTGAAGATTTCCAAAGGCATCCACGACGCTCCGCTGCATCGCCGCGGCCAGCAACGACTGCTGATCGTGTTGGCCATGCAGGTCGACGAGTGTGCCGCCCAGTTCCTCCAGAGCATGCAGCGAGCTCATCGTTCCATTCAGATAGACCCGGTTTCGTCCGGACCGGGCGATCACCCGCCGTACGATCAGCTCTGAATCCGCCGGT
>OMJA01000087.1 GCA_900299245.1 Nitrospiraceae bacterium | reverse complement strand
GTTCCGTCACATCCTGGACCATGGAGAAGGCTCCGACGACCTTCCCTCCGGCGTCTCGCAGCGGTGTGTTGACCCATTGGCACGCGATGCGGCGGCCATCTTTGGTGAGGTTGTCGTTGGTGCTATGGGCTGTTTTGTCTCCGGCGAGCAGTTTCTGCCAAAGCTCATCGACATGGGAACGGTATTCTTCGGGGATGAGAAACGAGGCATGACGCCCGATAACGTCGCCTGATGTGTAGCCAAAAATCCGTTCTGCGGCCGGATTCCACGATTTGATCCGGAAGTCGCGATCCCACACGATATGTCCGACCGGCATTTCGTCGATCTGTCGTTGGAGTTGTCGCTCGCTCTCCTTCAGGCGTTCCTCGGCTTCATGCCGTGCGGTGACGTCCTGAATGAGGGCCACGAAGTGATCGATGGATCCGTCTTCCAGGCGGACGGCGCTGGCTGAGATGGTGGCATAGATGATCCGGCCATCCCGATGGATAAAGCGTTTGTCCAGGGTATAGTTGTCGATGTCCCCGGCGAGCACTCGGTTGAATTGCGCAACATCCGGAGCGATGTCGTCAGGATGGGTGAGCTCAGCCCAGGTCTTCGCGGTGAGTTCCTCCTGCGAGTATCCGAAGATTTCGCAGAGGCGGTCGTTGACTTGGACCCAGCCTTTTTCCAGCGAGGTGACCGCCATGCCGATCAGGCCCAGTTCGAAATAGCGGCGATACCGTTCTTCGCTCTGCCGGAGCGTGTCCTCAAAGTGTTTGTGTTCGGTGATGTCGCGGGAGATGCCGAACATGCCTGAAACGGCTCCCTGTTGATCGAACAAGGGTCCTTTCGTTGATGAAAATGTCCGCCGCACTCCATCGGGGGTGGTGACATGATCTTCGTACGTGAGGATCGTTCCGCCGGCCATGACCCGGCGATCACCTTCCATCACCGCGCGGGCATCCTCAGGAGAGAAAATGAACGTGTCGTCCTGGCCGATAACCTCCGTCGGCTGTTTTCCGACAAAGCGTCCGCCTGCCGCGTTGAACAGAAGATATTTCCCCTGCAGATCTTTGATGAAGACGGCGTCCGAGGTACCGTCAACGATGGCTTGCAATCGTTGACGCTGTTCATGCAGCACCGCCTCTGCTCGTTTCCGTTCCGTGATGTCTTCCGTTGTCCCGACGTGACCGACGACCTGACCGGCCTCATTTTTGAGCGGGCGTGACCGGGCATGGACCCAGCGAATGGTGCCGTCAGATCGCTGCATCCGGAACTCGAGCGAAAAGTCCTTGCCGGCTTTCGCGGTGTGACTCCAGGCTGCAGCGGCGCGGGACCGGTCTGCCTCGAAAATGGCGCGGCTCCACCCATCTCCCAGCGTGTCTGCAAGCGTGAGGCCGGCGATGGCCTGCCAGGCAGCATTGGTATAGAGGCAGGCTCCATCCGCATCGGTCTCGAAGATGCCAACGGGGGAGGTCGCTGCGAGCGTTTCAAAACGCACACTTTGCTTTTGTAGTTTCTGTCCCTGCCTGATCGCCTCCGACAGATTGTCTTCGAGACGGCGGGACTGGGCTTCAACTGTGTGTTCTTGCACGGTCAGAATGGCTTCGAGCGTGGCGACGCGGTCCTGCAAGGCGGTGAGCGCAGTGAGTGCCGTGGTCCCGACAGAGCTGGAGGCGGCTGCGGTTGTCGGCAGGATCAGTTGCGCATGGTCGAATGGAGCCAGGGCCAGTTTGGCGGAGAGGGCGATGGTTTTGAACAAGTCTGCCGTCTCTTTGGAGACCGGGACTTTGGCGAAGAGAATGAGGGCGAACATGTCGCCTGTCGGCAGCAGTCCGCCACAGCCGAACACGGATTGCACACCAAAGGGGATGACAAAATCCTTTTGTCCCGGCACGAAGGGGCTGTTGACGGCCTGAGGTACATAAAAGGCATTGAAGGTGGTGGCGTGCTGGTCCAGCAGCAGCGAAACGGGGGTATGTTGAAGATACGGTACGTCGATGTGGAACTGGGCGAAGAGTTGGGCAAACATCGGAAGCTGTTCCATCGACTCAGGTCCGGCGAGCGGGATGACGCGAAAGCGGCTGGAGAGAGCGGGTTTGTTCCAGCCCGAGACGGCGCCTGTGCTGCCGAGCAGCGTCAGGCATTTCATGTCCGGCGAGGCTGGAGGGCCACCCAGCCGGACATCGACCAGCGCTTGCAGCTCGGGGGTGAGGCGTGCGTAGGGATGTGTTTTAAATGCGCGGACGAGAACGCAGGCCGGATCTTCATCCGGTCCGGTTGAGAGATTGGTATAGAGAAAGCGTGTGATCCGGTCTGCGACGCTTTCTAGCGAGGTAGCGCCTTCCCCGAGTTGGCGGATGGTTGTGCTGCAGAGCGCCATGTCCTGCAGACGGAATGCGGATAAATCGAACATCTGCTCCTCGCGTGACCCGGTCTCGTCGGAATGCGGGAATTCATGTCCTTGTCGGATGTTGGAGGAGCGAACTTGATCTGATAGTCCGTCGGCGGGACGGCCGACCGGGGGAACAGACTGGTGCGGAGCCCGCCGGATCGTGACCTCTCTGTATCGGCGGGCAGAGGGGAATCTTGAGCCAGATGAAGAGGGAACCAATGCGCGGTGATGCGGCAGAAGGTGTTGTCAGGACGGCTTGGTGGCAAGCGGCGGCACGGACCCTTTGAAACTCCCGGCATACATCGCGGCGACTTGAGACCGCCGTCCGATTTGGAGTTTGGAATACATGTTGGCGAGATAATTTTTGACCGTTTTCTCGCTCAGCTCCAGGCGTTGTGCGATCTCTTTGTTGGTCAACCCTTCGGCGACGAGCGGGAGAATGCGTTGCTCCTGGGGAGACAGCAGCGATCGTTTGGAGGGCCCGGCGCCGGCTGACAAGCTCTTCAGCCAGGACAGGGTATGCGTGGTGAGGCGGGGGTCCATCAGGGGTTGGCCGGAGGCGACGGTTTTAATGGCGCGGACGAGCGCAGCGGAAGCAATGTCCTTCAAAAGATAACCTTGCGCTCCGGAGAGAATGGCTTCGAGCACCGTGTGTTCGTCGGCGAAACTGGTCAAAAATAAGATCCGTGTCTCCGGTCGTGTCGAGAGAATATCGCGGGCGGCATCGATGCCGCTTCCGTCGGGAAGCCGGATATCGAGCAGGACCACATCCGGCTTGGCACGCCGGCTTTGGGCGACGGCGTCCGCTTTGCTTTTGGCCTGGCCGACGACCTTCATGCCGGGAGTCAGATTGAGGACGGCGCTGAGTCCGATCCGGACGACTTCGTGGTCGTCGACAATCAGCAGGCGAAGGGGCGAGGGTTTTGCTTTAGCGGACATGCGGACCTCCTGTCGGGACATCGATGGTGATACAGGTGCCTTGGCCGGGGGCGCTGTCGAGCGTGAACTGCGCGCGGATGGTTCTGGCGCGCGCCGCCATATTGGCCAGTCCGTGGCCGCGGCGGCGCTTGCGGGATGTGTCGAAGCCGGTGCCGTCATCGGTGATGCGCAGACTGACGTGCGTGTCGGTTGCGGTCAGTGCGACCGACCGGTGTGCGGCGGTGGCATGCCGCACGCTGTTGCTCAAGGCTTCGCGCGTAATGTTGAGCAGTTGTTCGCCGACGGCCGGGGTGATGGCGGCGATGACCTGCGGATCGATGTTCAGTGCCGGGGCGGCGTGGTGATCGGACGAAAACGAGGCGACCAGTTGTTTGAAGGCCACACCGAAATCCAGCGAGGGGGCCGCGCGGCGGGTGAGGCCGACGATGAACTGCCGGACTTCCAGCACCAGGTGGTTGAGCTGCCGGATCGCCTGCGTCACGTGCTGCTTCGATTTGCGCGGGGCTTTCCCCGACAACAGTTTGCCCGCTTCCAACTGCATGCCGACGGCATACAACGACTGTAGAATGTTGTCATGCAGATCCTGACTGATCCGTTCCCGGTCCGCCAGGGCCTGTTTCCGGTCGGTAATGTCTTCGACGACGGCCAGCAGCAGTGGCGTGTCATGTCCGTGCACGGCCAGACGGTTTGCACGGATGGAGACCCAGATGATTTCGCCATCTTTCCGGACGTAGCGCTTTTCGTACGTATACTCCTGCCGTCTACCCGCGAAGAATTCGTCGGTCAGCTCCAGATTTTTCGGCAAGTCGTCTGGATGGGTGTAGAGCGCGTAAGTATTATTGATCACTTCCTGTTCGGAATAACCGGTGAGCGTGCAAAAGGCTTTGTTGGCGCTGAGGATGTGCTTGTCGGCATCGACAACCACCAGTCCAATCGGGGCGTCGGCGACGAACCGTTGCCAGCGTTCCTCGCTTTCCCGCAGGGCGGCTTCAGCCGCTTTCTTTTCCGTCACGTCGGTGCCTACGGTGAGGATACATTGTGTCCCGTTGAGTTCGATCAACTCGCTCGAGATCAGGCAGTGCCGCAGCCGATGATCTTTGGTCTGGAAGGAGAATTCCACGCTCCGGAGGGTGCCGCTCTCCAGGAGTTTCGTGATGAACCTCGTCCGGTCTTCCGGCTTTGGCCAGAGTTCGATGGCAATGGTGGTGTGACCGACTGCTTCGTGGCGCTGGAATCCGAAGATCTGCAACGCGGTGTCGTTGACCTCGATGCAGCGGCCCGTGGCCAACTCGGTGATCACGACGGGATGCGGGCTCGACCGGAATGCAATTTGAAAGCGCTCTTCGCTGAGGCGCAGGGCCTGTTCGGAGGAGCGCCGCTCCATTTCGCCGCTCACCCAGCGGGCCATCAATAAGAGGAAATCCTGCTCAGCCTGGGTGAACGGAGCCGGGTGGGCGACCTGGTCTAGAAAACAGATGGTGCCGAACGCCCGGTGTTCGCCGATCAGCCTGGCGCCCAGGTATGATTCCAGTCCGAGCGTCCGGTAGCCGGGGTGCGTGTGCCATTCCGATCGGCTAGCATGGTTGATGGCCACCGGCTGTATTTCTGTCAGGGTGGTGCCGCAGTACGATTGGCACAGGGGCAGGTGCATGCCGGGGGCGAACCGCTTGCCGGGATCCCAGACATGCGTGATGACGAGTTGATCGCCTTCGACCTTCGTCATCAGGCCGATCGGAAGGCCGAACAGCCTGCAGCCCAGTGACAGAACCGAGTCGATCCGCTGGTCGAACGTGAGTCCCGACGCGGAGGTGGCCTCCTGCATCGCCCGAATCGCCTGTTCGCTCTCACGCAGCGCCAGCTCCGCTCGTTTGCGGTCTGTGATGTCGCGGGTGATGGCCAGCTGAACCATCGTTCCGTCGGCGGGATTGGGCAACGGCACGGCATGGGTCTCCATCCAGCGCCGCGATCCCCGCAAGCCGACGATCTCAAACTCGAGAGATTCCTTCTGGCCCCGGCAAACCCGTTCGTTCATGGCCCGGAAAGCATCGCGATGGGACTCAGTGACGATCGGATAGACGCATTGGCCGAGGACGTCGTGAGCGTTGTCGGCCTCGATCATGGCCAGTCCGGCTGCATTGATCTGGAGCAGTATGCCGTCCGCATCGACCAGTTTGACGCATTCCGGGGACGTTTCGATGATGCTTTTCAGGTGTTGCTCGCTCAGGCGTAGCGCTTCCGCCGCACGTTTCTTCGCGGTGGTCTCACGGACCACACAGGCCGCCGTCGCGGGCGAGTCTGCGCTGGCGGGGATCCGGCTGAGGACGGCGGAGAAGTGCCGCAGTTGTCCGCGGATCGTCAACACGTATTCGATGGTGTGCGGCTGTCCCGAGCGGAGGACGCGCGCGAGCGCGCCACGATGCCGTGCGCCTTCCTCCTGCCCATGTATGTCCGTCAGGGATTTCCCGATAAGATCCTGCTTCGGCAGCAGCAGGGTGTCCTCGTTTCTCGTCCAGACATTCAGGTACGTCCCCTGTGCGTCGAGCTCGAACGCCAGGTCGTCGAGGGCATTCAGAAAGGATCTCAGTCGTTCCTCACTGTGCAGGCGGGCCGCTTCCGCCTGGCGGAGTTCCGACTGATCGACATAAAGGCCGACAGCCGTTGTCAGTTCTCCGGCGGAATCCTCCACGAAGACCGGCCACAGCAGCAGGTCGAGCAATTTTCCGTCTTTCCGTTGGCGGCGGAGCGGGATCGGGCCGCGGAGAGAGGTGCGCGCGCGTTCGTTCCAGAGCGCATCCGCCTCCGCCTCGTGGCCGGCCGGCACATACGGCAGTTCCTTGCCCAAGACGTCTCGTTCGGTCCACCCGAACAGTTTCGTCGCGGCCTGGTTCCAGCTCGTGACCCGTGCGTCGGCGTCGAGACTGACGATCGGCAGCGGGGATTCCCGGACCAGGGTGTGGAGAAACTGCGTCGTAGTCTGGAGTTGCCGTTCCCGATCCCGGATGCGATCTTGCGCGTCCCGCTGCTCCGTAATATCCTCGCACACGATGAGGATGATCGGGGTCCGGTCAGGCCCGATGATGGCGCGCGCCCGTTCTTTGACCCAGAGCAATGTCCCGGTTTTCCTCACCTTTTGGACTTCCCAATCGAATGTCCGGCCGGGGTTCTGTGCGCAGAGGGTGAGCTGGTTGAGCACGGTATGATGGTCGGCCGGCTGGAACACTTGTAGTACCGACCGGCCGGCCAATTCTTCACTGCCGTATCCGAGTTCTTCTGCGCCGAACCGGTTGACGGAGAGGATGGTGCCGTCTGGGGTCAGCGTGAAGTACATGGTCGGGTTGTTTTCGTAGAGCGCGCGAAACCGTTCTTCGCTCTGCTTCAGAGTTTCCTCGGCCCGCAGGCGCTCCAACTCGGCGGCGGCCCGTTCGGCAAAGGCACTGAGAATTGCCGCACCCTGGCCGCGATCGAAGCCGAACGGGCGCACATCCATGACGCACAAGTGACCGGTCGCCCGGCCGGCGCCGTTGAGCAGGGGCACACCCATGTAACTTTCGATGTTAAGGGCGATGAGATATTCGTCTTGCGGGAAATGCTGCCGGACATGACGCGGGAGGAATACCAGGCCGTCTCGGAAGACATTTTCGCAGGGAGAATTCTGCAGGGCGTACTCGACGGAGTCTGCCGCTTTCCCCTGGCACCATCCGGCCACGGTCCGAACCCGGTCCGTGCTGCCCGGGACGAATTCCGTGACGAATACGCACGGGACCTCCAGGCTGGCGGACAATTGCCGAACCAGTTGCTGCAGGCATTCCTGTCCCGTGGCGGTGGCGGTGCCGAAAGCCAGGGCTTTCAGAGCGTGGTCCATCCGCTTTCGCTCGGCCGATTCCCGCTCCAGTTCATCGACGCGCGCGCGGAGGACGGCCAGCTCGTCTTCCGGGGAGAGGGTGATGCGGTTGTCCGATGTTGCGGACGCAGCATCAAACGGGCGGTTCATGATGGTCTTCTCATAGAGAGGCGCAACCTGTGTTCATGTTGCCCGCGAGTCTCCCCGTGCGCGTCTGTGCCGCAGGGAAAGCTCCGGAGCCGTGCCTGGAGCAAGCATAGGGCCGGAGGTGCTCGAATATCTAGAGGGTGCGCGCACAAAAGAGAGGAATGCGCAGCTGTTAGAGTTGCGGGTCGGCCGGCTGGGTGTGGCCGGTCCGGATAAACCAGCTGACGGCTTCCGTGCGGCGGCGCACCTGCAATTTGTCAAATATGTTGGCAAGGTAATTCTTGATGGTCTTATCGCTGAGCCGCAGGCTCGCGGCGATCTCTTTGTTGGTTTTGCCTTCGGCGAGCAGGGGGAGGATGGCCCGTTCCTGCGGAGAGAGGCGCGTGAGGCGATCGGGAGCCGTTCCCGAAGTGGATTGGGTTCGGTGGCGGATCCAATGCAAGGTCTGTTGCGCAACGCGTGGGTCCAGGTAGCCTTGTCCGCTTGCGACGGTGCGGATGGCGTGAACCAGGTCTCTGGTTCGGACGTCCTTCAGGGCATAACCGTGGGCGCCGCCTTGCACCGCATCGACCACCATGGCGTCGTCCGAAAAGCTGGTCAACATCAGGATGCGGGTGGACGGCATCGCCGTGAGGATCTGGCGGCAGGCGGTGATGCCTGAGCCGTCGGGGAGTTTGACGTCGAGCAGGACCACCTGGGGTTTGAGTCGTACGGTCCCGGTCACCGCCTCCGCCACCGACGCGGCTTCTCCCACGATATGAAAATCCGGTTCGAGTTCCAGGAGCGTCCGGAGCCCCTGCCTGACCACTTCGTGATCGTCGACGATGAATAGCGTAATGCGCGAGTGTTTCATACGGGTGTTAAAATCGGTTCCAGTAAAAATTCCGCCGTAATCCGTGTCCCACGGCCGGGCTTCGATTGCAGCAACAGGCGGCCGCCGAGTTTTTTGGCCCGGGTTTCCATATTCATCAAACCGTATCCCTTCGGGCTCGATCCGGTCACGGTGAATCCTTTCCCGTTGTCCCGGACGCTCACGCGGATTCGGTTGTGGTGTGTCCGGAGGGTCACGTCGATATGCGTGGCCTGCGCATGGCGGATGCAATTGCTCAAGGCTTCCCGGACGATATTCAGAATTTCCTGCTCTTCTTCGCGCGTCAGGACATCGAGTGCCGAGGGTTGTAGTCCCAAGGCGACCGTGACGCCGCCGATTTGCTCGTAGCTGCCGGCCAGCTTTCTGAGCTCCTCTTTCAGATTGACGTCCTGAACCGACCCGTCGGTGAGTCCCTTGATCATGCCGCGCACCTCGTGAATCAGGTGATTGAGCTGATCCACGGCAGTGGTATAGGCGCGGTCGGTTCCCGATTGCGGCGACGTCGCGGTGCGGTGAGATGCCTCGAGGGTGAGACCGATGGCATACAACGATTGCAAGACGGAATCGTGGAGATCCCGGCTGATGCGTGTCCGGTCTTCCAGGAGACTGCTCAAACGCGCTTCCGTTGCCTTGAGGGCCACGGTCAGCTGACCTCCGGCCGGCGCGGCCGGCTTTGAAAAGAAGTCGTACTCTCTGTATTGCGTCAGGCCTGTACCGTGTCCCGGTTGAGGGCGATGGCTTGGTTGCGGGGATTGCCGGAACCCCTCGATGATATGAAGCTTTTTCCCTTCGTTCACTGTGTCAGACCTCTTCTCTTTCAATCCGTGCACAGGGTATCGGATCCACGCGTGATGTCTATGCCGACTAGGTGGAGAGTAGTACGCGAGCACAAGGTTATTCGTCACCTGGCGGATCCGCCAGGTGACGAAATCCGTGGATTCTGAGAATCCATCGCCCGAGACGCGGGTCTCGCAGATCCGGTCAGCCAGGTTCCATACCAACAAGGAGGTATGTGATGAGTGACTTGCGGGAGATCGCGTTTCGGGAGGAAGGGTTTGTTGTGAAGACCTTACGTGGAGAGGAACTCCGGAAATCCTATCGGCTGAGGCACACGGTGTTTGCGGAGTCGTTGAAATGGGTGCCCGCTTCCGCCGACGGGGAAGAAGTCGATATGTATGATTTGTGGGGATCGACGGTTGGCCTGTTGGATCAGGACGGGACCTTGTTGGGGATGGCTCGGCTCATTCCGTCATCCGGTCGGTTTATGCTGGAGAATGAATTCGGGGCGTTGCTTCCCCGCAATTACAATATCAGGAAAGAACGGGATACCGCCGAAATTACCAGGCTCGCCGTGAATCCCGCGATTCGTGATCCCAAACTGTCGACGAGGATTATGTTTACCGTCTTGAAGGGGATCTATCAATGGGCGGTTGAAAACGAGGTGCGCTATTACTACCTCGAAGTGGAGCAGCGGTTTCTACGGGCGCTTCGGATGTTTGGATTTCCGTGCGAGCCGGTCGGGCCGGCCGTCCAGTTGCCTCCGGCCGGAGCGACGGCCGTCGCGGCGTTCTATGACATGTGGCGCTTTGACGAGCGTAACGGAGAGAAGCGTCCTGATTTTCTGCGGTGGATTTCGACCATCGAGACGATGGACGGCGCCGTGGTGTCCGGTAGAAATTCCGCGTTGACTATGGCGGAGAGGTTGGATGCGGCCGGAATTGCCGGCTCGGTTACGGCGTAGAGGCGGAGAAATCGGGGCCGGTCGCTTCCCGGCCGACCGGTAAAGCAGAGTGTGCGGCTATACGACGTTTGGCAGGCCGTGTTCCATTGCCGTGGCCACGGCTTGAGAGCGGGACGTCACATCGAGTTTGGAGAAGATGCTTTCGACATGGAAGCGTATGGTCCGCTCGGTAATTCCCATGATTTGAGCGATCTCGCTGTTGGTTTTGCCGTTTTTGACCCAATTGAGGATATTCATCTCGCGCAGGGTCAGTTGCTTCACGCAGTAGTCCGTCGACTGGGGGTTCTTGGGCGCGGTGCGCAGCAGCGCCAGATGAACATGATACCCGAAATATTCGACGAGGGGCACGTAGTGCGCAGCATCGACGCTGTCGGAGGAGGCGAATGAACAGAAGGTCGCGATCCTACAGGCGGGATCGGCCGATCCTGTGGTAATGCCGTCTCCCAATCCGAATTCTTGTGCGGCAGCCATAAATTGCCGTTGCTTTTCCGACGAGGCTGCCTTGTAAGTGGACTGCCAGTGTTGTGTGCCGGGTTTCTGCAAGGCGGTCTGAAAAACAGGGTCGACCTCAAAATACCCTTCCTGCCAGTATAGACGGAGCCACTCTTCCGGGTAACTCACATTGATCACATTGGTAAATCCTTCGAAGGCGCCCTTCTGGCTGAGGCGGGCAAGACCGCCGATCACGCGGGTGAACGAGAACAGATTCTGAAAGCGGGAGAGGGCGTCTTTGACGTCTTCTGGGCTCTGTGCTTCGGTTGTGTAGTGAAGTGCTTCGATAAAATGCTGGCACTCCGACTTCGAGAGTAGATCAAACAGCTGTTTGGGGAAAGGGCGTTTTTGCTGCACATGAGCCATATTCGCCTCCTGCCTGAAGGATTGGATAGAAAAGCTATCATAGATCTTGCTAGTAAAGCGAGGCGGATCTATTCGGATTAGAAGAATAGGTCCATTTGGACCTATGCGCTGAGAGACGAATAAGTGCAAATACTGATCGCACTTCTAAGGGCTAAGATTTCTGTCGTGTCGCTGGGGGGCGCATCGTCTATGGGAGTTTCGACGCGGTGGTTCACCGGAAGCGTGCTGATAGTATGGATCTGTTTCTTGGCGCCGTCGACGGTGTCAGCCCAAGCGCTTCGTTTTCAGCCTCAAGGGGCAAGTGCAGCGGGCCAGGGCAATGCCTTTGCTGCTCAGGCCGATGATGCCTCGGCGATTCATTACAACCCCGCCGGTCTGACGCAGGTCGAAGGATTTCAGGCCATGTTCGGAACCGCCTTTTTAGGCGGGTCGATCAAATATAAATCTCCGTCCGGGGTGGATACGAGAGGTGATTTTGGCGGCAGTGCTGTTTTGCCTTCTCCGAGTCATACCTATTTGAGCGCCAATCTGGGAACCCTCGGGTTGACCGGCCTTTCTCGGGTGACGGTAGGACTCGGCCTGACGTCTCCCTTCGGTCTGAATACGCGGTATCCCGTCGATGGTTCCTTTAATACGGCGGCCACATCCGCGACCCTACCTCTTCTCGATATTAAGCCGACTATTGCATACAAAGTGACAGATGATGTGTCGATCGGCCTCGGCGCCGACATCTATACGTTTGCCAGTTTTCTGGGAGAAGGCCAGGCGGAGCAGCACCAAGTCGGGGCTGGACTGGCCGGTATCCCTGCCGGGGCCAAGGTGGAATTAAGCGGTAAGGGTACTGGCGTGGGCATGAATGCCAGTCTGCTGTATGTCCCGATCCGAAACAGCGACGGGAAACCGCTGGCATCGATCGGGATGGTTTACCGTAGTCAGGCCGTGTTGCCTCTGCAGGGAGGTTTGCTGATTAATGGAGTCAAAGTTGCCGATGCGTCGACGAGTCTGGCGCTCCCGCCGATCTACACCAGCGCAGTGGCGCTCTGGCCCGTTCGTACGCAAGAACGGGAATGGAAGCTGGAACTCGATGTGGATTTCGTCGCCTGGAAGGCTCACAAAGATCTGAATATCTATCTGTCGAACGGGACGACGCTGCCGCAGGCGCGTAACTGGAAAACCGTGCAGGTTGTCGCGGTGGGGACCGAGTATAAGTGGCTCAATCCGGCGTGGCTGCCGCATTGGGACGTGGCGGCGCGGGCCGGCTATACCAGAACCGAAAATCCCGTGCCGGATCTGACCTTCAATCCGGCGACCATTTCTCTGGCATCCAACACGCTTTCGCTGGGAGCCGGTTTTCTGTGCAAGCAAGGCGGGCGCTTCTTGGGCGCGATTCCCTGCGGAGGCGAATCCGCGCTGTGGCCGAAGGCGATCGGGTTTGACGTAGCCTACCAGGAATGGTTTTACGAGCCGCACACGGTGGCGGGAAATGTGAACCCGACGGTCAACGGGACCTACCACGCCTTTGTCCACCTCGGGACCTTCAGCTTCAAATTTCTCTTCTGACCGGGCCGGTCGCCTTTCACTGAAGTGTGTTGCGAAGGGCGGTGATGGTCTTGGCGTCAAGGCCGGCTGCTTCGAGCGCCGTATCGCTTGCGTCGATGAGCGCCTCGACGCTCCCGAATTCTTTGAGCAGTTTGGTGCGCTTGATCTCGCCGATGCCGATGATCCGGTCGAGTTTGGAGGCGGTGAACGCTTTGCCTCGCAGCTTGCGGTGATAGGTGATCGCAAACCGGTGGGCTTCGTCGCGGATCCGCTGGACGAGATGCGTGGCGGGGGCGTTCGGCCTCAATAAGATAGGATTTTTGCGGCCGGGCAGAAAGATGCGCTCGTCTTTTTCGCCGCGGGCCTTGGCCAGTCCCATGATGGCTTGGCCGCCATGGCCGACCTGCTTCAGTCCTTCCATGGCGGCGGCCAATTGTCCCAAGCCCCCGTCGATCAGAATGAGGTCAGGTCTGGCAAGATTCTCGGAATCGCCATACCGTCGGGCCACCACTTCCTGCATGCTGGCAAAATCGTTGGCACCGATGACCGTCTGAATTTTAAAGCGGCGGTAATCGGCCTTTTTCATCTGGCCGTCTTCCCACACGACCATCGAGGCGACCGACTGGTTGCCCATTGTATTGGAGATGTCGAATCCTTCGATGCGCCGGGGGGCTTGCTCCAGATGCAGCAGCCGCTTCAGATCTTCGACGGCCTGCCGGTCGAGCGCTTCGTCCCGCAGATGGTTGGCAGCCGCGGCCGCGGCATTTTCCTCCGCCAGCAGGACCAACTGGTGCTTTGTGCCTCGTTCAGGGGCGAGGACCTTGACGCCCGAGCCCCGTTTGTCGCTCAACCATTGTTCGATGAGTGCCGCGTCGGCGAGCGCGGTGGGTACCAGCAGTTCTTTGGGCGGCTGGCCGTCTTTGTTGTAAAACTGCTCGATCGCGGACCGGACCAGATCTTCGTCGCTGTCGTCGGCTGATTGCGGCCAGAAGAAATCCTTCCGTCCGATGAGCAGTCCGCCGCGGACGAACAGCAGCTGCAGATCGACGGCGGTGCCTTGTCTTGCCAGGCCGATCACATCCTGATCGGTCGCCGCCGTTTGCGTGATGCGTTGTTTCTCCAGTGTGCGTTCGATTTTGAAGAGCCGATCGCGCAGCCTCGCCGCTTCTTCATATTCCTCCCGCTCGGCGGCCGCTTCCATCTGGGCGCGCAGATCGTCCAGCAGCTCATGGTCGCGGCCTTCCAGGAACTGACGGACCTGACCGACGATCTTGAGATAGTCCTCCTGCGTCTGGTTTCCCGTGCAGGGCGCCATGCACCGCTTGATCTCGAACTCCAGACAGGCCCGCTCGGCCGTTCCGTCGATGTCGATGGTGCAGGTAGCGAGGGGGAACGATTTCTTGATGACCTTCAACGTCTCGCGGAGCGCGCCGGCCGGCGTATAGGGGCCATAGTACAGGGCGCCGTCCTTTTGCACCTTGCGGACAATGGAGAGGCGCGGGAACCGGTCTTTGGTCGGCAGGCGGAGGTAGGGATATTGTTTGTCGTCGCGCAGCACGACGTTAAACCGCGGTCGATGGCGCTTGATGAGATTGCTTTCAAGGATGAGCGCTTCCAGTTCCGAGCGGGTGACGATGGTTTCAAGGTCGGCAATCTGGCCGACGAGCACAGTCGTTTTAGGGGAATGGTCGGCGCCGCGCTGAAAGTAGGAGCGGACGCGGTCGGCCAGCGAGGCGGCTTTGCCGACATAGAGCAACTCACCGGACGCGTCCCGAAAGAGGTACACGCCCGGATGATTGGGCAGGTGATCGAGCTTGGATTGAAGTGCGTCGGTCGTCATACGTCATCCGTCAATCGTAAGAATAGCAGGAACCACTGTGCTCTTTCCTGCCGATTGACGAATGGCGCGTGACGGTGACCGCCGGGCTTACTTGAGTGTGCGGAGGAAGGAGGGGCTCAGCGCGCCGCGGGCCACTTCCGCCACCGGTCCCTTCATCGTCAGGCTGAAGTCGGGGGCCACCTGAATGTTGAGCTGCCCGCCCGGCATCTTGACCGTGACCGGACTCTTCACCAGCCCCAGGCGGACCGCCGCGCTGGCGGCGGCGCAGGATGAGGATCCGGAGGCCTGTGTTTCTCCGGCGCCACGTTCCCAGATCAGGATGAAAATTTCTTTGGGACCGGTCGGCACGGCCAATTGGACATTCGTCCGTTTCGGGAAGAGCGGGTGGTTTTCCAACGCCGGGCCGAGTTTCAGCAGATCTTCGCGCGACCAGGATTCTCCCGCCTGCTTGAAGACCACGCAATGGGGGTTCCCGACGCTCACGCCCGTGAATGCCAGCGTACGTCCGGCCGCGTCGATCGGCTGCTGAATCAGTTCATCGGCCGCGAGCGTGCAGGGCAGCGCTGCCGGCTTGAACGTAGCCTGTCCCATTTCGACCGTGACGGCGCTGGCGTCGCCATGGCGATCGACATGCAAATCGATCGTGACCAAACCGCCTTTGGTGTCGACGGTAAAATGTTTCTTCTTCGTCTTTCCGGTGGCGTGCAGATACCGGGCGAAGATGCGCAGGCCGTTGCCGGACTTCTCGGCTTCGCTGCCGTCCGGGTTGTAGATGCGCAGGCCGAAGTCGGCCTTCTTGCTCGGGACGAGTGCCAGGATGCCGTCGCTGCCCAGGCCCCAGTTGCGATCGCAGACCGCTTTGATGTTCTTAGGCGAGAGTTTGAACGTCAGTTCCTTGGGGTCCATCACGATGTAGTCGTTGCCGAGGCCGTGACCGCGAAAAAATCCGTTCTTCATGCAGAGGCTCCTCTAGAAGGTCGATAGGATCGAATCGGGCGAGAAACCTAACACGAAGGAGTAGATCAGGAAAAGGGGGCGGTGCCGCTAGACAATTTTCACGCCGTTCGGCCGTTCGATGAGTTCGATCTCATAGCCGTCGGGAGCAT
>OMJA01000086.1 GCA_900299245.1 Nitrospiraceae bacterium | reverse complement strand
TGGCACGGGCACTACTCTCTCGGCAAAGCCGATCCGTCGCTGGCCGCGCACATGATCGCCTCCGGCCGGTCGCTGGGGTTCCGCCTCGCGCAATTCCGCAATTCCACCGGCTATATCACCGGGGAGCAGCTCCACACCATCGCCCGGGCACGGATGACCTGACGCACCATGACCACCGCCGACTATGCGATCAATGTCCACGCCATTCCCATGCTGCTCATGGGGCTGGTCACGCTGGGACTGGGACTGCTCGTATACCGGTCGAACCGCCGGTCCGCCGCCCACCGCCATTTCCTCGTGCTCTGCTCGGGCATCGCCCTGTGGCTGGGCGCCACCAGCATCGGACTCTGCGCGCCTACGCCGGAGCAGGCCCTCGCCTGGTTCCGCCTCGACAACGTCGGCGTCATGTTCATTTCGGTCGCCTTTTACGCCTTCTCCGCGGAATTTCTCCGGCTGCCCCGCGCCCGCTCCATCTGGCTGGGCTACGGACTGGCGACCGCGCTGGCCCTCGCCGTCCTCTTCCGCGATGATTTCGTGGCGGGCGTCCGGCTCTACCGGTGGGGCTATTTCCCGCAATGGGGCCCGGCGAGCGCCCCGTTCTTTCTCCTGTTCTTCGCCTACATGGCGGCGGCGTTCACCGACTATGTCCGCACCTATCGCTCGGTCACGACGCCGATCCGGCGCCAGCAGATCAAGTTCGTCCTGGTCGCGTTCATCATCGCCTATCTGGGCTCCGTCGACTTCTTCCCGGCGTTCGGCTACGACCTCTATCCGTTCGGCTACGTGCCGATCTTCCTGCTGACCGTCGTGGTGACGGTCGCCATTCTCCGCTACCATCTGCTGGATGCCGCGCTAGTCGTCTCGATGAGCGCCACGTACCTTCCGCTGATTCCGTTCACGCTTGCGCTCGTGCTCCTCGCGCAGGGACTGAGTGATCTGTCGCCCGTGACGCTGGGCAGCGTCCTCGCCGGCACGACCGTCGCCTTCACCGCGCTCTACGCCACCTTCCAGCCACGGCTGCAATCCGCGCTCAACAAAGCGCTGTTTCCCAGCCGGTACGACGCCTACAACACGTTGACGCGCTTCAGCCATGCGATGGTCATGAATCTCGACCTCGTGAACCTCCAGCAGGAAATCGTGCGGACGCTGCAGACCGTCATGCGCATCGAAAAGATCTCGCTGTTTCTGTTCGACAAAGAGCTCGGCCGCTATGCCCTGAAGGCCTCGCACGGGGTGGACACCGCCGAGGCCGACTCCGTCCGGCTCACCAGCCATGAGTCGTTTGCCCGCTTTCTTCTGGAACGCAATCAGCCGGTCGTCAGGGAGGAACTGCAGCATCTTGACCCCGCGGCGGATGACGGCGATCGTTCCGGGCTGCTCGACACGCTGACGAAGATGGATTCGGAGGTCTGCCTTCCGCTGGTCAATAAGACCCGCCTGATCGGCTTCGTCAACCTGGGGCACAAACCGTCGCTGGATTTTTATTCCCAGGATGAACTGAACCTGCTCCGGTCGCTGGCCGACAGCGCGGCCATCGCGCTGGACAACGCGATGCTGTACGAGGACTGGAAGCACTCGCAGCAGCTCATCCGTCGAGCGGACCGCCTGCGCTCGCTCGAAACCATCGCCGGGGGATTCGCCCACGAGGTCCGGAACCCGCTGACCTCGATCAAGACCTTCATCCAGCTGGCGCCGGTCCGCAGGAACGATCCGGATTTCATGGATTCGTTCAGCGCGGTGGTCGCGGACGACCTGGCGCGGATCGAACGTCTGATCGAAGAAATTCTCGACTACGCCCGGTACATGAAACCCAAATTCTCATCGGAATCGGTGAACGAAATCGTCGTCTCCTGCCTGCACTTCATCGAGGTGAAGGCCGCGACGCTGGGAGTGACGATCGAGAAACACCTGGAAGAGCCGCTGGCGCCGATCATGGTGGATCGACAGCAGATGAAACAGGTGTTCATGAATCTGATTCTGAACGCGATGGACGCGATGAAAGAGCGGGACGGGCGCCTGACGGTCGCGACACGGCACCTGACCAGACTCGACGGCACCAAGTGGGTGCAGATCGAAGTGTCGGACAACGGCTGCGGCATCTCCCCGGAAGACCTGCCGCACATCTTCGATCCATTCTTCACGACGAAGCACGAGAGCACCGAACATGCAGGCACCGGGCTCGGGCTCTCCATTGTGCATCAGATCATTCAGGAACACGGCGGCACAGTCGAAGCCCGCAGCACCGTCGGCCAGGGAACGGCCTTCATCCTCACCATCCCGGCCAGAGAGAAGGTCGACAAAGACACCTCGGCCCCGTCTGTCCCCAAGCCGGGCAAACTCGTCGTCTTCCCAGGCCTTCCGCCCCATCTCAAAGGCCAGACCGGCACCTACGGACCCTAGCGCGACGATCCATTTCGAATACCCTGCGTTCTCCTCTTAGTCCGCAATCTCCGCCTCCACCAGTTTTCCCAACAACACCAGCGACTCCTGCCACCCGAGATAGCAGGCTTCAGTAGGAATAACTTCCGGGATGCCTTCGTGAGCGATTTGGACGTCTGTTCCGCACATCACCTTCTTCAAAGTCACCGTCACGTGCATTTCTCCCGGCAGATTCGGGTCATCGAACTTGTCGGTGTAGCGGATCCGCTCATGCGGGACGAGCTCAAGATACTGCCCGCCGAATGAATGACTCTTATTGGTGGTGAAATTCGTGAAGGACATTTTTAACGTGCCACCGACTTTGGCATCCAGGTGATGCACTTTGCCTGTAAAGCCGTTCGGCGGCAGCCATTTTGCCATAGCATCAGCATCCAGGAATGCCCGATACACCCGCTCCGGCGTTGAACGAAACACGCGGTGCAGTCTGATGGTATTGCCACTCATATCTTCTCCTCCTTCGTGATGAAGCTCTGCCGATTCCAGCCGGTTGATTCGATACGCC
>OMJA01000085.1 GCA_900299245.1 Nitrospiraceae bacterium | reverse complement strand
TAGACATGGCCCCTCTTCGTATGCGCTACCAGATCCAGTTGTTAGTCGAATTCTGGAGCTGGCGAGAGGAATTGAACCTCCAACCTGCGGTTTACAAAACCGCTGCTCTGCCATTGAGCTACGCCAGCCAGCTGTGACATGCCACGATGAACACCGGGCACGTATCGTCAACGCGCACCCTAGCAACTCACCAAATATTCTGTCAAGGAACATCCGGCATCGCGATCAGCTTGAAGCAGGCTCGTGATGCTTGCATTGATAGCGTCGGATCTTTATCCTATGCGCCAGTTTTCATTTCTTACTTCGGAAGAAACACCTGATGCCGCCTGCCCATATCTTAGTCATTGACGACGACCAGGCCGTTCGTGACGTCCTGCAGGAGACGCTGTCTGCCGAGGGCTATACCGTGTCCGTGGCCGCCGACGCGACGACGGGCATCCAGGTCGTTAAAGAGCAACCCGTCCAGATTCTGGTCACGGACTATCAGCTGCCTGATTTTAACGGACTCGAAGTCATCGAACGGGTGACCAGGATCGACTCGAAAATCATTCCGATTGTCATGACCGGATTCGGAACCGTTGAGTGCGCGGTTCAGGCGATGAAAGCCGGCGCCTTCGATTTTGTGACGAAGCCCTTCGATCCCGATACGGTGGTGGTCGTCGTGCAAAAAGCCATCGAGTTCCAACGGCTCCGCCAGGAAAATCATCTCCTTCGCAAAGCCGTGCGCGAACAGTACCGCCTTGAGCAGTTGATCGGCGTCAGCGAACCCATGCAGCAGGTGCTGGATTTTGTCCAGAAAGTGGCCGACAGCGACAGCACGGTCTTGATCCAAGGTGAAAGCGGAACGGGAAAAGAACTGATCGCGCGGATGCTCCACTTCAACAGCTCACGGAAAGACCGCCCGATGGTGCCGGTCAATTGCGGAGCGATTCCCGAGACACTCCTTGAGTCGGAATTGTTCGGGCACGAAAAGGGGGCGTTCACCGGCGCGGCCCAGACCAGAATGGGCCGGTTTGAACTGGCCAACGGCGGGACGATTTTCCTGGATGAAGTGGGCGAGATGAGCCTGTCGCTTCAGGTCAAGCTGTTGAGAGTGATCCAGGAACGGTCATTCGAACGGGTTGGCGGGAGCCGGACGATTCAGGTCGATGTCCGCATCGTCGCGGCGACGAATCAGGACCTCGAAAAAATGGTCGAAGAAAAGCGGTTCCGGCAGGATCTCTATTACCGCTTGAACGTGATTCCAATCATCACGCCGCCGCTGCGCGACCGGCAAAGCGATATTCCGCTCCTGATCGATCACTTTCTGAAACGCTTCAACCATATGAAGCAGACGGAAGTGTCGGGCTTCACCCCTGAAGCGCTGGAATTATTGACCGCCTTCCAATGGCCGGGAAACATCCGTGAACTGGAAAATATGGTCGAGCGCCTGGTCGTGCTGAAGAAACGGGGGCAGTTGTCCGTGGAAGACCTCCCGGAAAAACTGCATAAGAAGCCCGCGGCTCAGCCCGAAATGAAGGAGCAATTCATCAGATTTACGGAAGACGGCATCCACCTTTCCAATGAAGTCGAGCAGTACGAGAATCAACTGATCGTTGAGGCCATGCGAAAAGCCAACGGCGTCACGGCACGCGCCGCACAGTTGCTGCATGTCAATCGCACAACGCTCGTCGAGAAACTGAAACGACGGGGGTTCGATACCAAATCCCGCGCGGACGCCCTGCCGAATTAGCCTTGGCTCAGCCGTCAATTCATTGACGGCGCTCCCGCGCTCCTGTCGAGCAATTTGACGGACGCCGTTTTCTCCAGGCTGTTTTCCATTCTCCGGACGCCAGATTCCCGTCGTTCCACGGAGTTGCAGCAAAGGCACGGTCTTTGCTGAATTCCGTCGCGTGTACTTATCACACCGAACGTTCATCAGACTGATTCTCCCGCTGCTTGCGTGGCTCAGCCTGCATTCGTGGGTGCTGGACGATCCGTCTTTCGTTCATGCCGGGTCTGCCCAATCGGCTGCACTCGCTGCAGCACAGGCCGCTGAGCCGGCCGAAGAAGCCTTCGGCTCATTGCCCGATGACGGTCCCCGGCTAGAAGGGCAATCGCAAGGTATGGATGCGCTCGCGCTGCAGGAGGGCATCAACGCCTACGGAAAAGGGGAGTGGGCTCAGGCACGCCGGCTTTTCGACAAGGTCGTGTCTCAACAGCCGGAAAGTTCATTGACTCCGACGGCGCTGACTTTTCTCGCAGAGACCGCCTTGCGGGAAAACAATTCGAACGGCAACCGCCTTGAAGCCATCGACCGGTACAAAACGCTGCTGCGCGATTATCCCCAGTCGCTAAACGCCAAACGCGCCGAGTGGCGCATGGCCGATGTCTATCTTTCACAGGGGTGGCAGCAGGAAGCCCAATCCATGTACGAACGGGCCATGGCTCATAATCCGCAGTCCCAGGATGGAGAGCGGGCCCTCCTCGGCACGGGCTACATGGCCTTGGGCGCAAAAAAGTGGAGCGATGCCGAACACACGTTTGAAGAACTACGCAAACGAAGCACTCATGACCAGATCGTGCTGCATGCCACCATCGGGTTGGCCACCGCGCTCTACCGGCAGCATCGGGTTCAGGAGGCGCTTGCGTTATATGATCTGAGCTATCGCCGATGGCCGAGAGCCGTCAGGATGAATCCGACCGCCTTGGGACGATATGCCTCCATTCAGCTCGACCTGCATCATGACGTGATCGGACGGGGCCTGCTGCTGCAGTTCTACAATCTTCATCCGACCCATCCCGATACACCGGCAGTGCTGCTGCGGCTGGCCGACAGTCTCAAGCGCTCGCAGAAATCTGCGGGGGCTGAGTTATTTTATGCGTTTGTCGCGTCACAGTACCCGACGACGACGGAAGCCTCCCTGGCCGCTATCCGGATGATCAGCCTGCGGGCCGAACAGTTGACGGCAAACGACAATGCTTCGACTTCCCTGACAGTCGCCTCGTTGATCCACGAAGTGATGACTCCACCGCAAAGTACGGCGGACGCACTGAAACAACTGCGGGAGCTTGCTGCCCAGTATGGAAGCACGGCCGCCGGAAACGAGGCGCTCTTCCATCTGGCAAACCATCTTGAAAAAGCAGAAGAAATCACACCGGCGCTGCTCGCCTATAAGGAAGTGGCCGAAACGCCGGCACCCGCTTCCGACAACCCCTGGCCGTCCAGAGCGGGCGACCGGCTGGCCGAACTCCTGCGTCCCTGGATGGAGGCTGCAGCCCGCTCCCGCGACGACCTGACGCTCACAACGCTGTTTCACCGGCATGGCCCGGCTGCGGAGCGCCATTATCTGTCATCGCCGCTGCTGCTGGAGATCGCCGAAGCCCACGTCCGGCTCGGTTTTGCGACGGAAGCAGGACGGCTCTTCCAGGTCATCGCAAAAGGGAGCAAACGCCCGTTGCTGACCGAACAGGCTCTGATCGGTCTGGGCAATGTCTACCTGGCGCAACATGACGCGCCGGCCGCCAGAAAAGTGATGGAACGCTACCGTTTGGAGTTTCCGACAGGCCGGTTTGAACAGGAGGCCCTCCACCTCCTGGTCCGGGCCATGGATGAAGACGGCGATCTGACGAACCTCCTGCATTTCTGCCAGTTATGGATGATTCATCACCCGAAACACCCCGCGCGCTCCTGGATGTATCAGCAGATGGCGTCGGTGTTTATACGCCTCAACAAACAGGAGGAAGCGGTCCTTGCCACGGAAGAAGCGTTTAAGGCGGGCGCGCCGAAAACCGTCGCGGCGCTGCTCGCCTATGCCGATCTGCTTGCGCAGATGAAACGGTACCAACAGGCCATCGAGGTCTATCACAGCGTGGTCGACAAGAAGCCGGATGCGGCTCAGCTTCACTGGGCGCGGCTGCAGATCGTCCGCGGCTGGCAGGCCTTGAAACAGCATGATCGCGCAACCGTCGCCCTGGCTGAACTCGGCCAGACCGACGATCCTCTCGTCACACGTTTTTCAAGCACCTATCGTGAAAGCATTCATCAGGAGCGGCAATTGCCGCAGGAGGGACTATGACCGCATCCACCGCACTGCATCCGGCCGAACGGGACTTGCTTCAGGAGGCATTTCACACCTTCGATCAGGCGGCGCATACGCTGCAGCAGTCCTATGCGACCCTGACCGACCGGATCGAGCAGATGGATCTGGAATTATCTCAGAGCAACGACGCCTTGCGAAAACAGCTGCACGAAAACGAAGCGATGCGGGCGCATCTGAGCGGAATCCTGGATTCGCTGACGACCGGTGTCCTGGTCCTCGATGAACAGGGACAGATCACCAGAGTCAATACGGCGGCAACCAGGCTGCTCGGTCGCGACGAAGCGTCGTTGCGGAGCCGGACGGCAGATGTCGTCTTAGCGGATCTCCGGCTCACAGTGAGCGAACAGCCGCAGCGGCATGGCGACTATGTCGTGACGATCAGCGAACGGTCTCTGGAAGCGTCTGCGGCGCATCCGTCCGGACGGTTGATACTGATTCACGATGTGACTCAGATGTGCCAGTTGGAGGAACGCCTCCAGCGCCAACACCGGCTGGTCGCCATGGGCGAAATGGTGGGCCGGATCGCCCATGAAATACGCAACCCGTTGGGAAGCATCGAGCTGTTTGCCTCGATGTTACGGCGGGACCTCCAGGAACAGCCTTCGATCCTTGGCTATGCCGAACAGATTTCCCAGGCCGTTCACGGCCTGGACCGGTTGCTCACCAATCTGTTGATTTATACCCAGCCCGAGCGTTCCTCTCGCCGCTGGCAGGCCATCGAACCCCTGGTGCTGGATGCCCTCACTCTGGCGGCACATGCGATTACGAAGACCCCGGTCGACATCCGGCTGGATCTGGATCCGCGTATCCCGATGATCTGGTGCAACGAAGGGCAATTCAAGCAGGTCGTGCTGAATTTGATTCTGAACGCTATCCAGGCCATGCCTGCCGGCGGCGTGCTGACGCTCAAGCTCGAAGCAACCGACGATCATTCGCTCGGTGTTCCGGCCGTCTGTTTCACAATCGCGGACAACGGGCCCGGCATCGACCCGGCGCATCTGTCCAGAATCTTCGATCCGTTTTTCACGACGAAAGACGAGGGAACCGGCTTGGGGCTGGCAATCGTTCACGCGATCGTCGATGCGCATCGCGGACGTATCGATGTCCAAAGCCGCCGGGGAGCCGGCACCACGTTTACCATTCTGCTGCCGCACCCGATGGACAATCCGGCGGCGCAGGAGAATACCCAGACCTGGAGTGGCGTGCAGGAACAGCTCTCGCACGACGCACACGCAGTGACGACTGTTGATGTGATGGAGGAACGCGCCCATGAATGACCGAGAGATGTCGATGGAACACTCCGAAGGAGCGGAGCGTGTGTTGATCGTGGACGATGAGCCCTCGATGCGCACCGCGCTGATGGAGTCGGTAAGACGATTGGGGTATGAGGTGCAGGGGGCCGTCGACGGCGCCGATGCCTTGGAACGGGTGACGCGGTTTCGTCCCTGGCTCGTCATTACCGACCTCAAGATGCCGCGCATCACGGGGTTGGATCTCATAAAGGACATCAAGGCACGCGCGCCGCAGACCGTGATTGTTCTCATGACCGCCTACGGAACGGTGGAGACGGCCGTGGACGCCATGAAGTTCGGGGCCAGCGACTATCTGCTGAAGCCCTTTTCCATGGATCTGCTCGAGCGGGTGATCGCCAACCTCAAGGAAGGGCATGAACTCGACACGCCCAGGACGGCGACGACCGTCGAAGGCCGCGCCATTCTGACTCAGGATCCCGGCATGATCCGGCTGCTCAGCACGGTCGAAGGAGTCGCCGCCAGTCAGGCGACGGTCCTGATCAACGGAGAAAGCGGGACCGGAAAAGAATTGCTGGCCCGGTTCATCCATACGCGCAGCCCCAGGGCCCATCGGCCGTTCATCGCCGTCAATTGCGCCGCGCTGCCGGACGGGCTGCTGGAAAGCGAACTCTTCGGGCATGAGCGGGGCGCCTTTACGGGCGCGCTGGTGAGAAAGATCGGCAAATTCGAGATGGCGCATACCGGAACGATCCTTCTGGATGAAATCAGCGAAATGAATCTCAGCCTCCAGGCGAAACTCCTGCGCGTGCTGCAGGAACGCGAAGTGGACCGTATCGGCGGCCGCGATCCCGTCGCTGTCAACATCCGGGTGATCGCGACCACGAACCGGACGCTCTATAAGGAAGTGGAGCAGGGCCGCTTCCGGGAAGATCTCTATTACCGGCTCAATGTTTTTCCGATCACAGTGCCGCCGCTCAGAGAACGCCCGGCCGATATCGCCTTGCTTGCGCGTCATTTTACCGCCGCTGCCGCCGTCAGAAATGGCGTCGCTCAACCGGCGCTGTCCGAAGCGGCGGTCGCCCATCTGCAAATCCTGCCCTGGAAGGGAAACGTCCGGGAACTTGAAAATGTCATGGAGCGGGCCGTGCTGCTCGCCGGACAGGGCACCATTCTCCCGATGCATCTTCCGGAAGCCCGTCAGGAATCGGCGGCACCGGCAGTGCCGTCGGCGGCCGCTGCTCCGGCACAGATCAACGGATCGCTCTGGGAAATGGAGCGGGAGCTGATATTCAAGACCTTATCGCGCGTGAAGGATAACCGAACCCATGCCGCGAAAGAGCTCGGCATCAGCATCCGCACCTTACGGAACAAGCTCCGGGAGTATCGGGAATCGGAGCACCCGTTGACAGTGTCAGAGCATTGACGGACGGCAGATCCTGCCGCGGGCCTGTTGTGACCCGGCAAACCTTGCCCGGTCACTTCTGTTCGGGCTCCGCCAGGGAGGGCAATTTCAGGCATCGAGGTTGCTATACAGCTATCTATGGGTCGTGAAAGGGGAGGGCACCGGCTATGGAACTTCTAGACAAAACGATGCAACTTCTGCATCGGAGCCTGGATCTCCGCAGCGCCAGACAGCGGGTGATTGCATCGAATCTGGCCAATGAAGAAACCCCCGGGTATCGCGCCAACGATTTGCAATTTGCCCAGCAACTGCAAGCGGCGCATCAAGGCCGCTTCCCGCTGACCATGGCGGTTACTCAACACCAGCATATCGGGCTGCGAGGGCAGGGCTATCAGACCGTGACCGGAAAACTGGCTGAGGTTCCGGCAGGCGATCTTCCCCTTGACGCTAATTCCGTCAATCTTGAATTGGAAATGGCGAAGTCCTCCGACAACGCCATGCAGTACAACGCGGCGGCGAGCATCACCGCACAACGGTTTCGCCAACTCCTCAGTGCGATCCGCGACGCCCGCTGACAGAGAAAGGAGACGCGACGATGGATATGTCCGATTCGATGGCAGTCTCGGTATCAGGCCTGGATGCACAACGGCGCCGGCTGAACGTCATCGCCAGCAATCTGGCCAATGCCCAGTCCACGCGCACGCCGGGAGGCGGCCCCTATAAGCGGCGGGACGTCGTCTTTCATTCCGCTCCGGTGCCCAGCGCATTCCAGAAAGCATTTCGGCAGGTCGCGATGGGACCGACGGCGCACGCGCTGGAAGGCGTGTCGGTCGCGCGCGTGGTCGAGGATCAGAAACCCGGTCAACTGATCTACGATCCCCATCATCCCGACGCGGATCCGAAAGGATTTGTCCGCCTGCCCAATGTCAATGTGATGGAAGAGATGGTCAACATGATCGGGGCGTCGCGGGCCTATGAGGCGAACGTGCAGTCGATCAACGCCACTCGCGGGATGTGGAATAAAGCGTTGGAGATCGGGAGGTAACGCATGACCCCTATCCAAGGAATATCACCGATAATCCCTGCCGTTGCCGACAAAATCGCTCCGGCCGGAGCGACGGAGGCGTCCGGTTCAGGCGGGTTTCTCGATACGCTCAAGAACGCTATCGGCAAAGCGAACGATGTGCAGATGCAGGCGAACCAGGCCGTCGATGCCCTGGTCACGGGGCAGACGCAGGACCTCCACCGCACGATGGTGGCGCTGCAACAGGCGGATGTCTCCTTTCAACTGATGATGCAAATTCGCAACAAGCTCGTGACGGCGTACGAAGAAATTCAACGGATGCAAGTCTGACGACGGTCATTGAGACGAACGAGGTAAACCAGCTGTATGTTTTCGAAATTTTCAATCAATCAACGCATGATCATTCTCGTGGCGCTGGCGGGGTCCGTAGCCGGGCTGATCGCCCTGGCGCTCTGGACTCAACAGCCCGACATGCAGGTGCTCTTCACCAATCTCAACAGCGAAGATGCCGCCTCGATCATCGAGAAATTGAAAGAGTCGAAAACGCCCTATGACACGACGGGCGGCGGCGCCACTATTCTCGTCCCCACGGCCCAAGTACACGATCTCCGTCTCACCCTTGCCAGCCAGGGCATTCCGAAAGGCGGCGGTGTCGGATACGAGATTTTCGACCGGACTTCGATCGGAATGTCTGAATTCGTGCAAAAGCTGAATTACCGGCGGGCGCTTCAGGGGGAATTGGCAAGGACGATCGCGCAAATGCCGGAAGTGGAGCGTGCCCGCGTGCATTTGGCCATCCCCGAACGGCGGTTATTTGCGGCGGAGCAGGAACGGCCGCGCGCGTCCGTCATCGTCTCCTTGCGCAACGCCCAAATGCTGAGCAAAGGGCAGGTCCAGGGCGTCGTGCACCTCGTCGCCAGCAGCGTGGAAGGGTTGCAAGCGCGTGATGTGACCGTCGTCGACGGCCACGGCCATCTCCTGTCGTCGACCGCGCAGGACGAAACGGCCGGCCTGACGAATACGCAACTCGAATATCAACGCACGATCGAAAAAGATATCGAAGGCCGCATTCAGTCGATGCTCGAACGCATCGTCGGATTGAACAAGGCGGAGGTGCGGGTCTCCAGTCTGATCGACTTCCGGAAGGTTGAAACGACCGAGGAACGCTACGATCCGAACGGGCAGGTCGTCCGCAGCGAACAGCGCGGACAGGAGAAGGCCAACGGTGTCAACGGAATGTCCGGCGGCGTCCCGGGAGTCCAATCCAACGTGCCACCGGGCACCGAACAGGAGCCGACGCCCACGAGTTCGAACGCGACACAGACAAAGAACGAAACTGTGAACTACGAAATCAGCCGCACCGTCTCACGCATCGTCGAGCCGATCGGCTCCATCAAGAAGCTGTCGGTCGCTGTGCTGGTGGATGGCACCTATGAGACGCCGAAAGCGGCGGGGG
>OMJA01000084.1 GCA_900299245.1 Nitrospiraceae bacterium | reverse complement strand
TGATCTGCCCCCAGCTGTTAGGCCACCCGTTGAGTGTGCTCACGCCGATAAGCCGATCGGTGCGACCATGCGGGTTTCTGGGGCCGGTGGCCGATACCCCAGCGCACTATGCGGGCGCTGTGTGTTGTACTGACGGCGCCAGCGTTCGATGAGGACTTGGGCTTCTTGCAGCGTATAGAAGAGTTCCCCGTTCAGCAACTCATCCCGCAACTTTCCGTTAAAGGACTCCACGTAGCCATTCTCCCACGGACTCCCTGGCTCGATGAACAAGGGCGCGACCGCGAGCAGCCTGTACCACGCTTGCAAGGCCCGCGCGATAAATTCTGGCCCGTTGTCGCTCCGAATATGCGTCGGGCAGCCCCGCTGTAGAAACAACTCACTCAGCACCTCCTGCACCTCCCGTGACGTGAGCCGGCGCCGCACCGCGATGGCCAGGCACTCACGGGTGTATTCATCCACCACTGTGAGCATCTTGAGGGGCCGGCCATCGTGTGTGCGCTCCATCACGAAGTCATACGACCAGACATGGTTGGGATATTCTGGTCGTTGGCGGAGACAGGACCCATCGGCCAACCAGAGCCGGGCCCGTTTGGGTTGCTTTTGCGGCACCTTCAGCCCTTCTTGTCGCCAGATCCGTTCCACCCGCTTATGGTTGACCCGCCAGCCTTCTTGCTGGAGCAGCGCAGTGATCCGCCGATACCCATAGCGGCCATACTCATGGGCCAGGGCCACGATCCGTGTCCGCAAGGCGTCCTCATCATCGGCTCGCACCGGCACATATTGCTGCGTGGCCCGGCTTTGGCCCACCACACGACAGGCCCGGCGTTCCGACACGGCCAAGACAGTCTGCGCATGCATGACCGCTTCCCGTCGTCGGGCCGGGCTTAGAAGTTTCCCGCCGCCACCTCTTTCAAAATACTATTGTCGAGGGAGAGATCGGCTACAAGCCGTTTCAGTCGAGCATTTTCTTGTTCTAAGCTCTTGAGCCGCTTCGCTTGATCGACGCGCAATCCGCCGTATTCTTTCTTCCATCGATAGTACGTCTGCTCCGTGATCCCCAGCGTGCGACACGCCTCGGCGATCCCGAGGCCGTTGCCGGTTTCAATCTCGATGGTCCGCAGATGCCCAATGATCTCTTCTGCGGTATAGCGTTTCCGTGCCATGCCCCCTCCTTCCGTCGGCGGGAATCCTAACTCCCGCGCCGACCTGGTTTATAGGGGGCAGGTCACCGCGTCGGCCGGGAACGTTCGGGCGGCGCCGCGCAGCTCGCTCAACTCGGCGACCGCATCGGTGCGCTCCTGTCCGGTCGATTCGGTGAGGCGATGCTCGTCTTGTTCCGGAGGCTGGGGGGCCGGCTCAGAATCCGCAGTGAGCCCGGGGGCGGAAGATTCGGGCGCCGGCGGCGAGGCCGTCTGTTCGTCCGCAGTTTGAGCGAACGGCGCGCCGGGAAGTGCAACGAGCAGCGGGACAATCAGGATGGCCACGGATACCATGCGACGAGACATCGAAACCTGTGACCCTCCCGGCTAGGTATGTACGGAGATGATTATAGCACTTGCGCGGCGGCAGCGGACTCCCGATGACCGGCCGCGAATCGAGGGCGGAGCAGGGCACGTGCAGTATCGGGCTAGCGCGCCTTGGCCAGTCCTATTTTGAGCTGTTCAATGCGGGCCTGAAAGGTTTGGCCGGTTGGGTACACCTGGTCATGCGGTACCCGCCAGACCGGTTCCAGGGGATCCGGGTCGGTCGCCAGGCGGGGGATGAGATGCCAGTGGATATGCGGCAGTTGATTGCCCAACAGTTCGTAATTGATTTTCCTGGCGCCAAAGACCTGTGCGAGCGTTTTGGCCACGAGCGTGACCTCTTCCATCAGCTGAATGCGCTCGGTCGGCGCCAGGTGAAACAGTTCGGTGGCGTGGCGCCGGAAGACGACGACCGTCCAGCCGGGAAAGAACTGGTCTTCGTGCAGGTAGGCCTGGGACAGTCCCAGGTCGGCGATGAAGTGGTCGGCGCGCGGCCAGGTGCCCTGACAGGCTTTGCAGGTCGGGTCGGTCATGGTTGATTGGCTTTGCGCCACTCCTCTTCCGTAATGACGCCCTTCTTGAGCAGTAACTGGAGCAATCGTTCGGTCTGCTTGTCCGTCTGGCGTTGAGGGGCAGCGGGCTGCGCCTGGACGGCCGGCTGTTTCGGTTCGGGCGGCGGCCGCTTGTTGCCGTAGACTTTGAAGACCGGCGTGAAGACGGCGACATAGTCCCGGTTGCGGATCCGGACGGCCGCGGCGCGGCTATTGGTTTGCGGGACTAAGTCCGAGGTGCTGCCGGGTGGAATGCGGAAGAAGGGTTTGCCGTCGTCGGTTGCGCCATCCTGTCCGAGAACGTCGAACCGGTTGAGGAAGGGTTCGTTCGTCAGGGCCTCATGGTCTTCTCCCGCCAGGTTCGTAATTTTATCGAGGACGACGAGCAGCGAGTCGGCGATCAGCGGATCGGCGGTCAGATTTCGGACGCTGACGTCGTAGCGATATTCGCTCGTAAAATTGTCGCGTCCCGTCAGGGTGACGATGACCGGGACTTTTCCGGTCAGATCGGTGAGCTGCTCGAACGGGGATGCCGGCGAATCCGTCCCGTACCCGATGGCCGTAGCGAACAGCGCCAGGCCGGCCAGCAGCGTGAACGGCGGTTTTGTGCAGATCATGGCGCGCCTCGGATCTCGGGAGAATCGATTACGGAAGGACACGGCGCAGCATAGCAAGAATCGATGAATTGATCGAGTCCCGGGACGGGGGCGTTGTCTTGACACCTCGTTTCACCTGACGCTATTCTCGCCGCAGTCGATGTCGATTTCGATGTCCTTCCGGTTGCACAACACATGACAGCCAACACGTCTCGCGCTCCGTTGTTGATTTCCAACGCTCTTGTCGCCCGGCTGCTGCGTCTCTACGACTATCCGCATCCGACGATTCCGCGCCGCATCATCCGCGGATACGACCGGCCGCATGCCGTGCGTACCGCGCGCATGTGTGCCGCGGTGGCGGCCGCGCTGGGCCATGATTCCGCGCGGGTCCGCCAGTATCAGATTGCCTGCGTGCTGCACGATTTGGGACGAGCCGGCCTGGACCGGGCGCTGTTCGGGAAAATCTGGTCCTGGGCGAAAGCGCAGGGGATTCCGACCAGGCCGCGCGAATGGCGGGCCCGCCATCCGGAGACCCGGTACGGCCGCGAGACCGAAGCCTTCCTGCGCCGATACCGCGGCGATCTGGATGCGGCCGGCATCCCGATGACGCCCTGGGCCAAGGAGCAGGTCGAGATGCGGTTGGGGTATTCGAGGCGGCTCTCGCGCCGGCTGCGAACGGTGCGCGGCGAGATCAAGGGGATGGGCGTGCGGTGGGAGCCCTGGATGCAACGGGTGATGCTCTACTATTATTATCCCGAAAAGCTGGCTGAGGCCCCGGCCTGGGTGAAGCAGTTGGCGGAGATCCTGGTCGCCTGCGAACAGTTCGAGGCCTACAGCAATCAGCAGCGCGGGCGCGATTACTACGTGCGCAAGAAGGAAACGCTCGCCGATGCCTTTGCGTATCTGGAGACGTTGCAGCGGGAAGGTATCTTGAGCCGGACGGTGATGTCGGCGTTGCGAGGACTGGCCGCCGCCGGCGAGTTCGATCGGGTGCTGGAAGAGGCGCGCGGCTGCCGTCTCTCGCCGGCCGAGCGGAAGTTTCTGCGCCGGATGGAGCATTGACATGGCTGTGAACACCGTGGTCTCCCGGGTGGATCTGCGCGGCGACACGCACATCGAGAATCTGACGAAGCCGGTGCAGGCCGCGGTTGCCGATTCGGGTCTGCGCGCCGGGATCGTCACGGTGTTTGTGAAGCACACGACGGCGTCGGTCATGATCATCGAAGACGAGCCGGGCATTCGCGCCGACACGAAAACGTTTTGGGATCGAGCGGTGCCGGCCGATCCGGCGTGGCAGCACAATACGAGAAATGCCGGCGAAGACAACGGGCATAGCCATCTTCGCGGGCAGTTGCAGGGGCCGTCCGTCACGATTCCGTTTTCCGGAGGCGCGCTGCTGCTCGGCACCTGGCAGCAAATCGTCGTGGTCGATTTCGACACCAGAGCCCGCACGCGCGAATTGATCTTCCAGATCATCGGTGAGTGATGAGTATGCGGCGCAACATGCGGAGTCTTGCGTGCGCGACGGCCGGTGCCGCCGTACTGGCCTGCGGCGTATGGGCCATGGGAGCGGAGTGGGGCAAGCCGCTCGGCGGAACCTACGACGGCGCGGACGGCAGGCCCAGGCCGGTGACGCCGGCTCCGGCCGAACTCAGCCCGGACGAACGCGCGACCATGGCGGTGTTCGAGCGGGCCACGAAGTCGGTCGTCTTCATCGCCAATACCGCCATTCAACGCGACATCTGGTCCTTCGATACGATGGAAGTCCCGCAGGGCTCCGGCTCCGGATTTATCTGGAGTAAGCAGGGCTATATCGTCACGAATTTTCATGTCATCTACGGGGCCGATGCGATCAAGGTGACGCTGGCCGACCGGAGCGAGCACCAGGCCAAGATCGTCGGGGCCGATCCGGATCATGACCTGGCAGTGCTCCAGATCAAGGTTCCGGAGACTCTGCTGGAGCCGCTGGCGATCGGCGCGTCGCACGATTTGCGGGTCGGGCAGAAAGTCCTGGCGATCGGCAATCCCTTCGGGCTGGACCATACCTTGACGACGGGGGTGGTGAGCGCGCTGGGGCGGACCATCAAGTCGATGTCGAACCGGACGATTGAGGGTGTAGTGCAAACCGACGCGGCGATCAATCCGGGCAACTCCGGCGGGCCGCTGCTCGACAGCAGCGGGCGGCTGATCGGCGTGAACACGCAAATCGTCAGTCCCAGCGGCGCCTATGCCGGCATCGGGTTCGCGGTTCCGGTGGATACGGTGAATCGTATCGTGCCGGAGCTGATCAAGCACGGGAAGCTCATCAGGCCGGGATTGGGCGTGTCGCTGGTGCCTGATTCCATCGTCAAACGGTGGGGCATCAAGGGGCTGGTGATCGGGAAGGTGGCGCGCGGCGGGAGTGCCGATCGCGCCGGGCTGCGGGGGGCGCGGGAGACGCAGGCCGGCCGGATCGAACTCGGCGATATCGTGGTCGCCATCGACGGGAAGCCGGTCGAGACGATCGACGACATGATGGATGTCATGGAGGCGCATAAGGTCGGCGATCAGGTGACGCTCGAGATTCTCCGCGCGAACAAACGGCAGCAGCTCTCCCTTACCCTCCAGGCGGTCAACTGACGCCGGTAGCGTCCGGCTTCGACATGTTGTTATGATGACGCCTGACCAACCTGGAGATTGCTATGAGCGACCATCGACCGGACGATACAGGGCAGGCCGGAGCAGCGAAGCGACCGGCGCAGGCGACCGCAGACCCCCTCGATCTCATCGAGCAGTGCCTGGCCTCCTTTCCTGAGAACGATCCCCGTCAGCAGATTCTCTACAAACTCCGGCACTCCGTCATGCTGGCCGCCGCCGGTCAGCAGCAGCGGGAAGCCGAGTATAAAAAAATCAGCGAGGTCGTGGCGAAGCTGACGGCGCCGGCCAACCGGATCGGCACGTTGCTCGATCTGCCGGGCGAGGGCCTGGCCAGGATCGTGGTCGGCGGGGCCGAGTATTACGCGAATGTGGATCCGCGTGTGGCTGCCGCTGACTTGAAGATCGGCGCGCAGATTCTGGTGAACGAAGCCTATGCGGTCATCAAGACGCTGGGCTACGATCTGAACGGGCCGGTGCTCAAGCTGACGGAAGCATTACCGGATGGCCGTTTGCGCTTCGAGCAGGAGATGGGCCGCCAGTCGCTGATCCTGCAACGGTCGAGCGACTTGGTCGGGGTGGAGTTGAAGGCCGGGGATGAACTGCGGATCGATCCGGGGCACCGGATTGCGATCGAGAAGCTGGAAGACCGCAAAGCCAAGACCCATGTCCTCGATGAAGTGCCGACGGTGAGCTGGGAGCAGATCGGCGGCCAGCAGGACGCGATCAGCGCCATCCGCAAGGCGATCGAATATCCGCTGCTGCACGCGGAGACGTTTCAGCAGTTCAAGTTCACGCAGCCGAAGGGCTTTCTGCTCTACGGCCCTCCGGGCTGCGGGAAAACACTGATCGGCCAGGCTGCCGCCGCCAGCCTCTCGAAGCTTGTGAGCGAGTCGATGGCGGCCGGCGGAAAGACTGAGACGCTGCCCGCGATCACCGGCGGCGCATTCCTCCATATCAAAGGGCCTGAAATTCTGAACATGTGGCTCGGCGAGTCGGAGCGCATGGTTCGCGATCTCTTTGCCAAGGCCAGAGCCCGCCGGCGCGAGGGCGCGCTGCCGTTTATTTTCATCGACGAGGCCGAGTCGATTCTGGGAACCAGACGGGCCTCGCGCTCGTTCAATATTTCGAGCACGCTGGTTCCGATGTTCTGCTCCGAGATGGACGGGATCGAATCGCTGCGGGATGTCGTGATCATTCTCGCGTCGAACCGGCCGGATCTGATCGATCCCGCGGTCCTGCGGCCTGGGCGGATCGACCGCAAGATCAAGGTCAGCCGTCCGAATCGAGAGTCGGCCGCGGAGATTCTGAAGGTGTATCTCACGAACGAATTGCCGCTGGATCAGGCGCTCGTTGCCGGGCAGGGCGGGGACAAGGCGAAGGCCGTTGCCTCGCTGGTGGAGGAAGTGATCGAGCAGATTTACAAACGGACGGACGAGAACCGCCTCCTCTCGATCCGGCTCCGGAGCGGCCAAAACAAGGTGCTCTATCGGGGCGATCTCGTGAGCGGGGCGATTCTTTCCTCGATCGTCCAGCGCGCGAAGGAAAAAGCGATCGATCGCATGATCCAGTCTGGAAAGTCGGCGGGGCTCATCGCAAAGGACCTCACCGATTCTGTGTCGGAAGAATTCCGCGAAGGGGAGATGCTGCCGCCGGACGACGCGGCGGAAGAGTGGTTGAAGCTGCTCGATCATCACCCCGAGCAGGTCGTCGGCGTGTCGTCCTTCCGGCGCGGCCGGCAGACGGAAGAGCGATTGGTCAATCAGATTATCTAGTCATGCGACTCTACGGGATTGAAACAGAGTACGGGATTACGCGCGAGGATCTCGATGAGGTGGATCCGGTCGTCGAATCCATGGAGCTGGTGCGCGCCCATTTGACGGCGTCGTTCGAACGGCGCTGGGATTATGGCGGCGAAGATCCGCACGACGACGCCCGTGGATTCCGGGTATCCGGGCTCCAACAGGACAAGGAAGAAGACGACTTCGCCAAGCTCGATGCGCACCGGCCCTTTTCGTTTCATGAAATGAAAAGCGACCTGGTGTTGCCGAACGGCGCCCGGTTTTATAACGACCACACACACCCGGAGTATTCGACCCCGGAATGCCGGACCCTGCGCGACCTGCTTGCGCACGATCGGGCCGGCGAGCGGATCGTGCAGCGCGCCGCGGAGCGGAGAAATCAGGCTCTTGGCGGGCCGCATGTGCAACTGTACAAGAACAATACCGATCTGCACGGCCATAGCTACGGCTGCCACGACAACTATCTCGTGTCGCGCTCGATTCCCTTCCCGCAACTGGTCGCAGGGCTCCTGCCGTTTCTCGTGAGCCGCCAGGTGATTGCCGGTGCCGGGAAAGTCGGTATCGAGGCGCAGGAAAGCGGGTTCGTCCCGGGGCACTATCAGCTCTCCCAGCGCGCCGATTTCATGGAGACGGATCTGAGCGTCGATACGATGCATAACCGGCCCATTCTCAACACCAGGGACGAGCCGCATGCCGTCCGGGAGAAATACCGGCGGCTGCATCTGATCATCGGCGACGCGAATATGTGCGAGTATGCGACGGCGTTGAAGATCGGGACGACGCAATTGGTGCTGGAATTGATCGATCGGGGGGCCGCTCCCGCGATCGAACTGGCCGATCCGGTGGCAGCCGTGAAGCAGATTTCGCGCGATCTGGATCTCAAGGCGACCGTGCGCCGAACGCAGGGGGCGGCGCTCTCCGGGCTGGAGATCCAGGAGCAATACTATTTGGCGGCCAGGCGCATGCTAGGCGG
>OMJA01000083.1 GCA_900299245.1 Nitrospiraceae bacterium | reverse complement strand
GATAAGACCAACATGGACCAGATCAAGACTATCAACTCCGGCGATGACGTGACCTTGCAGGTGGTTGAAGCGACGTCCAGCACCCAGCAGTTCGGTGTTGGCCGGAAGATTGTCCGTGAGATCACTGTGCTTCGTGGAAATGAGAAGCTCGCTGGATTCGGTGGATTGGGCCAGCGCCCGAATCCTTCGACTGAGCGTGCAATCGAGACGAATAGCGGCAGCACGACTGGCGGCGTAGCCGGGTCTGTGCTCCCGGGCAAGGTTACCGGAACTGTGGATACCACGATCAGTGAATTCACCGGCGCCGCTCCTTGCTGGAACTGCGAGCCGCAGCCAGGTTGGGGTTATCAGACGGTGGCTCCCGAGACCAAAATTCAGACCAACAAGTCTGACTATGGTGCGGCGGACTACAGCAAGCCGAACCTCGTGAAGGGCTTGAACTAGATCTGATTTAGTCGCTTGTTTGAGGAAAGGGGCAGCTTCGGCTGCCCCTTTTTTTTTACTGCTGTAAGAGGGCTGAACTTGTTGTCCCGGGCTGTTGCTGGTAACGTAAACATTTTAGGGAGCATGGGTTTGGTTTGAAATGATTGGTGAGGTTTGAGCATGAACAATAATGGAAACGTACAACCTGAACTTTCATCAGATGTCGAGCTCGATCTGCGTGGTGTGATTTGCCCGTATAACTTTGTGAAGACAAAGCTGAAGCTTGAGACGATGGAGCAGGGTCAGGTGTTAGCCGTCTTGCTGGATGATGGGGATCCCATTAAGAATGTCCCGCGTAGTGTCGAAAATGAAGGGCACACCGTGCTTGCGCAGGATCGCGTTGGTTCAGCCTACCGGGTGCGTATCAGACGCGAGGAGACCGACTAGTTTTTGAGCGTGGTCCCGCCTTACGGCCACGCGCATTTTCCCCTGCCACGATCATCGTGATTTGCTGCGGAGGCCGGATTTCTTTCAGTCTTTCTGCGACATAGCGGGCGGTTCCTCTGAAGGTCGTTTCCTGTTCAAGCGTCAGGTCGCAGGCGAGGGCGACTTCGCGGCGCGGGGCGACCTTGGTGATGGCGCATAGGATCGCCGAACAACATTTAGTTGAGCAGAAAAGGATAGTCGGTTCTGCGTGCCTCAGGATATCCATCAGTCGCCTCTTGAGTGAGCCGGCGTTTGTCGGGAGATCCCCGTAAAAGTGAAATGCTTCAGCCGGAAAGCCTGATGCGGCGACGGCGGCTGTGACAGCTGATGGGCCGGGAAGCGAAAAGACCGGAATGTTGTTCCGCTGTGCTGCGGTGACGAGGAGGCTGCCAGGATCTGAGATGACTGGGGACCCACAATCCGAGAGCAAGGCAACGGACGCTCCTTGTTGTAATCGTTTGATGAGAATCTCGACTTTGTCCTGTATTTTTGTGGGGCCATAGCTGGTGAGTGTGGGGTGCAGGTTGTGGTGGTGAAAAAGTACCTGTGTCGAAAGTGGATCTTCGGTTGCCACGATATCGACCCGGCGGAGAATGCTAAGTGCCCGGATCGTGATGTCGTCAGGATGTCCGATGGGGACGCCCACAAGAAAGAGGGCGCCTTGAGGTTGTTCCCCGTGGCTGCAGTCGGGTTTCGACGGGCCTCTTTGTTGACTCCGTTCTCGTCGCATCGCTATAATTCTCTTTTAATCCCGCAAGATACGTTTCATTGTCTGTCGTGAATGAGGGAATGCCCGTATGGCCGTAGTCTGCTTCATGGTGACGATGGGGTTGTATTTCGCTGCAACCATTTCATTTCTCGCGTATCTCTTGCGTCGTTCTGAAGCGCTTTCGAAGGTCTCCCTCGGCATTACGGCGGCCGGCTTTGTCATGCATACTCTTGCGTTGGTCGCGCGCATGGTAGGGAGTTCTGCCGCTGCCCCACCCAGTGTTCATGAGGCGCTCTCCTTCTTTTCCTGGATGCTCATCCTGGTATTTCTGGCCGTCGAGTTCCGTCACCGGATTCATGTGCTGGGTTCCTTTATCGTTCCGCTTGCGTTGGTGTCGCTCATCTCTGCCGCGGCGTTGCCCGACACAGTTCCTACGTTACAGCCGATGTTCCGAACGCTCTGGCTCCACGTCACCTTGAGCATGTTGGGGACCGTGGGATTGGCCGTCGCGTTTGTCGCTGGAGTGATGTATCTCATCCAAGATCGCCTTCTCAAGTCGAAACGATTCAACGTGTTATATGCCAAGCTGCCGGCTCTGGATTTTCTCGACCATCTCAACCAGCAATCTATCGTATTAGGATTCCCTCTGTTAACCCTTGGTATTGTGACCGGGGCCATTTCTGCGGAGTTTGCGCAGGGGGCGTATGTGAGTTGGAATCCGGAGCAGACCTGGGCGCTGGTCACCTGGCTATTCTATTTTGTCGTGCTGATGGGGCGTTTGACAGTGGGCTGGAGAGCCAAGCGTGCCGCCTATCTTACCGTGATCGGCTTCGCGGGTGTGATTCTGACCTTGATCGGCGTGGTCCTCAAGAGTTACGGGACGGTGTCGTGATATGCATCTAATCGTGGTCGGGCTCAGTCACAAGACGGCGCCCGTTGAAATCCGGGAGAAGTTGGCGGTTCCGGAGAGCCGAATGGGCGAGGCGCTCACTCGGCTCACGTCCTATTCCGGTGTGAAGGAGGGATTGCTGCTGTCTACCTGCAACCGTGTCGAAGTGTATTCGGTTGTCGACGATCTTGAGCAAGGCTATGGACGGATTCAGGAATTTCTCGCCGACACCCATCTCTCCCTCTCTTCTGAACAACTGACGCCGCATCTCTATTGGCATTCCGGTGATCGAGCCATTTCCCATCTGTTCCGGGTGGCCGCCAGTCTCGACTCTATGATCGTCGGCGAGTCGCAAATCCTCGGTCAGTTGAAGGACGCGTTTGAGTTAGCCTTGGCGCACAAGACGACCGGCCTGATCATGAACAAGGTCGTGAAGAAAGCCATTTCAGTCGCCAAGCGGGTCCGGACTGAAACCAAGATTGCGGAAATGGCCGTATCGGTGAGTTATGCGGCGGTCGAACTCGCCAAAAAGATCTTCTCCGATCTGGGGCAGCGAACCGTCTTGCTGGTCGGGGCCGGGGAAATGGCCAAGCTGGCGGCGCAACATCTGATTGCGCAGGGCGTCGGACAGGTACGGATTACGACCAGGACGCCGCAACATGCCGTCGACTTGGCCGAGAAGTTCGGCGGGACCGCGGTCCCGTTCGAGCAGTACAAGGACGATATGGCGTCGGCCGATATCGTGCTGGTCTCGACCGGTGCCTCGCATTATCTCATCAGCGCCGATGATGGGCAGCGGGCGGTGACGGCGCGGATGAACCGGCCGATGTTTCTGAACGACATCTCGGTCCCGCGGAACATCGATCCGGGGGTG
>OMJA01000082.1 GCA_900299245.1 Nitrospiraceae bacterium | reverse complement strand
CTAGGTCTGGTCTCCCAAAGTTGAGGGAGTGAATGTCATGGGTCAAACGCAAAACCAAGAAAACAGCGACGCCTACACAGTCGTAATTTTTCGTGGCTCCACCGCGAAACCCCTCCGCTTCAGCTTCCCTCGGAAATTTGTTCGTAAGCTATTGATTGTTGGTTGCATTTTAATTGTCGCCGATCTACTCGTCGTCTCACATTACGTAATCAGGACAGGGGAAGTCTGGGAGCTTTCAGCTTTCCGTTCTGAAGCGATGAGTGCCCGTGAGCAGACTGCCGCATTTTCATCAGCCGTCGAAGACCTGAAGAAGCGGATCGGGGCGATGAAGGAAGTGAATCAACGCCTGAGAGTCATGTTGGGAATTGAAATCCCGAAATCAGGGGATGTCGTGAATGGTCGGGGCGGAGAGGAGACTCCCCTGCCGGAAGGGAGCCTGGTTCCTGGGTCGGTTAACGGGAAAGGGGCTGATGCAGTCTCCTCCCTATCCGGCACTGATGGATCCACTTCTCAGGTGGGGGTTGGTTCGACGGGAGATCGCGCCTCTGGAGAAAAGGATACGGAAGCTGCTGTCGCTTCCGTGAAAGAAGGGCTTGAGTGGCTGTCCAAAGAGGCGACGAGTCAGGAGCAGATACTCAACGAATTGTCTCAGGCTGCCGAGCAGCGCTCCTCCCGGTGGGCTGCGACTCCCTCTATCTGGCCGGTTAAGGGGTGGGTGACGTCAGGTTTCGGCCCTCGTATCTCTCCTTTCACAGAAAAGCCGGCTTGGCATGATGGTCTGGATATCGGAGCTGCCGCTAATGCTCCGGTGCAGGCTCCGGCTCAAGGCAGAGTCACATCCGTCGGATTTGATCCCAAACTTGGAAATTTGGTTCGGCTCGATCATGGATTCGGCATCGAAACCCTGTACGGCCACTTGGCAAAGTCTCTTGTGAAAGAGGGGCAACGGGTGAAGCGTGGTGATGTGGTCGGGCTTGTAGGGAGCACCGGGTTGGCGACCGGCCCCCATCTTCATTATATGGTCAAGGTCAATGGACAGGCGCTGGATCCCAATAAATATATTCTTGAGTAGAATCTTCCTAGGTCGATAGACTTCTAAGGCGGGCTCGAGGGTAACCTCGAGCCCGTCTTTTTTCCAGCCTTCCCTCTAGCCTCCCGGCAGAAGCATGGTGTAGGCTTCGCCGTCATCTTTGGTTCACATTACATAGTAACAAGGTTATCGTGACCGATCTTCAAATCGCTCGCTCTGTTCGACCGCGTCCTATTCTTGATATCGCTGGGCAGCTTGGGCTTCAACCGGACGAAGTCGTAGCGTTTGGATCGAGCAAGGCCAAGATATCGTTGCGGGTCTTGAATCGACTCAAGGCGCGTCCGTTAGGCCGGTATGTATTGGTCACAGCGATCAATCCCACGCCGCTCGGTGAAGGAAAGACGACCACGTCAATCGGGCTGGCAATGGGGCTTTCCCGGCTAGGCAAGCGTGCAGCCGTGACGCTCCGGCAGCCCTCCCTCGGTCCGGTATTCGGCATCAAAGGCGGCGGCACCGGCGGTGGACGTGCGCAGGTGCTTCCCATGGAAGACATCAACCTCCATCTCACCGGGGATGCTCACGCGGTAGCCGCGAGCCACAATCTCCTTTCCGCCTTTCTGGACAATCACGTCTACCATGGTAATGAGCTGGCGTTGGAAATCGGGAAAATCACGTGGCCCAGAACTCTGGGCGTCAGCGATCGTGCCCTCCGCCGGATCACGGTCGGCGAGGACGCGCAGCAGCATAACGGCCAATTTGTGATTACCGAAGCGTCTGAAATCATGGCGGTCCTTGCCCTGGCATCAAGTCAAGCGGATCTCCGCCAACGGCTTGGACGGATCATGGTGGGATTGAAGCAAACCGGCGCAGTCGGAACCGCGGAGGAACTGGGTTGCGCGGGGGCAATGGCGGTCTTATTAAAGGATGCGTTGTTGCCCAACCTGGTGCAGACCTTGGAAGGAACGCCGGCGTTTGTGCATACCGGGCCGTTCGGCAATATCGCCCACGGCAATTGTTCCATCCTGTCCGATGCCGTGGCGCTTCGATGCGCGGATTATGTCGTGACGGAGGCCGGGTTCGGGAGCGATCTGGGCGCCGAGAAGTTTTTCAACATCAAGTGCCGCGTGTCCGGATTCAAGCCGGCGGCGGCCGTCGTGGTGGCGACATTGCGGGCGCTCAAGCTGCATGGCGGCGGGGGCGTGGCGAAAGTCGGCGCGCCGTTGCCGCCCGGGTTGACCGGTCCCAATCAATCGGCCTTGGAGAAGGGCTTCGCAAATCTGGAACAGCATATAGCGAATGCGCGAGCCCATGGCATCCCGGTCGTTGTCGCGGTAAATGCCTTTAAGGACGATGTGCCTGCCGAACTGGAGTGGGTGCGAAACCGGTCCCGGGAGGTCGGCGCGATCGATGCTGCAGTCTCGACTCATTGGGCGGATGGCGGACGAGGCGCGGAGCAATTGGCCGATGCCGTGGTTCGTGCTGTGGAACAGCCCGCCAACTTTACTCATCTCTACGATGTGAATTGGCCCATCAGAAAGAAAATCGAAACGATCGCCACGAAGATGTATGGAGCGGCCGGGGTGAGTTTCGAACCGGAGGCGGAGCGGCAGATCGATGCGGCCGAGGCGCTGGGGTTTGGCCGGCTTCCGGTTTGTATGGCCAAGACGCCACTGTCCTTGTCGCATGATCCTTCGCTCAAGGGGCGACCGGTCGGATTTACCGTGCCGATCAAGGAATTGCGCATCCTCGCGGGAGCCGGCTTTGTGACGGCGGTCTGTTCAGGGATTCAGCTGATGCCGGGATTGCCAAAAAAACCGGCGGGAGAGCGGATCGATCTGGATCCGGTGAGCGAAGAAATCGTCGGACTTTCATAGCGGGCGCTAACGCTGCTTGAGATAGCGGAAGAATTCCGAGTCGGGACTCATGACCAGCGTCGACTTATCTTTGAACGTTTTCTTGTAGGCCTCCATCGAACGGGTGAACTCGAAGAACTTCGGATCCTGCCGATAGGCATCGGCATAGACCTTAAATGCCTTCGCATCCCCCTCCCCGCGCAGCTCTTCCGCCTCTTTGTACGCTTGTGCCAGGATGATCTCCCGATCCTTTTCCGCATCCGAGCGGATCTTCTGCGCTTCCTCGGCGCCTTCGGCGCGATACTGCTTTGCTTGCCGTTCGCGCTCGGCCTGCATGCGCGCAAACACGGCTTTCTCGTTCTGCTCGGGGAGATCCGCGCGTTTGATCCGGACGTCTTGGATCTCGATCCCATAGGCCGAGGCCTTCTCGTTGGATCGTTGCGTGACCACCTTCATCAGCTCCGCGCGAGTGGTCGACACGATTTCCGCTAAGTCATGGCGGCCGAGTTCGACGCGCAGTTCGGAATAGATAATGTCGTGCAGCCGCTGGAGCGCGCCGCGCTGGCTCTGAAAGTTCTGATAGACCTTCAGCGGGTCCGTGATGCGCCACTTCGCGAAATTGTCGAGCAGCAGCGTCTTCTTATCCTGCGTGATGACATCCTGCGGATCTGAATCGTAGTCCAGAAGCCGCTTGTCGAAATAGGTCACTTCCTGGATGAAGGGCACCTTGGCATAGAGCCCCGGCTCGGTGATGTTCTTCACCGGCGCGCCCAGCTGGACGACGATGGCATTTTGCGTGACATCGACGACGAAGAGCGGCGACGCGCCCAGCACAAACAGGCCGATAGTGACGGCGATGACAGCGATGATCAGCCCCTGCTTGCTCACGGTTTCGGCTCCTCCGCAGCGGGACCGGTTTTGGCCTTCAGACGATCGAGCGGAAGATAGGGGAGCACGCGCTCGCCGCCTTTGCCGTCAATGATCACCTTGTCGATGTTCGGCAGGATTTCTTCCATCGTCTCAATATAGAGGCGCTTGCTGATGATGTCTTTGGCCTGGTTGTACTCTTTCAGCGTGGCGACGAAACGGTTGGCTTCGCCCTGTGCCCGATTCAGCCGCGCCTGGGCATAGCCCTTGGCCTGGTTCACGATCTGAGCTGCCTCGCCTTTGGCCTTCGGAAGAATATCGTTGCGATAGCTCTGGGATTGATTGATCAGTTTCTCGCGGTCTTCCTTGGCATTCGTCACGTCCTTGAATGCGGCGGCGACCGCTTCCGGCGGATCCACATCCTGGAGCTGAATCGCCGCGATCTGCACGCCGGCCTGATATTGATCCAGAATCGTTTGCAGCAGCACCAGCGTGTCCTGCTGGATTTGCGCTTTGCCGGTGGTCAGGGCCTCGTCGATCTTGCTCTTGCCGACGACTTCGCGCATCGAGGCTTCGGCCGCTTTGCCGATCGTGTCGTGAATGTCGGCGACGTTGAAGAGATAGTTCGAGGCTTCTTTGATCTTGTATTGGACGATGAATTCGATGGCGAGAATGTTCATGTCGCCGGTCAGCATCAGCGCTTCCTGCGCGAGCATCTGCTGGCGGCCCTGCCGGTCCGTCCGGAACCCGACTTCCACGCGATGGAGCTTTTCGACCTTCGGCTGCAGCACCGATTCGATCAGAGGAATCTTCCCGTGCGGGCCCGGTCCGACGGTTCGAACGGGAATGCCGAACCGCTTCACGACGCCTTCTTCATCCGGCGCGACGATAAACGCGCTCTGCCAGGCGACGAAGACGAGCAATCCCGCAAGCAGCAGGCTTTTCATCCCGCCGGAGGGAATGAGGCCGGACAGCTGCGATTGCGCCTGTTTCAGCGCATCGTCGAGCTTGTCGTTCTTCTTATTCCAGGGATCGTTGGGGTTCCAGACCATGTTGACTTGGGGAATGATTGATTGTCGTGAACGGGATTCACACTAGCAGAGTGGATCGTGCGACGCAACCGTCAGTGCGACAGCCAGGCAGTTTCGCGGTTGCACCTGTGAATGGTTTCTCGTGCGATTAGGGCGTGACGGCGCCGCCGCAGGATGAGCCGGAGCCGGCCGTGCAGCCGTAGCAATGATTGCGCGTCACGATCCGCCGGTGATGCAGACGCACAAGATCGAAGTCGCGGATATGCGCCGGCGCGCCGTATCCGAGCGGCAGATCCAGCATCTGATTGAAGTCGCAGTCGTAGAGTCCGCCGTCCCAACTTACCGACAGCGTCGAGCGGCACATGACGCCTGCTGCGGCAGCGGGATTGAAGGCATTGGCGAGCCGTTCCATGTAGCCGGCATAGTTTCCGCTCTCCACCAGGAACTCCAGAAACCGGCTCACCGGCATATTCGTAATCGTGTAGAGGTGATTGAACTCCACGCCGTGCCTGGTGCGGAGTTCTTTCCTGAATTGCGCTTCGATCGCCTCCTGCTTCGGCGGCAGGAAGGCGCCGACCGGATTATGCACCAGGTTGAGCAGCAGCCCGCTGTCCGCCCGGCCATACCCGAGTGTGTTCAAGAGGCGAAGCGCCTCGATGGATTTGTCGAAGATCCCTTCGCCGCGTTGCGCGTCCGTCTGGCTCGCCCGGTAGTAGGGCAGCGAGGCGACCACTTCCACGCGATGCGCGGCGAGAAACTCCGCGAGGTCGGACTGCGACGGAATCTGTAGCACCGACAGATTGCAGCGGTCCATGACATGGCGGCCGAGCGCACGCGCCTGTTCGACCAGCCAGCGGAAATTCGGATTCAGTTCCGGCGCCCCGCCCGTGATGTCGACCGTGGGAATGTCCGTCTGAGCCAGCGCCGCGATGCAGAGTTCCGCCGTTTCCCGCGACATGCTCTCCGTGCGGTCGGGCCCCGCGTCCACGTGACAATGACGGCAGGTCTGATTGCAGAGTTTGCCGACGTTAAGTTGAAAGACTGTGATGCCGGAGGCCTGAAGGGAAGGCAGCCCGGCTTCGGTGAGACGGGTGGCAAACGGGGTGATCCCGGCCGTCTCGTCGAGAATGCGAAGCTGTTCAGTCGAAGAGGCGAGGGGATTGTGGCGGCCTAAGAGGGTAAGCGCCATCGTCGCCTTTAGCAGGATGCTGAAAAAGTCCGCCAGCGGCGTTCTCGCTTCGCACAGAGGCTCAACGTACCGCTGCGTACGCCTCGCCTCTCTGCTCGCTGCGGCCTTGCTGGACAGCCTTTTTGAGCATCCTGATGAGATGGATATTGTTCTGTTCTATGAAGCATGCTAACAGCATCCGCCTGTCGGCGCGCAATTCACCGCGTCGCCGCCCACGGGCTGGCTGGCCCGGTTGAGAATGGCGAAGTGCGGCGCATAGCTCTCCGTCGCGAGGACGTTGAGCGTCTTCGAGCAGATTTCAACCGGCTCGCCGCGCCGGAAGACATGCTGATCATCATCGTGCGCTTCCAGAAACGGCCCGGCCAGGAGCGCGTAGTCGCCTTTCCAGGAGCAGGGCACCTGTTCAGGCAGCACGGCCGTCCACCGCGGGTCCTCCCGGTTGAGCCACTGGGGAGCCTCGGAGAAAATAAACAGCGATGCGAAGGGCGGCCGGCTCAGTAAGAGCGCCAGCTCAGGCGTAAGCGGCTGCGGAATCCCGCGCATATAGGTCGTGCCTCGTTCATCGACCACGCGGCTGAAGGGGCCGCGAAGCGTCGCGTAGCGCGCCGGGCGTGTCGAAGTTTCAGCGGGCAGTTTGTAGCCGGTCAAGGTGACGGAGAAGAAATGAATACCGTCGATCCGTTGCCAGGGGGACGACTTGATCAGATGCAGGCCGACAAAGCCGGCTTCAGTCATCCCGGCCATGTACTCGGTCAGCGTCAGGGCGCCGGATAAACAGTCGCCCCATTTCTCCGCATCATGCGCCAGATATTGCGGCACGGGCTGGTCCGCGACGATGTCGGAGATGGTGAAACGCCCGCCCGGCTTGGCCACCCGAAACATCTCACGAAAGACTTTCCGCTTATCGGGAGCCAGGTTGATCACGCAGTTCGAAATAATCAGGTCGATGGTGTTGTCGGCAACCGGCATGGCATCGGCCATCCCCTTGCGGAACTCGACGTTGGACGCGGGGTAGCCGAGGTTGGTGGCGACCACGACCGCATTTTTGCGGGCGATCTCCAGCATCGTGTCGGTCATGTCGATGCCGATCACATGGCCTGTGGGGCCGACGAGCCGCGAAGCCTCGAAACAGTCGATCCCGCCGCCCGATCCGATGTCCAGAACGGTCTCTCCCGCGCTGACGGTGTTCAGTCCTGCCGGGGTGCCGCACCCATACGAAATCTTGAGGACTTCTTCCGGAATGAACGATTTGAGGTTCGCCATGTCATAGCTGGTCGGGCAGCACATCTGCTCGCCCGTGCTGGCGGCTTTGGCGTAACGGTCGCTGACTTTTTTCTCGATTTCATCTATCGGCATGGCGTCCTCATGGTCGAAATGGTCACAGAATGGGTCTATGTACCAACCCTTCCCGATCTACGTCAACCGGGAGCCGATTGGATGCGAAGGCGGGTGTCCGTAGCTTGTAGGATAGTGCAAGGACAGGCGTGATGCCGGTCCGCAAATGAACCAGTGATAAATCATTCTACCTTCGTAACCAATTGAAACAGCAGCGGTCAAGGCGTATGGTCTATGAGTCGTGGCGGCATGTTATACCGACAGAGTTGGTCGATCCGGCTCTGATGTGGGGATGTGGATTGGGCTAAACATTGTTAGATTGCATGAACGACCTTGCGCACCAGTTAGAGAAAGCAGAACGCCTCTCTGTAATAACACAGCGGGTTGGCTTTGCTTTGTGGCAAATTCAGGAGTTGGAGGGCGTATCCGCTCAATATTTTGTTTTGGTGGTGCAGGCCCCAAAAGGGATGGGGTTGGATGCTGGGAATGTCCTTGAGGAAAAAGCGAAGAAAAAAACGTTCGGTGAAACCGTCCATCAGCTTACAAAATCTGGATTATTGAATTCCAAGCTTGAGCCCCGCTTCACAAGTCTATTGTCGGAGCGCAATTGGCTAGTTCACCGATCACGGACTGACAGTAGGAGTGCGATTCACAGTGATCCGGATATGCAACGTCTTCTAGTTCGGCTTGATGGGATGGCAGAGGAATCGCTCTCGCTCTTGCGGGAAATTGGTGCCCTCTCGGAAGCTCACGTGAAGAAATATGGAGTGAGTGAGGAGTACATCAATGAAAAAGCGAATGAACTTCTGGAACAGTGGCATGCATCAGATGCAATCTAACACTCGGCTCCAGCCTACGTGCTATTCAGCACCGACGACAGGGATGCCCTAATGAGTACAGACGAGTTGATCTCGCATGTCCACGCCAACTACACGCGAATCTACTTGGGTGGCATCCCTAGCACACTAAACGACGATGCCGCATTTCTCTCATTTATTTGCACGCTTACTGCGGTTGAAGCGCTAGGTGGCTTTTTGAAACCCGGCGAGAAGAACGGGCCTCGCTTCAAGAGCTTCATCCTTGGATACTTTCCCAAGGCGTACCACGCGCACGCGGATGTTCTGTGGAAGCTCAGGAATGCTGCAGTCCACGGTTTCTCACCGGGACCTTACAAGCTAACTCATCACAATGGGCATCTTCATATGACGCAGGACGGTGGTCTCACCGTTTTGAATGCTGAGGACTTCTACGCTGCGCTGGTCATGGCATCTGAAAAGTATTTCACCGAGGTGAAGAAGGACGCCACACTTCAAGCCTCATTCATGCAGCGCGCCAGTGATCCGGACACCGGAGTATTGGCCGTGGGTCCACTTGCGGGGAAGCCGTGACAGTGCTGGATAACCCGCACATCGTACGAACCTCTGAAAATGGAAACGGGAGTCTTTGTTTACGGAGTTGTTTTCTAGTGCGAGGCTTTCTCGCGTCACAGACGATTGGTTCGCCAGAGCCAGCCGTAGATGGTCACATTCACTCCTACGACAACCACACCAAGAATAAGTTGAATCTGAGGCGTTAAGGCTTCCGGGTAGAGAAGGGCCTGGAGATAGTGTCCGATGAAGTCGCCCGTGTAGCCGCTCGCGCCGCTTTGTTCGCGGAGCCGGATCTCCAAGGGGGTGAGGGGACAGACCCAACCGCTGAATTCGACGAAGACGCCCCACGCGGCTGCCGGCAGATGCAGCCAGATCGCATTCGGCCATTTCAACGCCAGGAGTCCGCCAAAGAGGACGAACAGCACGAATGCCAGATGCAGCAGGAGTACGGCGTCGGCCAGGATCAGCGCGACCATACGCGTCCTCCCTATTCCTGAGGCGATTGTTTGGGATCGATCTCGATCAGGCGATGCCGCCCGTTGCCGAGCGGCTCGATCTTGAAGACACGCCGGCCGAGTTGAACGGTGCCCGTGACTGTCGCGCTGTTGAGGACGAGCGAAAATTCGCCGGAGTCCTGCGGCTTCAGCTGCCCGCGAACGAAACTCGTGTCATTGTTGCGTGCCAGTGTGGAGATCACATCCAGCTCATACCGTCCCGCGTCAAAGAGTTCGACGGCAATCGGCGGAAGCGGTCTGGCAGCAGCGTCTTTCAACGTTTTCACCAGAAGCTCATCGAAGGCGATGTCCCGCTCACGGAGGATCGCCGCTTTCTTTTGAAGCGAAGCTTGATCGGACGGAGTGACGGTCGGGACCATCCGCCACAGGAGAGGAGCGGACGATGGCTCCGCTCCGAATGATCCATTACCGGGTAACAGAACAAGGCAGGCCGTCAGGAGCAGGGCATGACGGATTGCGTGTGTGTGTGCGAGGCGCATGGAGGAGCAGGCTGACCGGATGCCGACGAACATGGAGTTCATTATAAGTCTCAATCAAGCCGGCTGCTATGGGCTCGTCTGATCACCCGGCTATGAACGAGCGCGAGCGACCCGGGCCGGTTTGGGTTTGCGGGGTTTGGCAGCGGCGCGCCGTCGTGCGGGTTTGGGGCGCTGAGTGCTACCGGCGGTCTCCGCCCACTCAACCAGAAGCGTGGCATCCTCAAGAATGTCGGCAGGGACTTCGTAGTAGGTTTTGAGCGTCATCCTGGACGTCACGCGGAAGGGTTTCGTTCCCATGGCCTGGTAGGACTCGACCGTCTCCGGCGTGACTTTGAAATACAGCCGCCCTTTGTGAATGATCCCGAAGAAGCTCTCACGGTAGCGGAGCCCGTAGCCGCCGAACATGGCACGGCAGGTCAGGCCCCGGAGGTCCGCCAACTGGTCCAGCACAAAATCCTTGAAGCCATCGTGTTTAGCCATGAGACGAGACTCCACTTCAAAATTCTGCTTCCGGCATCTTAACGCCCTATCTGTCCCCTCCTTCGTAAGGAGGGGAAGGGGAGGTCGAAGCGCTAGCCGGCTCCCAGAGGTATGGTCGGACGACTGTATAGGAGCCGCAGGGGGAGACTCTACCCCTCCCAGCCTCCCCTTACAAAGGGGAGGAGGATTGTGAGCGCGGTTCTAAACTGGTTTGCGCGCGGCCACGATGCGGACAGCCATCGGGAAAACAATCCGCCCGGCGCGTGTGAAGTTCGACGCGGCCTGGAGAATCCGCTGCTTCACGTCCGCTTGTTGGGCGGCTGTCAGCTTCGCCATGAGATTTTGCACCGGCGCGGCGATTTCCATGAGGCTCGTGTAGTACTCGTCAGCCGAGCCATAGGTCCAGTCGGCGAGGAATTCCTGATCGATGGCGTCGGCCAGTCCCGCCTGTTGAAACAGTCCGGCCAGTTCACCCGGCTTCGCCAGCCGGAAGACGCCCGGCGCGGACGGGTCTGGCGGCGGCAGTTCGATTACTTGCTTGATCGCCGCCATTGCCAGACCGATCGACGGATTCTTTTCCGGTGCGGACCAGACCGCCGCCGCCACCCAGCCTCCCGGTTTCAGCACGCGGGCGATCTCGGCCGCGGCCTTCGGGATCTCCGGGAGAAACATCAGGCAGAAACGGCTGGTGACGGCATCGAACGTATTCGCGTCGAAAGGCAGGCTTGTCACGTCGCCAGTCTTGAACGAGACGTTGGTCAGGCCGAGGCGTTTTGCTTTGCGTTCGGCCGCCGCGAGCATCTGCTCGGCGAGGTCCATGCCGACGACGCTCCCGGCCTGGCCGACGACCTGCGCGCCCAGCAGGGCCGGGTAGCCGGTCCCGGAGCCGAGATCCAGCACGCGCAGTCCCTCGTGCAGCCGGGCGTCGGCCACGAGTCGATGGTTGACGAAGGCCATCTGTGCCTCGAAGAGGCGGTCCCACTTTTCCCACCCGCCCGCGACGCGGTTCCAGTCCTGTTTTTGTCCTTCGATGACCTGCTGCGGGGTCGGTTGAGTCGCCATAACGCTCCTTCTTACGAGTGACGCGGTTGAGTTTAGCCGCCGCTGAGCGCGAGGACAATGTAGAGTTCGTCGTCGCGCCGGAGCGGGGTCTGCAAATTAAACGCCTGCTGCTCGTTCACGAACAATCGAATATGCGGCCTGACGGTATCCTGTTCCGTGACGATGCGAAACCGGAGACCGGGAAACCGGTCGTTCAGTTGTGCCAGGGCGTCGGCGAGGGTCGACGCGTCGAGCTCGATGTCGCCCCGTTGCGCGGTATAGGAACGCAGCGCGCTGGGAATATGCACCGTCATGGTCAGAAGGCGGCCGCTTCCACAGAATAGATTTCCGGCAGATGCCGGGCGATGCAGGCCCAGCTGGCGCCGTCGTTGCGGCTGGCCCAGATCTCGCCCTGCGTCGTGCCGACGTAGAGGCCGACTGTGGCATGGGCATCGCGCGTCATGGCCTGGCGTTTGACTGTCCCCCAGGCATTCGAGCGCGGGAATCCCTTGTCCTGTCTGGTCCAGCCTTTCCCGCCGTTGCGGGTCACATAGGCGGCCGGCTTGCCGCCGGGGCTCACGCGCGGCCACACCGTTCCCCCGTCCATCGGGAACACCCAGGCGATGTCGGCGTTGCGCGGATGGACGACCATCGGAAACCCGACGTCGCCGACTTTCTTCGGCATGGTCTTCCCGATCCGCACCCACTCGTTGGAGGGCCGGTCGATGCGATAGATGCCGCAGTGGTTCTGTTGGTAGAGCCGGTCCGGATTGCTTGGGCATTGCCGCATGCAATGGGGATCGTGATAGGTCGCGACGGAGGCGTCGAAGCCCTCGACCGTTTCCATGCCCTTGATGAGAGGCACGAAGGTCTTGCCGCCGTCCGTCGATTCGTGCACGCCGCCGCCGGACATGCCGAAGTAGAGATGCTTGTGATCGCGCGGGTCCACGATGATGGAGTGCAGCTTCGGCCCGTCCGGTGTGCCGTCCTGGACCGAGCCCATCCACTCGATGTACTGCGGGTCGTCGTTGATATAGGAGAACGGTGTCCAGGTCGCGCCGCCGTCCTCAGAACGGAAGAGGCCCTGCGGCGAGGTGCCGGCGTACCACACGTTCGGCTCGTTCGCATGACAGGGCGTCAGCCAGAAGACATGGCCGACGGAGCGGCCCTTTTCGCCTTCCGGCGCTTTTCGAAAGGCCGGGGGCGCGGCGGCTTCTTTCCAGGTCTTGCCGCGGTCGGTCGACCGGTAAATCGTCGGGCCGAGATGGCCCGTGCTGGCCGCCATCAGCACGGTGCGCCGGTCGCGCGGATCGGCGACGACGTGGTGGATGATGTGACCCAGGAAGGCCGGCGCCGAGAGCTTCCACGTCCGCCGGCTCGCGTCGCTCTTGAGGGTGAAGGCGCCCTTTCTGGTGCCGATCAACAGGGTGACGGCACCCTTGTCAGTCTGTGTAGCAGTCATATCCGGCCTCCGTCCGATCATTATTTCAAGGTCTGCAGCGTCTCCCTCAGTTCTTTCAGCTCTGTGATCGAGAGATCCAGATGCTGATCTCGCTGCGGTTGGTCGTCTTTGAATTTCCACAGCCGCCAGAAAATGGCGGTCAATTCCTTCTTGTGCGTCACCGCCAGATCATAGGCGGGCGTCTTGGATTGCTCTTTGGTCACGTCGCAAAACGAGTCCAGCAGGGCGTGGAGCTGGTTATGATAATCGTCCAGCGCGTTGTCCTTCCCTTTGCCGCCCTTCGCCTTGGCCGCGGTGGCCTCCATCATCGTCGTCAGATTGATCAGCGTGTCGACGCCGCTGGCGCCCTTCGCCTGCGTGGCGTAGTCCCCGGCGCGGGGATAGAAAAGGTAACTGCAGCCGCTGAGCGAAGTCAGGAGCAAGACCGCTGCCAACATGCCGATGGTCCGTTGCATGAGAAGCCTCCTTAGGTGATGGTGTTGAGCATCTAGTCAAGCATGTTGCCCGATCTATTTCAATGCTCCGCGGTCACGGTTTCCGCGTATACACGATCTCCAGAAACTTCATTTCCTTGCCGCCGTGGCCGTGCGTTCCGTACATCTCAAAGGTCTGGTTGTTGGCGTCCTGAATCTTCCAGACCGCCCGATGCGACATCTTCCCGCCGCCGGGTTCGGGGTGTGACCCCTTCAGGGTGATGGTCTTGCCGTCGGCGCTGGCGGTGCCTTCCATGATGAAGATCCCCGTGCCCATACTATCGATCCAGGCCGTCACATACTTCTTGGTCATATTGTCGTAGCCGTCGATCCCAATGCCATGGAACGGCTGCCCCATCATGCTGCCGTGGTATTCCTGGTAGAGAAAGCGTCCGTCCAACAACATCTTCGACTCAGACGTCCCGTCCGCCTCCATCGGCGGCTTGCCCGGTTCCATCCATTCCTTCGTGTGGGTCGTGTAGCTGCCCGCGATGTCGGCGAATAACTTGTGCGGCTCGCCCGGCTGGGCCAGTTTCTGCCAGAGCTCCATCATTGCCTGCTGGTCCATCTGCTTCCCGGTCTTCTTGTCCTTGGCCAGGGCAGGCGAGACGGTCAGCAGGGTGCAGAGTGTTATGGTCAGAAGAGAGAACATTCGCATAGGGACCTCCTTGGTGAGAAACATAAGTCGCTTCACAGGCGGTGCTTTCGTTCACTGCTCCGCGTAGGCTCGTTGGATCTTCTCGATGTCGGGCTTGGACATCTCCAGGATCGCCGCCATCACCCGTTCGCGCTTCTGTGGATCCGGATCCCGCAGCATCTCGTCCCAGCCCGGTACGATGATTTGCCACGATAGCCCGTACCGGTCCTTCAGCCACCCGCAGGGGCCTTCTGTGCCGCCGTTGGACAGTTTGCGCCACATCTCGTCGATCTCGTGCTGTGTGTCGCATGTCACCATGAACGAGACCGCCTCGGTGAACGGGAAGAGCGGCCCGCCGTTGAGCGCCATGAATTCCTGCCCGTCGATCTCGAACGTCACCGTCATGACCGAGCCTGCGGGTCGCCCCGAAGCTTTTGCGCCGGCTTCCCCGTAGCGCGTCACCTGTCCGAGCTTCGAACGTTTAAAGATCGACAGGTAGAACCTCGCCGCTTCTTCGGCCTGGTCGTCGAACCAAAGGCAGGGCGTGATCCGTTGCATGTGAGATTCCTTTCTTAGCCGCTGCCGAGTTGTCTCAAGGCTCATTCGTTAGTCGAATCGGCACCCGCAAAATCGACAGGCCCCTATTCACCCGGTAACCCCGTGATTTCTCTGACAGGCCGGACTTCCACCGCCCCGATCCGCGCGCCGGGGATCCGTCCGGCGATGTCGAGCGCCTCGTCCAAATTCGCTGCGTCGACCAGAAAATATCCGGCGAGCTGCTCGCGGGTTTCGATGAACGGTCCGTCTGTGACCGACCGTTTCCCGTCGCGCACCTGGACAACTGTGGCGGTCGCGACGGGCTGGAGCGGCGAGGCATGGACATATTGTTTCTTCTCATGCAGCCGGTGACAGAGCTGAATCGACTCGGCCAGCATGGAGCGTCGCGTCTCTTCGCTCATCTTGCTGAACGATTCTTCATTGTGGTGAACCAGCAACAGGTATTTCATAGCCGCTCCTTTTCCTCATTCTCTAGTCGTTTCCGGCATCCGAAATCGACAAGGGGATTGCGGTTACTCTAATTCGGCCAGCCGCTGTTCCAGAAAGCGGCGCTCCGGTTCCTGTTTCGTGAGGGCGAGGGCCCGTTCGTAGGAACTGCGGGCGTTCGGCTTGTCTCCCAGCCGTCGGCAGAGATCCGCTCTGGTGGCATGGAGCAAATGGTAGTCCGTGAGCTCACCCCGCGCCAGGATGGCGTCCACCAGTACGAGGCCTGCCGCGGGACCGTCACGCATCGCGACGGCCACCGCGCGATTGAGGTCGACGATCGGCGAGGGTGCGGCGCGCGCCAACAAGTCGTAGAGCGCGACGATCTGCGCCCAATCGGTTGCGGCGCCGTTCGGCGCTTCGGCATGGACGGCGGCGATCGCCGCTTGCAATGTGTAGGGGCCGAACCGTCGTGAGGTGAGCGCCCGTTCAACGAGCGCGAGGCCTTCCCTGATCAGGTGCCGATCCCAGCGCGACCGGTCCTGCCGATCCAATAAGACGATCTCTCCCGTTGCCGATGTGCGTGCCGGACGCCGCGATTCGTGCAGCAGCATCAACGCGAGCAGGCCCATGACTTCCGGTTCCGGCAGCAGTTCCAGCAGCAATCTCCCCAAACGGATCGCTTCGCCCGAGAGATCGGCCCGGGTGAGCGACGTGCCCGAGGAAGCCGAATAGCCCTCATTGAAGACCAGATAGATGACGTGCAGCACTGAATCCAGCCGGTCGGGCAGTTCGGACGGCGGCGGCACTTCGTAGGGGATGCGGGCATCGCGGATTTTCGCCTTGGCGCGGACGATGCGTTGGGCCAGGGTCGCAGGGGAGGCGAGAAAGGCGCGGGCGACCTCTTCCGTCGTGAGGCCGCAGACCTCCCGCAGGGTCAGCGCCAGCCGGGCCTCGGGTTTGAGCGACGGATGGCAACAGGTGAAGATCAGCCGCAGCCGGTCGTCGTCGATGCCGGTATCAGGATCTCCGGTCGCCTCATCGGTCGCGGCGTCCATCTCTCTGGCGAGCTCGGTGAGCGAGGCATCGTAGCGGGCGCGCCGCCTCAGACCGTCGATCGCTTTAAAACGGCCGGTGGAGACGAGCCAGGCTCGCGGATTGGCGGGGATGCCGTCGCGCACCCATTGCTCCATCGCCGTAGCGAAGGCTTCGTGCAACGCTTCCTCGGCCAGGTCGAAATCCTTGAGCAGCCTGATAAGCGTCGCCAGCACCCGGCGCGACTCGGACCGGTAGACTTCTTCGGATTTTGCACGGACCTGGGTCGTGGCGTTGTCGCTCATGGCCGGATCTCTTATGCGCAGCCAAGCTCTTTCATCGGACGGACCTCGACGCAGCCGATCCGGGCGGCCGGGAAATGCGTGGCGATGCGGATTGCGTCGTTCAGATCCGGCACATCGAGCATCAGGAAGCCGCCCAGCTGTTCTTTTGTTTCGGCGAACGGGCCGTCGGTTGTGGATGCTTTTCCTTCGCGGACCCGCACGGTCGTGGCGGTCTCGACCGGATGGAGCGGCGAGGCGGCCAGCAGTTGCCCGATTTTCTGCAACCGGTCGCAGTAGGCCATCGCTTCTTCTGAGAGCGCGACCCGCTCGTGGTTCGGCAACGCATGAAGGATGCTCTCTTCGACATAGACCAGGCAAAGGTATTTCATGATGTGTGCTCCAGAGGGTGACAGGTGGTCTGCCGCATCGGCGATATCCGCCTTTACCTGTTAGTCGTCCGGGGGCGTTGAAATCGACAAGGACCCTTCCACTATAAGAGCGGAGCGTCTGTTACTGCCAGCCTGCCCGCGAACCGGAGGCGAACCAATTGAAGTGTTGAGGGATTCTCCTTCCGGTATCGTGCCTGATGTGCGCAGGAGAGGACAATAGGAGGGGGCGGCGCAGGGGATACGTAGAATTCTGCAGGAAATCACAAATTCGTTCTCCAACGGATCACAGTTGTGTACAGTCGGCACAGACGAACGAACGAAAGGACCAGTGATGAAAGCTGCCACAATGCCTAATGAGCTGTTCCTCGATATCCGTGAACACACCCGGACACGCATTCCAGTGCCGTTCTCCTGCGCGCTGGCGGAGAAGGCCCGGCCGCGCTGGTTTGCCAAGAAGTTGTCCGGGATCGGCGTCGTCTACGATGTCTCGCTGAAAGGGGCCCGCGTGTCGAGCGAAGCGCCGGTCAATCCGGGCGATCAGGTGACGGTGTTGTTGCGTCTGCCGCAGCAAATGGCCCCTCTTGCGGTGGAGCGCGCCACGGTCCGATGGGCGAAGGACAATACGTTTGGACTGGAGTTTATGCATTTGACCTCCACCGCCGCGACGCGGCTTCAGCGCTTTCTCTCCTCGCAGGATCAGCCGTCCGTGTAACTTCCGTTTCTCGGCTCTTTCTCCATCGCGTACACGCCATCGCCCGGCTTTCTCGAAAGACGGGCCGGTCGCTTAGAGTTCGATCCGGTGGTAGGCCGGGGCGGCCAGGTCCTGCCGGAGCAGATCCCAGTCGACCAGAAACATCGTTGATCGCGGGGCGCTCATCGAGAGCCGGCGTGCTCCGTCTTTGGCCACCACGCTTTCCGCCTTCGTGAAATCCATCGTGAGATCCGGTCCGGTCCGGTTGCACACGAACAGCGGCAATCCTGTGTCGCGCGTGCAGCGTTCCCATTCGCCGTCGGGGCCGTGAAATCCCGGAGCCCAGGCGGCGGCGGAGACCAGCATGCGCGCTCCCTGCCGCCGCAGGCTGTCGGCAATACCCGGAGAATAGGCATCGGCGCAAATGAGGAGCCCGACGCGATCGAGCGGAGAGGCCGCGATGGCGACGGCTTCCGTGCCGGGCGTCGACCAGGCTTCCGATCCGGTGCGCAGGGCGTTGATCTTCCGGTGGGCGCCGGCGACCGTCCCCTCCGGCGTGATGATGAACAGCGAATTGTGCAGCTGTGCTGTGCGCGGATCCCGCTCGGGGTGCGAGAGAAAGAGCGTGACGTGCAGCCGGGATGCGAGGCGGCTCATGCGCACCATCCACTCATCCGGTTGAGGCTGGATCCAGTCGGTGCCGATCCGGTCGGCAAAACTATAGCCGCAGACGGCGAGTTCCGGAGTCAGGACCCAGGCGGCGCCGGCTTGCGCCGCCTGCAAGACGGCGGTTTCGATCAGCCGTCGATTGCCGGCAAGATCGCCGGGAACCGGGGCCAGATGCAGGAAGGCGATACGCAGGATGGAACCGGCCATGAGCGGCATCATACAGAGAAGGCACGGCGAGCGCGAGTGACGATTCTCGGTGTCACCCGCTGTTGGCGGTCGGCAGCGGTGTGGTATGCTGCGCACCCATTATGGCTATCGACCAGACACGTCAGGGAGAATTGGCTGCGGCAACAGCCCGCCGCCGCACGTTCGCGATCATCAGCCATCCGGACGCGGGCAAGACCACGCTGACGGAAAAGCTGCTGCTCTACTCCGGGCTTATCCGGACGGCCGGTATGGTCCGCGGCCGCAAGGGCGGCAAAACGGCCGCCTCCGATTGGATGGGCATGGAGCAGGAGCGCGGGATTTCCATCACCGCATCGGCCATGCAGTTCCCCTACAAGGATGCGATCGTCAATCTGCTCGACACGCCGGGCCACCAGGACTTCTCAGAAGACACCTATCGGACGCTGACGGCGGCCGACAGCGCGATCATGGTCATCGATGCGGCCAAGGGCGTGGAGACGCAGACGCGCAAGCTGTTCGACGTGTGCCGGATGCGCCGGATTCCCGTGCTGACGTTGATCAATAAAATGGACCTGCCCGGACGCCCGCCGCTCGATCTGATGACCGAAGTGGAGCAGGCCCTCAATATTCACGCGAGCCCGGTCAACTGGCCGATCGGATCCGGGAGCGATTTCGTCGGCATCGTGACGCGGGCCGATCAGCGCGTCCAGCTGTTCAGCAAGACGGCGCACGGCGGCGCAACGAAGGTCGATGTGGCGAATATGCTCCTGGCCGATCTCGAACGCAGCGGCCGTGTTCCTCCGGACGTGATGGAACCGGTGCAGCACGACCTTGAACTGCTCGACATCGCCGGCAATCCGTTTTCGCGCGAGCAGTTTCTCAACGGCGACGTCACGCCGGTCTTTTTCGCGTCGGCGCTGACGAACTTCGGCATCGAGAGTTTTCTCGATGCCTTTGTGACGCTTGCGCCCTGCCCCAGCGCCCGTCCGGCCGACCGCGACGCCGGCAGCGAATGCACCATCGACCCGGTCGAGACTCCCTTCAGCGCCTACGTGTTCAAGCTGCAGGCCAATATGAATCCCAAGCATCGGGACAGCACCGCGTTTCTCCGGGTCTGCTCCGGGCGATTTGAGCGGGACATGATGGTCAAACATCACCGGCTGAACCGGGAGGTCCGCCTCGCACGGCCGCACAGTCTGGTCGCGCAGGAGCGGAGCACGGTGGAGGAGGCTTATCCCGGCGACATCATCGGCATCATCAATCCCGGGCTCTTTGCCATCGGCGACACGATTTCGGTGACGGGCGGATTCAATTTCAAACCCCTGCCGCAGTTCCAGCCGGAAATCTTCGCGCGTCTCCGTCCGACCGATGTCGGCAAACGAAAAGCGTTCGACAAGGGGATGGAGCAGATGGCGCAGGAGGGCACGGTCCAGATCATGCGGAGCCTCAACGATCAGGATTCCCTGGTCGCGGCGGTGGGCCGGCTGCAGTTCGACGTCCTGCAATACCGGTTGCGCCACGAATATCGCGTGGAAACGATCCTGGATGCGCTGCCGTTTTCATGCAGCGCCTGGCTGGGCGGAGATCCCGCCACGTTCAAGGCGCCGTCGGCGTCTATGGTGGTGAAGGATCAGCGCGGCCGGATCGTCGTGCTCTTCGGCGATCAGGTCATGAAGACCATCGCGCGCGACCGCAATCCCGATCATACCCTCCGCGATATGGGGTAGCGTGAGTGCCGCGCCGCTGCGGCGGCCTCATGCAGACCTCCGCAACGCGCGTTCCGAACGGGCTCGGATCGTTTCTCCGCGCCGTGCTACCGCACCGTGAGGAGCTGCAGGCCGGTGGGCGTGGGCGGCGGTGCGGGCGGCGGCGTCGTCGGAGGAGGAGCGGCGGCCGGGGTATAGGTTACGACGCCGCTTTCGCCCGATTCATTGTTTGACGAGTCATAGGCCGTGACGACGTAGTGCCGCACGGCCGAGGGTGTCCCGATATTGAAGCTGGTCACTGTCCCAAGGGTTGCGATGGCAGTGCCGCTGGTCCGGTTGCAGGGGAGCCGAGTGCATTGATAGACGCGGTATCCGGCCAGATCGATATCGGTATTGGGATTCCAGGTTAAGGTCGCTCCCCAGGCGGCGCTGTCCGCCAGCACCAGCCCCACGGCAAGAATTGTTATCCAGTTCATCGATGGCTCCCGTTAGTGGTTCACAATGTGGCGGCGCGCCGGGCGCTGCCCTCTTCAGATTTTGGGCGCACGAAGCCACAGGGGTGACACCCGGGGTTGCGGCCGCACGCTCTGATGTAGAGTGGTCTCTCGATCGCCCGTCCGTGACGAGCTGGGCGATACTCAGAGGACTAATCTCACGTCTGGATTGAGCAAGGCATGTGCCATCTGTTTGATGTGCGTAGTTTCACGGAAATGTCAGTGTTTACGAGGGACGCCGCATTTCGCGCGCACGTGCAGATGTAGGGCGTGAGGGTTATGGTTCCGGTGAGATCGTAAGGAAATTGGGCAGTTGTCGCCTGAAGTCAATTGACTACAGATCAGTCAGTGTGTGAAACAATCGGTGGATGCAGTGTATGGTTGGTGTATATGCGCAATCGGTCATGGCGCGGTTCAAATTGATCGATATGAACGACCCGCAGAGAAATTATTTGTACCTATCCCGCAGCCTCCTGCTCCTGGCCGTCATCGGCCTCGGGCCCTCGCCGGCTCTGGCGAATCCGGCGCAGGATCGTCTCGCGGCGATGCCTGAACTGGAGCGGAGCGAGGCACTGGCGGTCTTCATCGAAAGCGGCGGCCATCGTTGCCGGATCGTGGCGCGGACCTTTTTCCAGGGCGAGGATGCCAAGGGGAATGTCTTCTGGAATGTGGCGTGGGCCGGCGGCGAATCCTATGTGGTGGTGATCAAGAACGACGTCACGGGTTCGACGCGTGTGATGAGCTGTCAGCGGTTGCGGGCGGTGGCGGGGACCGACTGTTTCAAGAAACTGGAGTAACGTGCCGCGCCGGCGGTGCGCCGTGAGTGCCGGGAACGAACTATGGCCCAACCTGACTATGTCTTTACCACGGCCGACGATCGATTGGAGCTCACGCGGCTCCAGGCGATCGAGCAGGAATTCGATCCGGCCAGCCGGCGCCGCCTGTACGCCACCGGCCTGACGACCGGATGGCGTTGTCTGGAAGTGGGACCGGGCGCCGGTTCAATGATGCAGTGGATGGGCGAGAAGGTCGGGGCGTCGGGACAGGTTGTCGCCCTCGATCTCTCGACGAAGTTTCTTCCTGCTCGTCGTCCGGAGCAGGTCGAGGTTCAGCAGGGGGATATCCGGACCGCCGCGCTGCCGCAGGGTTCGTTCGATCTGGTCCATGCGCGGTATGTGCTCGTTCATCTGCCTGATTATGAGGTCGCCCTTTCCCGGATGCTGGCTGCGCTCAAGCCGGGCGGATGGATTGTTCTCGAAGAACCGGATTTCTCTGCGTCACGTGGCATCGCCGGAACGGCGGCACAGCTGGCGGCGATGCAGCACATTCATCAGGCGATTCATCAGATGTACGAAAGCCGCGGTATGGACTACGCTCTGGGACTCAAGCTGTTGTCTCTCTTGCAACGGCATGGACTCAGCGAGTTGGCCATGGAGTATGAGGCTCCGGTTTCCGCGGGCGGTTCGGGTTTGGCGAAGATGATGGCGATGTCCGCGCAACAGTTGCGGGAGAAGTATCTGGCGACCGGAATCGTCACCGACGCGGATCTCCAAGGCTATTGCCAGATGGCCGACGATCCGCAGAGCCGGGCGGTCTACTATGCGACGGCGGCGGTGACCGGGCGGGAGAACACCGGGTGAGCAGGTTGTGATGGAGATTCCCGTATTGGTCCTGCCGGGGTTCGGCAATTCAGGACCGGGCCATTGGCAGACGTTGTGGGAAGCGCGCCACCCGGCCTGGCGGCGGGTAAATCTGGATCAATGGGATGCGCCGCGTTGCGGCGACTGGGTGCATGAACTGACCATGGCCGTGCGGCGGTGCGCGGCTCCTCCCGTACTGGTTGCCCATAGCCTGGCCTGTTTGCTCGTGGCTCATTGGGCGGGACAATCGAGTCTGCCGGTCAAGGGGGCCTTCCTTGTCGCGGTGCCCGAACCGGCCAGCCCGAGTTTCCCCGCCGCCGCCACCGGATTTACGCCGGTGCCGATGCGGCGGCTGGCCTTTCCCACGCTGGTTGTGGCGAGCGCGAACGATGCATTCGGCTCCGTCGCTCACGCCCGGCATTGTGCGCAGGCCTGGGGCAGCCGGTTTGTCGAGATCGGCGACGTCGGGCATATCAATGCCGACAGCGGGATCGGCGATTGGCCCGAGGGCTATGCGCTGTTTGAGGAGTTCATCAACTGACGATGCCCATTCAGATTACGCAGGCTCAACCGGATGACGCGGCCGTCGTCGCCACCCTGGTGGGGGAACTGCTCCGCGAGATTATGGCCGCGATCAACGACAAGGCGTTCAATTTTCATCAGGCCGACACGGAAGCGCGTGCGGCGGCCTGGCTTCGGGACGGATGCTATTCGGTGCTGGTCGCGCGGGACGGCGGCGAGCCGGTCGGATTTCTTGCCCTCTATCAGAGCTACGCCCTCTATACGGAGGGTGCGTACGGAACGATTCCGGAATTCTATGTCCGGCCGGCCTATCGTTCGATGGGAGTGGGCGCGGCGCTGCTGGCGCAGGCCAGACGACTGGGGCAATTGCGGGGATGGCGGCGGCTGGAAGTCACGACTCCGCCCCTGCCGGAGTTCGACCGGACGCTGGCGTTCTATCAGCGCGAGGGATTCAGCATTTCCGGAGGCCGGAAACTGAAGCTGGAGTTGCCGTGAAGCCGGTGGTGCAACGCGAACGGACCGGCTGCGGCATCGCCAGCGTGGCGGCTTTGGCGGGAGTGAGTTACGCGCAGGCCAAACGCGCGGCGAACCGGCTGGGAATCTTCGCCGACGATCCGCGGCTCTGGTCGGAGACGCGACCGGTCCGTGAGCTGATGACCCGCTTTCGTGTTCATGCGGCAACAAGCGAAACGCCGTTTGTCTCCTGGGCGGCGCTGCCGGACGTGGCGCTGCTTGCGATCAAGTGGCATCGTGAAAAAGGCCGTGCGTTCTGGCATTGGGTCGTGTTCTGGCGGAGCCCGGGCGGCCCGGTGGTCCTGGATTCCAAACAGGCGCTCCGCCGTCATGTCCGCACAGACTTCGGCCGGATCAAGCCGAAATGGTGGATTGCCGTCAACCGGGCGACCGTCGGACGAGGCCGGTAATCGGACTCCGGAGAAAGGAAGTGTCGGGATGAAAGACCTGATCCGCTGCGGCTGGGCTGGCGAGAAGCCGCATATGATCCGCTATCACGATCGGGAGTGGGGCAGGCCGGTGCATCGCGACCGGAAGCATTTTGAGATGCTTCTGCTCGAAGGCGCGCAGGCGGGGCTGACGTGGGACACCGTCCTCAGAAAGCGCGCCGGCTATCGAAAGGCCTTTGCGGGGTTCGATCCCGGGAAGGTCGCGCGCTTTACGGCCGCGACCAAAGCGGCGTTGCTCAAGAATCCCGACATCATCCGCAACCGCCTCAAAATCGACGCGGCGGTCACCAATGCGCAGGCGTTTCTGGCGGTGCAGAAAGAATTCGGTTCGTTCGATGCCTATGTCTGGTCGTTCGTCGGCGGCGAGCCGATCGAGCATCGCTGGAAACGGATGAAGGATGTGCCCGCCGTGAATCCGGTGAGCGAGACCTTGTCGAAAGACCTGAAGAAGCGCGGGTTCCGGTTCGTCGGGAGCACGATCATCTATGCCTATATGCAGGCGATCGGCATGGTGAACGATCATCTGGCCGATTGTTTCGTGCAATCAGAAACTCGAGCACGTTCGTAGAGGCACGCATGCGGCTTCCGCGCCCTCAAGATCAACTGGCCGGCTGTGTCTGGTTTCCGCGGTTCGCGGAGAAGGCCAGAAGATTTCTCGCGCGGCAATTGCCGTTTACCTATCGAGTGGCGTTCGGCAGCCGGCTCGGAATCGACGGCGCGTTTCTCCGGCACTTCGGCCTCACGCTTCCCCACTTTCTCGCGGCGGTTCGCCGGACAGGGGGCGACGAGGCGCTGGCTGCGTGGTTTCTGTCGCTTTCTGCGGCCAGTCCCGAACGGATTGCCGAGTGGAATCGCCGCGCCTCACAACTGGGGGCCAAGGGACACCCCGGTTATCTCACTCGGCATCTCATCAAGTGGATCTTCTATCCCAGGTCGGTGTGGTCTCCCGTCAACAGCCTCTTCGAGGCGATCGAACAGGACGAACGCTAAAGCCGGGGTTATTCCTCCGTGTGCACGCCGTCGAAGCCGTCGAGGGCGATTCCGAGAGTTGCCAGAAGCTCCTTGAGTTCAGAACTGCTGTCGGACCGTGCTTGTTTCAAGACAGACCGGTGCAGAGCCTTGAGCGGTCCAAGGACCTGACGATCGGTCGTTTTGCCCAGGGCTCTGACAAGAATGATCTGATTCGGGATGGATTCACCGGGAAGTGCGGCGATGAAGGCCGGAACGATTCCGCTGTTCGGATGTAACGGGGCGAGGCGGCCCAGTCCGGATGCGGCGGCACGATGCTGCTCGGGCGTGCCCGTTTTGAAGAGGGTGAGCAGTGCGGGAATACCGTCTTCATGGCCGATGGTTCCCAGCGCGGTGGCTGCGGATTGCACTACGGCCGGATCGGGATCCTTCAAGGCGGTTGTCAATCGCGGGATGGCGTCCACGGCGATCATCTGACCCAGGAGTCCGATCACGGTCTGTTTTTGCGCCGCGGCCGCGTCGGGCTCATCCAGCGCGCTAATCAGCCTGTCGGACTGTCCCCAATCGGCAGCGAGTAAAAATGGGAAGGGATCGCTCTGCAACTGCCGGGTGAGCGCCGCCAGCGCATAGGCGCCTGCGTCGGCCTGCCCCGCCTGGCGCGCCGCATCCTGGGGATTGCTGAACGGTGTACGGACCTCGTGCCTCCAGTCGGCCCAACGGGCGCCGAAGCGATACGACAGTTGGCACGCCGGCCCTTTCCAGAGCCGCGAGGCGGCGCCGACCAGATCGGCATCGCCGCCGGATCGTCCCGTGCCTTCCCAGGTTTTCAATTCTTCACACTTCACCTTGACGACGATCTCGTGCGGTTGCGTGCCGTCGGCCGCAAGGCGGTAGCCGAGCCGTTGCAGCCGCGCCGCGACCGCTGCGGTCACTCCCGTGGCATCGACGGGGCCGTGGCTGCTCAGGGCCAGCGCTTCAATATGAATGTGCTCGGCCTTGTGCAAGAGTTCCTTTTCTTCGGCGGTCAGCAATTCTTTGTGGGCCGTAGCGTTGTCGGGGAATCCGGCTGTGAGGAACGACCCCAGGAAAAACAGAAGGGTTCCGGCCCGGAACCGGGTGCTGGCAGCGAGGAGGGCAAGGCTCATGGTCCGCGGGCTCCTTCCGGTGCAATGACGGGAAATGAATGGTCGGGATTGTCGCACAGCCCGGCTCGGCGGCGAAAGTGCCCCAGTGCCGTGATGGCGCTGGCTGCTGAACGAGGACCCGGGCTCTAGCGGGTACGCTTCCCCGGTGTAGGCGATTCACTACAGATCAAATGAGTCTATGAAATGAACAGGATACGTAGTTATCCCCAGATGTGATGGTGTGATTTACCTTCGTTGTCTCCGATCGTCTTATCCAGAGAAGGTTCAGGACTCATGACTCTACAGGGGAAAGAGCGGGTGTGATGGCTGTCCGACAGCGGTATGCCCCTTGCTCTAGCATACGATCGCGAATGGACATCCAGTACAGAATAAGGGGGAGGGATCATGGCGATTCGTTCTCTAGGCAGGCAGATGACTGAGGAGCCCGGTCGCTCGGCGCCGCTGCACAATCGTCGAGGGGAAGCCAGGATCGAGGACCGGCACGGCTGTGCGTATGAACTCTGTGCGTCAGGCGGCGGTGGGACCGCGACGATTCAGCAGGGGCAGGCGTTTACGTTGAACCGGAGCGCTCACGGGATTCTGCTGCTCATGGGAGATGCGCCGCGGGTCAATCAGTTGATTGGAATCCACAACGCTGCACTCGGATGGCGGCGGTCGACGATGGTGTATCAGGTCCGATGGACGCGTCCGTTACGTGTCGAATCCCAGGGCGATTTGTTTCTGGTTGGATGCCGGCAGGTCACGGGGGCTCTCCGGTAGCCTCGCGGCTGCATCCCGGCGAACCTTCACCGCACGATCATTAACGATTGATTGCTGCGGGCGATCATTTTATCCTGCGCCATGCTGTTCGGGTTTGTGGCGCTTTATCTGCTCTGTTCCGTCGGGATCGGTCTCTACGCGGCCACGCGTGTGCAGAATACGAAGGATTTCGCCGTGGCCGGACGGAGCCTGCCGCTGCCGGTGGTCACCGCGACGGTGTTCGCGACGTGGTTTGGCGCCGAGGCCGTGCTCGGCATTTCCGCGACATTCGTGAAAGAAGGGCTTCGGGGGGTCGTGGCCGATCCCTTCGGGTCCAGCCTCTGTTTGATTCTCGCCGGTTTGTTCTTCGCCCCGCGGTTCTACCGCATGAATCTCCTGACGGTCGGGGACTTCTACCGCCTTCGCTACAACCGTACGGTCGAAGTGTTGTGCACGCTTGCGGTGGTCGCGTCCTATCTCGGTTGGGTCGCCGCCCAGTTCAAGGTGCTGGGGCTCGTGCTGAACGTGGTGACGGACGGGGGAATCAGCCAGTCGCTGGGCATGACCGCGGGCGCGCTGATCGTGCTGACCTACACGACGTTCGGCGGCATGTTTTCAGTGGCCATTCTGGATTTTGTCCAGATCACGGTGATCATGGGCGGGCTGTTGTATATCGGCACGATCGTCAGCGGACTGGCGGGGGGCGTTGAGACGGTCATTGCGCATGCGGCGGGCGCCGGGAAGCTGGATTTCTTTCCACCCGCCGGCCTCAACGCCTGGATTCCGTTCCTCGGGGCCTGGGTGACGATGATGTTCGGGTCGATCCCGCAACAGGATGTGTTTCAGCGGATCACCTCGGCGAAGGATGAAGCGACAGCTGTCCGCGGGTCGCTTCTGGGGGGAACGCTGTACTTTGCGTTCTGTTTTATTCCGATGTTTCTCGCCTATGCCGCCACGCTCGTCGATCCCGGGCGGTTTCTGGCGCTGCTTGAAGCCGATTCACAGCTGGTCCTGCCGACCTTGATTCTGGAACACACGCCGCTTCCCGCGCAGATCGTCTTTTTCGGAGCCGTGCTGTCGGCGGTGATGAGTTGCTCCAGCGCGACGTTGCTGGCGCCGTCCGTGGCCCTCAGTGAAAATGTGTTGAAGCCGATGATTGCCCGCGTGAACGATGCGGAGTTGCTGCGGCTGATGCGGGTTGTGTTGGTTGTGTTTGCCTCAGTGGTGCTGGCGATCGCGCTCTGGTCTGATGCCAGCATCTATAAGCTGGTGGTGAGTACGTACAAGGTCACGCTGGTGGTGGCATTCATTCCGCTACTGACCGGCCTCTATTGGCCGAAAGCCACGGCGCAGGGTGCCGTGGTAGCGATCGTGGCGGGACTTGTAAGCTGGCTAGGACTTGAACTGGTCAGCCCAGCCGATGCCGTGTGGCCGCCGCAGCTGGTGGGGCTGCTGGTGGCAGCAAGCGGCATGGTCGCGGGCTCGCTGGCGCCTCAGGTGCTGTCGACAGGTCGTGAAAAACCGGCAGCCGGACCGCTCTAAGAAGGCTGCATCGCCTGCGTGCGTTTTTCTTCCAACTCCGTCCAGCGTGTATAGAGCCGTTCGACTTCGGTCTGCGCCGCCGCCAAGGCGGTGTAGCGGGCTTGCAGCGCGGCCGCATCCGACATGACCGCCGGATCTTCCGTGGCTGCCTGGCAAGCGGCCACGGCGGCTTCAGCCTTGACGATCAACCCTTCGATCTTGTCCCACTCCTTTTGCTCCGAGTGGGAGAGTCCCTTGCGGGCCTGTTTCGGCTTGGGGCCGCTGTTGTGTGCGGCGCGGGCGGGCGCGGGGTCTGAAGGGCCGGAGGCTCCGCGTTCCTGGGCCGCTTCCCATTGGGCAAAATCGGCGAACCACTCGGCCTTGCCTCTCCCGTCCAGCGCCAGCATCATCGTGGAGACGCGGTCCAGCAGCCAACGGTCATGGGTCACGAGAATCAGTGCGCCCGGAAACTCCAGGAGATTGTCCTCCAACACGTCCAGGGTCGGGATGTCCAGATCGTTCGTCGGCTCGTCCAGCATGAGCACATCGGCCGGTTGCAGCATGAGCCGCGCGATCAGGAGCCGGGCCTGTTCGCCGCCGGAGAGCCGGGAGACGGGCAGATCGAGCTGTTCGGGCCGGAAGAGAAACCGTTTGGCCCAGGACACGAGGTGGATCGAACGATCCTGATAGATCACCGAATCGCCGCCTGCCGGGGCGAGAGCCCTGCGGAGAGACACCTGCTGGTCCAGCGATTCGCGATGCTGCTCGAAGGTGACGATCCGAAGCTTGTCGGCGCGGGTCACGGTGCCGGTATCGGGCTTCAGCGTGCCGGCCAGGAGTTTCATCAGCGTGGATTTGCCGCTGCCGTTCGGGCCGAGCAGGCCCAGCCGTTGACCGGGACCAAGGATGAGGTCGAGATCCTTGACGATCTGCCGGGAGCCCAGCGATTTGCCGAGTTGCTGGGCCACGATCAGTTGTTTGGACTTGCGTCCGGAGGCGGTGAAGTCGATGCCGGCCGGAGCCAGCTCACGGCGGCTGTCGCGGTCCGCCAGGTCGTTGATCAGGGCGCCGGCGGCGTCGATGCGCGCTTTGGCTTTGGTCGTTCTGGCTTTCGGGCCTCGGCGGAGCCATTCGACCTCACGGCGCACTTTATTGGCCAGGGTCGCATGCTCGTTTGCCTGGGCCTCGAGGTTGGCCTCGCGGGCCTCCAGAAAATCACTGTAACGGCCGGGAGCTTCGAACCGGCCTTGCGGATAAATCCGATTGAGTTCGATCATCCGTTCCGCCACCGATTCGAGAAAGCGGCGGTCGTGGCTGATCACGAGATAGGCGCGGGTCTCTGATTTCAACAGCTGTTCGAGCCAGAGAATGCCTTCGACGTCCAGATGGTTCGTCGGTTCGTCCATCATCAAGACGTCCGGCTCCATCAGGAGCGAGCGGGCGATGGCGAGGCGCTTCTTCCAGCCTCCGGATAGCGTGCGCACCGATTGCTCGGAGTCGGGAAATTCCCCCAGGCTCAAGGCGCGGGCGATGCGGCCGCTCTCTTCGTGCGGGTCCAGCCCTTCCTCGCGCAGCGTCTGCGCCAGGACTTCTTCCACGGTGAGGTCGGGAGGAAAGGTCGATTCCTGCGGCACATAACTCAGGCGGACGTGGCGGCGCAGGGAGCGGGTGCCGTCGTCGGAGTCTTCGATGCCGGCCAGAATTTTCAGCAGCGTGGATTTCCCGGAGCCGTTCGGCCCGATGAGCCCGACGCGATCTCCCTCGGACAAGCCGATGGAGAGATTGGAAAAGAGCGGCTTCACGCCATAGCTCTTGCTGATGGACTCACAACTCAGGAGCATCGTAGGTGGCATAGCGCGTCGATCTGTATCCGGATGAGTAAAGATGTCAGGTGTTGTCTGGAGAGGATTCTACCTGGCAGACACATTCATCACGGAGCAGTGTATCAAGGGAAGGGTGCCTCTGACTAGGTGTCGAGCCGGAAGGGCGAAGATAAAGTCAGTGCGCCAGCGTGTAATTGACCAGGCGGCGGATCTGGTCGGCGCCGAACGGCTTCTCCAGAATATGGCGGGCGCCGAAGAGCTTGGCGACGCTCAGGAAGTTCTGCTCGCCCGACGCGCCGGTCATGGCGATGACGCGGGCGTCGAGAAATTCCCGGGTGAGTTCCAGTATCACTTCCATCCCGTCCTGTTCCGGCATCAGGATATCCGTGATCACCAGATCGGCCGGCTGCGCCCGATAGAGCGCCAGTCCCTCGCGCCCGTTGGCGGCTTCCCGGACCGCGTGGCCGTCGGCTTGCAGCATCTCCCGCAGCAGGAGCCGCAGAGCCTCATCGTCGTCGATGACCAGAATTGATGCCAAGAATCCTTCCCCCCTGCAGTGTGCCGTGTGTGACGTCAGGCGGCGTCAGCCACCATTGACTCGACTCCCAGATGGACTTCGTCGTCCCCATAGTCGGCCTCGCCTCCGGCCGCGACCAGCACCGGCGTCGGCCGTCCGGCTTGCGCCGAGCGACGATTCTGCTCCATGATGGGATCGTGGACATGGCCGCAGTTCATGCAGCGCATGGCGCTCATCCAGGTATGCCCTGAGGTGCCGTCAAAATCCATCAAATTGTCTTTCACCATCAATCCGCAGCAGCGTGTACAGCTCATCGTCGGTCTCCTTGGTTGGGGGTGAAGAGCACGTGTCCTTTTCAACAAAGATAGCGGCGCCACTGAAAACCAGTAAGACCAGAAGGGGTTACCTCGGAAGGGGGGGGAGGGATGCCGCTGTGGTCGATTTCTCTGATTGGCCGAAGAAAGGGAGGGCGCAATGGTCCAGCTGATTCAACAGCCGACGCGGATACAGGCTGCCGGCAACAAACCGAAGCTGATCGATGAATATATCGGGAGGGTGAACTCGCAGACGGCCGATGTCAGCATCGCCAGGATGCAGAGTCCGTCCGGCTGGCAGGAGCCCGGGCAGACTCCGGAGTTTGACGAGTATACCGTCGTGTTAAGGGGGATACTGCGGGTCGAAACCAAAGACGGAATCAACGATGTGCGGGCCGGCCAGGCGGTGATCACCCGTCGCGGCGAGTGGGTTCGCTACAGCACTCCCGGCCGGGAGGGAGCCGAATATATCGCGGTGTGTCTTCCGGCGTTCTCCCCAGGGACGGTCCATCGGGACGCCGAATGACCCGCGTGTCCCGGTGCCTGCACAGGGGGCAACCTGCCGGGGGCGTGAACTCTCCTCACTCGCGTCGTTTCCTCCAGCCGGTCTGTTTTCAGCACCTCGGTCCATACTTCATGCCCTTCCGCTCCGGTCGAGGGCAGGGTATGCTGACCCCATGACCGTTCGCATCGCGATCTTCGGCCGTCGGTGGGTCCGATGGTCTCTCCTCATCTGTTGTGCCGTATCAGGAGTGGCGGCGGTTGCGCTCGTGATCTATGGCGGAGTGCTCTCGGCCAGCCTGGCCTTACCGAAGAGCGATGAACATCCGCCCCTGCTGATCTACGGGGCTCCACATCTGCTGAAGCCGGGGGAGCCGGTCGCCGAGACCGGGGTATTCGACCGGTTGCATCGCCTGGGCTATCGCGCCGTACCGGTTGTGCAGACGCCCGGCGACTATGCCGCAGCGGAGGACGCCATCGACCTCTATCTGCATGCGCAGGAGGAGAGCCGTCAGCCGCCCAGGCGTGTCCAACTGGAATTGAAGGACGGCGTGATCACCAACGTGGTCTCGGTGCAGGAACGGGAGACGATTCCGTTTGTGGCGCTGGAGCCGCCGTTGCTGAGCGGGATGCGCGGCGGGTCGCGGCAGGTGCGGGAATGGGTCCCGTACAACCGGATTCCTCCGGCGGTCATCACCGCCGTGCTGGCGGTCGAGGATCGGCGGTTTTTCTCGCACTACGGCGTCGATCCGGTGGCGATCGGCCGTGCGCTCTGGGCCAATCTCATGCGCGGCGGCGTCGTGCAGGGGGGGAGCACGATTACGCAGCAGTTGGCCAAGAATCTGTTCTATTCGCCGCAACGGACGATGGAGCGCAAGTTGCGCGAAGTGGTGGCGGCGTTCGTGATGGAATGGAAATATCGCAAGGAAGAGATCCTCGAAAGCTACCTCAATGAAATCTATCTCGGGCAGGCCGGCTCGGTGTCGATCTACGGCATCGGGGAAGCGGCGCACCGGTATTTCGCCAAACCGCTCGAAGCGTTGTCGATCGAAGAGATCGCGCTGGTAGCGGGCCTGATCAAAGGACCGAATACCTATTCGCCGACGAAAAATCTGGAGCATGCCACGCTCCGGCGGAACGTGGTGCTGCGCCGGCTGCGCGACGAAGGCCTGTTGACCGAAGACGCCTGGAAAGAGGCGGTGAACCGGCCTGTCCGCGTGTCGCTGCCGGAGGACGTGGTCACGGACGCGCCCTACTTCGTCGACTATTTGTTGCGGCAGGTCGAAGCCGGAACAGGCATGGGCATTCCCGAAGGTGCCCGGATCTATTCGACGCTCGATCCTTTCATGCAGCAGCTCGCGACCGAGGCGTTGCACAAGGGGCTCGCCAAGCTGGAGCAGCAGTATCCGGCGTTACGGGAAGGTGAGTCGCCGTTGCAAGGCGCCGTCGTGGTGCTTGAAGCCCGAACGGGCCAGCTCCGCGCGATGGTGGGAGGGCGGGAGTATCGTGCGAGTCAATTCAATCGGGCGGCGCAGGCTCACCGGCAGGCCGGGTCGCTGTTTAAGCCGTTCGTCTATCTCGCGGCGTTTGAAGCGGCGCGCTCGGATGGCAGCACCGGCGTCACGCCCGCCACGATGCTGGCGGACGAACCGGTCAGTTTTGAATCGGGGTCCGGCCCCTGGTCGCCGCAGAACTACGACCGCCAGTTTCGCGGGCCGGTGACCGTACGGGCGGCGCTCGAACAGTCATTGAATGTGCCCGCGGTGCGAACGGCGCATCGGCTCGGGATCGGATCGATCAACCGCCTCCTGCGGGGATTCGGTATTCAAGGGGCGCTTCCCGACAATCTCTCGATCGCCCTCGGGAGCGCGTCGGTTTCGCTTCTGGAAATCACGTCGGCCTATGGCGGGTTGGCGAACGGCGGCGTGGGGGTGAAAACCGTTGCGCTGACCAATCTGGTCCGCGAGTCCGGAGACACCCTCTGGAGCCCCCTGCTTGACCGGCATCAAGCCGTGTCGGCGCAGGGGGCGTATCTGGCGACGTCTCTGTTGAAGGGCGTGCTGGATCGGGGCACCGGATCAAAAGCCAGAGTGTGGGGGCTGCGCGGTCCCGTCGCCGGGAAGACGGGGACGACGGACGGCTACCGCGATGCCTGGTTCGTCGGCTATACACCGGAGCTGGTGATCGGCGTCTGGGTGGGATTTGACGACGAACGGGCGATTCGCCTGACCGGCTCACAGGCAGCGTTGCCGATCTGGGTGGACGTCGCCCGCCGGCTCATCCCAGCCGATTCTCCGGATTTTGCCGTTCCCAGCGGGATCGTTTCGCGGACGATCGATCCGAGAACCGGGCAATTGGCGACGGCGCAATGTCCGGAACGGGTGACGGAGGTGTTTCTGGAGGGGACCGAGCGGAGCGTGTATTGCGAAGTGCATGGCGGAGGATTCTGGGAACGGGTGAAACAGACCTTCGGATTGTCTTGAGGTCTGTCTGTCCGGCGACCGCCGTCCCGCCTGTGCCCATTTTGACAAACTGCTAGGTGCCGATATCCCCCTGAGGTATCCTGAGCTGCGAATGTTCGCGCAACCGGGAGCGGCTATGAAAAAGAGCGGGTATATGGACGACGGCAATATCACGTTGCTGGCCAAAGGGGTGGAACTGAAGGGCGAGATTCGCGTCGAGGGGACCGTCCGTATCGACGGCCGCCTGGAAGGGGACATCTTTACCAAAGGCCAGGTCATCGTCGGTGAGGACGGCGTGGTGAAGGGAACCATTACGGCCGGGGTGTTGATCAGCAGCGGGCGGATCAAGGCGACGATTACCGCCAGCGACCGGGTTCAACTGCTCAAGACCGGCGTCATTATGGGCGAAGTGCATGCGCCGTTGTTTTCAATGGAAGAGGGCGCGAAGTTTCAGGGAGTCAGTGATATGGGCGTCACGACCTGGCCGGAGGATGTGCCCAGGCTGCCGGGTGCCGTCCGGGATATGAATGGAAACCGGAATCGTAGCGTCGCCGTCATGGGGAAAAAACCCGATCTCTGACAGACCGCTGAACACGGCCGACCGCAATGATGACGGCCGGCTGTCCCTGCATTCAGCCGGTCCGGTGAGTTGTCCTTTCCCGCATGCCGGTTCGTGCGCTCTCCGGTGACAGCGCCTCACAGATCTGCTATCAACGTACCAGCGACGCATCTCATTTCCGGCCACTTATGACTCGTCCTCAACTCTTTACCGTCGTTTTCTTCGCCCTTCTGGCGTTGCTGCTCTATCAGATCGGACTGATCCTGCAGCCCTTCCTCTTCCCGGCACTCTGGGCGGCCCTGCTGGCGCACTGGGCGTTTCCGCTGCATCGCGGGCTTTCACGGAGGATCGGCGGGCGGGAATCCCTGTCGGCGGGGTGTCTGACTTTCGGCGTGCTGGCGGTGGTGGTGGTCCCGGTGGTCATGATGAGCGTGGTCCTCGTTCGGGAAGCGGTCGGGGTGGAGCAGGCGATCCAGGAATGGATTGCCGCCGGGGGTGTGCAGCAGGTACCGGAGCGGCTGGCGGCGATTCCGGTTGTCGGCAGCTGGCTGCGCTCGTTGGTGTCGGCTGGAAATGGACAGCCGGTGCCGATGGAGGATTCCCTGGTCTCAGGCGCCAAATGGCTCAGCCAGTTTGTCGTCAGCCAGATGGGAGATCTTCTGAAGAATGCCGTCGTCCTCGTCAGTAATTTTTTCATCATGCTGATGGTGCTCTTTTTTCTGTTCAAAGACGGCGAACGCTGGGTGAATTCACTGTATGAGCTCCTTCCCATGGACGAGTCGCATAAACAGAAAATTCTGATACGTCTCGATCAAACGGTGCGGGCCGTTGTGAAGGGCATGTTGGTGACGGCGCTCGTCCAGGGGGTATTGGCGGGGCTGGCCTATCTTGCTCTGAGCGTGCCGTTTCCGATGGTGCTCACGGCGCTGACGATCGTGCTGGCTCCGATTCCCTTCGGCGGGACGGCGCTGATCTGGGGGCCGGTGACCGTGTATCTGGCTGGCATCGGCTCGATGGGGAAAGCGTTGGCCATGGCGGGATGGGGAGTCGGCGTGGTGTCGACGGTAGACCAGGTTCTTCGTCCCTGGCTCATCGGCAAAGAAGTGGAGATTCCGGTCTTGCTTCTGGTGCTGTCGGTGCTCGGGGGGCTCGCGCTGTATGGGCTCCTTGGCATCTTTGTCGGTCCTATTCTCGTCAGCCTCTTCATGACCGCCGTTCAAATCTACCGTGAAGAATACGCTCAGGCTCCCCCCATTCCGCCGGCTGCCTGATTCCCCTTGCGTGCTGCCGCTACTCCAGCGGAATCGTGATCGCGATCCCTCCCATCACATCATTCATTTTGAAGTCCCGCTTGGGGCTCAACGGATGAGTGTTGTGGCAGCTGATGCAGGCGTCTGACACGGCGCGGTCGGGATAGATCGCCTGAAAATATTGTTTCTTCCCACTGGTGACCCGTCCGGTGACCGGCCGGTCCGGCTGGCGGGTGAGTGTTTCCAGCGCCTTCCGTTCGAAGTCCGTGACGGGGGCATTCCGTTGATAGATGGGAGACAGACTGATCAGGCGATAGCGGATGCCGCGTCCGCTTTCGGCGACGATTCGCCCGGATTGCTGGAGAAACTGGGCGGGGAGCGGGAGAGCATTGTCCTGCTCCCAATGTTCCGTGGCTCTTACGATGCTCTTGTCCTGCATGCGCATGACGATCTGTGTCGTGTAGATCGTGCGGTCGGCTTGCAGAATGGCATGCACGTAGTCGGCGACCTTCTCCGGAGAAATTCCGGTGGGGGCGGGACTGTCTTTCGCCCACAGGGCCTGACTGCCGTTTGCGAGCACGCTTACGATGAGTGCGACGGCTGTGGTTGCGACTGCGGTGCGGATGAGCTCCATGACCCCTCCTGTGGTGCGGAAGTCAGCACCGGGAGCGTGACGATGCAGGTCGTCCCGCTGCCTTCGATGCTTTCAATCCTGATGTCGCCGCCGAATTTTCGAATGATCCGCCTGGCAACGGTCAGCCCCAACCCCGATCCTTCCCCCTGTCCTTTGGTGGTAAAGAACGGATCGAAAATCTTCGACAGATGCTGGGACGCGATGCCGGTACCGGAGTCCGACAGCCGGATGATGGCGTCTCCTTCCTTGGCCGCCGTGGACAAGCGCAGTGTCCCCCTGCCTTTCATCGCTTGCACGGCATTTGTCAGAAGATTAGCGAACGCCTGCCGCAACTGGTCGGGCAGCGCGCGGACGCGGGTGTCTCCGGCGTATTCTTTGTGCACGAGAATGCCGGTCATATCCGTCGCGGTGCGCGTCGTCTCCAGCGCGTGATCCAGCTCGTGCTCGACGACGACGATGCATTGCTGATCGGCGGGATCTCTGGCCGTGACGCCGGTAAAGTCCCGGATGATCCCCGCCATACGGTGCCCCTGGGCGACGATATCCCGGGCGTGGGCTTTTGCCTGGCTGAGGTCGGTTTCTTCCTGGATGGCCTCGCCCAATCCCACGATGCCGAACAAGGGATTGTTCAATTCATGCCCGATGCCTGCCGTGAGGACGCCGAGGCTTCCCCGCTTCTCGGCCTGGATGAGTTGATCCTGGAGACGGCTTTCATCGGTCGTATCCCGCAGAATCAAGCCGATTCGGAATTCTTCGCCAGGCCTGCCCGGAAGGCGAAACCACTGGTAGTGGTAAAGGCGAGGACCGATCGAGAGTTCTGAATGGCGCCGGAACTGCGATTCTGCAGTGGATGGGGACAGCGGGTCACGCGGCGTGGTCAGTGGGCTCTGTCCTGGTTGCGTTGTGGTGCCGGTTTGGCTACAGGTGAATTCTTGTCGCAGTTGCGCCTGAATGGCAGGGGCGAGAGGCAACAGGTCGAACAGCCGGACCCGTTTCCCCGGATCGTGGTGAATGGTGAAGGTGTCCTGGCCGGCTCGATTCACATAGCGCACCTGCTCGTTGGTGTCGATGAGAAAAATTGGAGTGGGCACTGCGTCCAGCAGTTGATCTGTTGATTGCTGGAGGTGCTCGACTTCCTGTGTCTTGAGGGTGACCTGGTCTGTGAGGCCTGCAAAGGCTGCATCCAGCTGTGCGTTCATCCGCGTGAATTCGTCGGCCAGATCCTCCAATTCATCGCCGGTGTGGATGTCGAGAGGGCTATGGAGTTCGCCGCGTCCGATCGACCGGGCGGCTTGTTGCAGCTGCCGAACCGGTATGACGATCCGGCTGGCTGCGACGTAGCCGAGCGACACGAGTAGCACGATGCCGACGCCGCCGAAAATGGTCATCCAGGTGAAGAGATGACCGATGGGTGCGAACAATTCATCGGACGATTGCCAGACAAAGGTGTGCCAGGAGCCTCCTTCGATTGCCCCGTTGGTCGCCCGGCTGGTTTCCGGCAGCGGGGCGAAGCCGATGATGGAACGGGCATTTCCACCATGGCCGTCACTGGGGGCGTGGACCCAACCTGGTGTCAGGGGCGTGATGAGGGGGATCAGGCTCTTGTCAGAGATAGACAGACCAGTCGGCAAGATCGGGCAACTGATGACGATGCCGCGGCTGTCGATGAGCATCACATGCCCGGTTTTCCCGAATCTGATGGCATGGGTGGAAGGAGAGAAGAACTCTTTAGCATCGACCACGCGATGCAGCACGCCGATGGCTTCATAGTGAAGGCTGTCCATAATGGGGATGGAAATGGTGAACGCATAGGTGTCGGCCTGGGCATGGAAGCGGACGTCTTCGATAAACAGTTTTCCGGCTCCGTTATTGAAAGCGCCTTTCCACCAGGGGGTTTCGCCATGCTGATAGTCCGGTTTGGCCTTCATGGCGGCCACGAGGGTGCCATGGGCATCGGTTAGGAACAGCATTTTCGTGGCCGAGCGCATGACTTGCGGCAGGAGGTGATCCGGTTCGCTGTGGGCGCCAGAGTAATATTCACGCAAGAGAGCGGCGAGTGGATTTTCCGTGACGGCTTTGACGATGGCCGGATCGCGTGCGGCCCACCGCGCAGCCTGTTCGGCGACGGAGAGGTTTCTCAATCCTGGAGGTAGCTCGGCGGCGCCGTCCCGACGCCGTTCCATCTCCTGAATGATGATGGGGTCGGTCGCGATCCGGGATGTACGGGCGACTTCCTCCGACATGACGAGGTCGGTTTTTCTGGCTGCTTCGGTGGCCAGTGCTTTGAAGCTTTCTCCGCTGATGTCGCGGATCTCCTCCGACCCTCGCCAGAATGCCATTCCGAGACCCATGACGAGTGGGACGACGCCAACCAAAAGCATCGAGAGAATCAGCTTCGACTTGAGACCCCAGCGGGAAGGCTGTGGGAGTGTGATATTCGAGACATGCATTATCGGCATCCTGCTCTCAGTCCCGATAAATCGGGGGGAACGTGATGGTAAAGGTACTGCCGACACCGGGTTGGCTTTCAACACTGACGGTGCCGTTCATCTGATGCACGACATGCTTGATATTGTACAGTCCCAGTCCGGTCCCTTTCCCGGGCGGCTTCGTGGTGAAAAACGGTTCGAAAATCTGTCCCAGGAGTTCAGGAGGAATGCCGCATCCGGTGTCGGATACGCGGATTTCCACTCCTTCCGGAGTCTTCACCGAGCCGACGGTAAGAGTTCCGCCCCGCTCCATCGCCTGCACGGCATTGGTGATCAAGTTGACGAACACGTGCAGGAGTTCGTCCGGGTTTCCTTTGACGGTCGATGCGACTGCATACGTCTTCTTTACTGTCACGTCATGAAAAGCCACAGCATAGCGGGCAATTTTGAGCGCGTCGTCGAGCTTGGCGTTCACATCCACGAGACTATCGTGATGTGAGGATGCGCGGCGGGAGTAGGAGGTCAGGTCGCGGCAGATCGCAGTCGTCCGTTTGACGGCTTCAACGATCTCCTTCGCTTGGTCATGGATGATCTTGAGGTCCTCCTCCTCTGTCAGATTTTCCGCGAGTCCCAGGATCAACTGCAGCGGGTTGTTGATGTCATGGGCGATGCCGGCGGCGAACGAGCCGATCCCTGCCAGCTTTTCGGCATGCAGCAGTTCCGCTTGCAGGCGGGCTTCGTGCTGCACCAGTTCCCAGAGGATGCGGGACGCCGGACCGCTCAGGACTTCGACGTTCGGACTGACGCGATCCCGAAGAATCTGCTCCATGCCTGGATCGCCAGTAACATCCATGATGAGCTGTACGTCCTGATGGGCGATCACATCGGCGGTGTGCGGCAACACGGGAATGTGGAGCTCACGGGCGCGTTGCAGGCCAGGCGCGCGGGGATCGCGGTCGGCGATGCCGACGACTTCGATTGTGCGAATCTGGTGGAGCAGGTCAAGGAGCGCGGTGCCGCCCCGTCCGGCTCCGAGGATCGCCACTTTGGTCGGAGCGGTGGATTCGATCAGCATGACTCCCTTCCGGTCGGTCATTGGCGTACCCGTAGCAGGCGGGGAGGGGCACGAGACACTCCTCCCCGCCCGGTCGTTCTCCGGCCCGGTTTCAGAGACCTTGATCACAACGGAGCCAGCTCCCGTTGTTCCATCGCGCGGCCGACGGCGGCCCGGAGTTTCTCTCCTTCGACCGGTTTGACCAGATAGTCCACCACGCCCTGCCGCAGAAGCGAGGTGGCCATGTCGGTATCCGGGAATCCCGTGAGGACGATCAGCGGCACTCGCGGGTAGTTCTGCCGGAAATACGCGATGGCTTCGATGCCGTTCACTTTCGGCATCCGGATGTCGCAGATGATGATGTCGAGCAGGAGGCGGTTCTCTCCGCTGTTGATCGTCTCAATGGCTTTTTCGCCGTTTTCCGCTTCAAGGACTTCATAGCCTGCTTTCTGCAAGGTCATGCGGACCACTTTGCGGATATCCGGCTCGTCGTCCACGATCAGCACGCGACCGTTGCAATTCTCGCCTCCGACAAAGAACCCGGATTTGAATTCGCTCATGGCTGCCTCCTGGTAAAGGGTGGATGACTGGCGATCGGTTGGTTCATCGTGCAGGCTCCGGTTTCTATCGATCCGTACCGCAAACTGCGTGCCTTCTGGCCGGGCCGGTACAACGTCGATAATTCAGTGAGTTGGTAAAAAGACCGCAACCCTGCGAAGAGAAATTGGCTGACAGGCACCACCATGTGTTGAAATGCACCAGCCCGCAGAGCGGTGGTCTCAACAGTGTGGCGATCGATCAGGCTGTGAAGGGCTGCGAGTTGGGAGCTGATCGGGTGATGATAGAAGTGTGCAGGAGTGTGAGTGAGAGGCGCGCAGGGCGGGGGTGACTGGATTGCCTTTCCGGACTGATTTCGGCTAGGGTATCAATGAGGTTGTTAGTAGAGGAGAAGGCTTGTGATTACCCCAGATGTGTTGACCGAGTTTATCCGGAAGAGTATGCCGGATGCGGCGGTGACCGTCACCGATCGCACCGGGACGATGGGGCATTTGAAGGAGACGGGGGGGTCGGAGGACTTTCACGGGAAGAATCTTCTGGATCGTCACCGGCGCATCTATCAATCGTTGGATGTGCCCATGAAGGACGGGCGTATTCACGCCTTGGAGTTGACCGCCCGTACCAGAGACGAAGCATAGGAGGAAATGATGGCCGAACCGATAGAGGACGAGATTCACAAAGAAGTGAAGGCGCATAAGATTCTGATTTACGGCAAGGGCACGAAGACCATGCCGATGTGCGGATTTACGCGCGAGACGATGCAGTTTTTCGACAAGTACGGCTATCCGTACGAACTGATCGATGTGCTCTCGCAGCCGGTCAAGCGGGAAGCCCTCACGAAGATGACCAACTGGCCGACGCTCCCCAAAGTGTTCATCGACGGAACGTTCTATGGCGACACCGACATTCTCGACCCGATGGAAAAGAAAGGCGAGATGGAGCCGTTGCTGAAGAAGGCGTTCGGCAAGTAGATACTGGTAAAGCGTCTAAATAGATAGCAAAGATCCGGCGGGCACTCATCGAGTGCGCCGCCGGTTATTTTTTCCCCACTCCCCACCCCCACTACAGCGTGCAGGCTAATCTATCCTTTGGCTTCCGGCGGGGGCCAGTTCATTTCAGTGTGGCGTCCGCAGTAGAAGCAGGCGAGTCGGTAACGGGCTTTCCGTCTGGGATTCGGCATTGAGATGAAAGTGATAGGGGTGTCGTCGAAAGGGCAGGTTGGTTGGTCGTGGAGGAGATGGACTTCGGCCATCATTGTAATTGAGGCCACGTCCCAGGCCGGCTGATGTTGTTCCTTGCCGGTGATCTTTTCGATCAGGTGACAGCGTTCGCAGGTGGCCTCATAGGTCTTGATGCGGGCGTTGTGCGGCGTGAGATCGGCGACATCCATCGCTCCCCCGCAACCGGGCTTGGAGCAGGTCAGATGCTCATGCTGGAGGGCCTGGACAAAACGATGATGGGCTTCGCGTTCTTCATCGGTTTTCATTTATTCTCCTTCCCCTCCCTTTCTCTCTCAAGCGAGGTGAACGGGTTGGTTTTACATTGCGCGCATTGACCGAGCGCCGTCTCTCATTTGAAAATATGATTTGATCTTGGGCGCGCGGGCAGCGAGCACTGAAACCAAGCCGTTCACCTCAGCCCCTATATCCCCCACGCCCCGCTGATCTGAATGTTCGCGCCGTTCACGTAGCGCGCCTCTTCGCTCAGTAAGTATCGCACGGCCGCGACGGTGTCGTCGACGGTGCCGATATACCCGGCCGGGATGCGCTTCGTCATACCGGCCAATTCTTCCGGCGGCGCGCTGCCGGAATCGATAAATCCCGGGGACACGGCATTCACGGTGATCCCGTGCGGTGCGAGCAGCTTGGCCAATGTGCGCGTGAGGATGAGGACGCCGGCCTTGGCGATGTAGTGGGCCGTCACGTCCGGCTGCGAGAGCAGCTGATCCGCGTTGGCCATGCTGAAGTTGATGATGCGGCCGGACTTGCGGGCTTTCATGCCGGGGGCGACCGCTTGGGCCAGATAGAAAATGGGATGGAGATTGCCGTCGAACATCTCGTTCCACCCCTCGACCGTTTCGTCGAACAGATTGATGCGATGGTAAGGTCCGGCGCCGTTAATGAGGACATCGATGCGACCCCACGTCTGCTCGACCTGCGTCGCGAGATGTTTCGCCGCAACCGGATCCGATACGTCGCAACGGACGGCCAGTGCCTGCCCGCCCCGTTCGGTGATGGCCAGCGCAGTCTTCTGGGCATCGGCTTCGCTCGTGCGATAACAGATGGCGATCTTCCAATGGCGCGAGGCCAGATCGAGGGCGATGCCCCGCCCGATGCCTCTGGCTCCGCCGGTGATGAGTGCAACCCGTTCGCTCATGATCGAGATCCGTGCTGAATATCAGGGTGATGGTTGAGACCGCAGGCGTTTGGCGAGATGTTGCAGTGCGCCGGCGGTGCGGGTTGAAAAGGCCTGCTCATTCTTCGGTTTTTTGGCGTCCGCGGCGCTGGCGTCCATCAACGCCTTGAGATCCTCAATTGTATCGACATCGCGCCATGGCGGAAGCAGGGCGGTCTTCAAGCCGAGGCCTGCGGCTTTCTCCTGTGTGGTTGCGAGGACGCGATCGGTCGACCAGGCGATATCCGTGAAGAGTTCGGGGCGGGGCTGTTTGAGGCCGATCAAATAGTAGCCGCCGTCCAAAGCCGGTCCCAGGACTACATCGTGTGTCTCCAGTAAGGCCAGGGCCTGCTTGTAATGATCGAGCGGCAGCGACGGAACATCCGTACCGACGATGAAGACGCGCTGATAGCCCTTCCCGAACAGGGTCGTGAATGCCTGCTGCATACGCGCACCGAGATCGTCGCCGACTTGATCGATCAGCTTCACGCTCTGCCGTTCTTCCATGATCTGAAAGAAGACCAGCGTGGATGCCGGCGCGCAGGCCAGATAGCGGTCGAGCGGCAACTTCAGCTTTGCGACGGCGGCTTTCGTGCGTTCGAGTATATCGATGACAAAGCTGCCGTGCAGGGTGGCGGCTTCGTCCGGCGTCAACGGGGGACAGAGGCGTGTCTTGACCTGGCCCGGAACCGGCGCCTTCGCAAAAATGGCCAGGGCCGCCGGTTGCGGCTTGGGAGACGGGGAGGATTTCTGTGTCGGCTTGCTCATCGCTTATCGGACCGCACGATACCATCGGTTGAGTCGCGTGGGATTGACCCCCAGCCAATACAGGAAGCGCAGTGTCCACATCAAGAGAATTGTGCGCAGGGGCCCGTTTTTCTCCCAGCGACGAAACGAAGTCGTGACGCGATCCGTCAGCGCTGCGGTCGCTCCCCGGCGTTTCAATCGCCGGCTGAATGCAATATCTTCCATCAGCGGAATATCCGGGAACCCGCCCATCTGTTCAAAGATCTCGCGGCGGACGAAGATGGCCTGATCGCCGGTGGCGATGCCGGTGAGGCGCGAGCGCCGGTTCATGAACCAGCTGATGACGACGCCCCAGCGGGAGGGGTGATCGAAGCGGACATCGAACCGGCCTCCGACACAGCGGGTATTTTCCAGTGCGGATTCAATTGCGGTCCTGGCCGTCGGAGGCAATTCCGTGTCGGCATGGAGAAACAGGAGCGCGTCGCCGCGGCAGGCCTTCACTCCTTCATTCAGTTGGCGGGCGCGGCCGGCCGGCGCCGTGACCAGCCGCACGGCCGGTATCCTGGCGCAACAGGCTTGGATCATGGGAATGGTCGGGTCGGTGCTGCCGCCGTCGCTGACGATGATCTCGTCGAATCCCAGGGCGACGGTGCGGGTGAGGGTGCGGGCGATGGTCGACGATTCGTCCAGAGTCGGGATGATGACGGAGATCATCATCGGGGTTTATCGGTCCGGTGTCTTCGGCTCTCTGAACATGAAGTACATGACGACGACGACGGTCGTCCAGAAGACGACTTGTTTGTGCCAGAAGAGTACTTCGCCGTAGTGGAAGAATCCCAACCCGATCGCGATGGCGCCGATCATGACGCTGTAGCGCCAGGTGGGGTTCTCGATGACCGCGTTGGCCCAGACGGCGACTCCGCCGAAGTAGATCAGCAGCGGGACGGCATTGATTTCAAATCCGCCGCTGATCGACAGAAAGACGTTCAGAAAGCCGATGAAGATCAGCGCCGTGCCGGTCATCATGCCGGCGACGCTGAGCTGCTTGTCCTCGCTGGTCTCGCCGTCTACGTGGCCCGGCGACGGGGCGGGAGCAGGATCTTTGGTCGGGAGGTCTGTTGGTGCCATGGCTATACTTTAAAATGTTTGCTGAGTGTGAGGGCCTGTCCCTGATACGACGACCCTAACGTGGTGCCGTAGAGCTGGGAGGGTACGTCGAGCATGCGGTCATATACAACCTTAAAAAATGTCTGCCCGTCGTGGATCAGGAACGGCACATCGTGGGGGCGGACTTCCAGCACCACCTGGGTGCCTTTGATCTCCCCTTTCGCGCCGTATCCGAAGCCCGGGTCGAAGAATCCGGCGTAGTGGGTGCGTAACTCCCCACAGGCCGCTTCGTAGGCGACCATCTCGGCGGCATAGCCGGCCGGCACGCGGATGCGCTCCTTGGAGGCCAGGATATAAAATTCTTCCGGTTCCAGGAGCAGACTGTCGTGCCGATGGCGGTAGAGCGGTTCCCAAAAGTCCGCCGCACTGTAATGACCGACTTTGGCCAGGTCGATGACGTGGCTGTTCTTTTTGGCCCGATAGCCGATGATGCGCGAATCCGTCCGGTCGTCGCCTTTCAGGTCGATGCGCAGGAAGAGCCCGCGCTCGGCCCGGAACTCACGCTGCCCCAGCGCTTTCCTGGTCGGGCTGTTGTGATAGAGCAGCGGTGATGCGCTGTGGAGCTTCTGCAACGACGCATCGCTGACGGTGGCTTCGCCGCGGACGAAGCGGATCTGGTTCAACGACTGGCCGGTCCGGACTTTGATGGCGAAGGACCGGGGCACGACTTCCAGAAAGAGCGGACCGTGATAGCCGGCTCGGATTTCGTCGAAGCCCGCGTTCAAATCCGTCACGACCCGGGTGAAGACATCCAATCGCCCGGTGGTGCTTTTCGGATTGGCCCGGGCGCGCAGGGTTTTGGGGAGCTTCAGGCTTTCCAGCAGCGGCACGAGATAGACATGGCCTTTTTCCAGGATGGCCCCTTCCGTCAAATCCATCTCATACATGACGAGATCAGACTGATAGAAGTCGAGCACGTCGAGCCGCGAGGAAATCGGGGAGAGTTCCGGAAGAAAACTGCTGATCAGCCGGTAGGCTTTGCGCCCCAGGCGCAGGTCAAGGCTGGCCGGTTGGATCTGCCGGTCCTCGACGGCGGGGGAGGCGGTGATCGCCCGCGCGGCGATCAGCTTTTTAATGTCCTGATAGGGAAGAATCCCCTGGGTCGGTGTTCTGCTCACAGCTCGTCCGTATCTCCGCCGCAACTATTGCCCCACGAGGAGAACCCGTCGCGATCGGGGTAACTGTTTTCGCTCGCTTCATAGTCGAAGCCGGCGCGCGCGCCGACCATCGGCAACTCGCGGCCGCCGGATTTCGGTTGCGGATAGTGGAACGTCTTGTGTTCGTAGTTCCGGAGCACGGCCCCGTCCTCGTCTAAATTGACGAGATTGTCGCCGGGCAGGAGCGGAATCT